>JBOHAB010000238.1:0-3624 GCA_050697655.1 Gaiellaceae bacterium
TCTGCGAGCCGACCGAGCCTCCGAAGACGGTGAGGCCGAGATGGTGGACGGTGCGCCGCCAGAAAGTGCTGGTCGACTCGGTCCTCCTCGGTGGCGTCACAGCGCTCAAGGAGAGCCTCAGAGGGCGGAAGGTCAAGGTCGTCGGCGAGCCCGCGATCATGCTCCCGGCCATGGAGGAACGCATGGCTGCGCGGGAGCGCGTCCCGCACCTGGTCGTTCTCGGCATCGGCTACAACTCGATCTGGGAACGGAGACGCGGCAACTACTCGACCTGGGCGCGAAAGTTCGACGGAGAGGCGAGAGACCTCCTGGCGACGCTCCGCGAGAAGGGCGCGCGTCAGTTCGTCTGGGTGACGCTTCGAGACGCCCGGCGCGCGGTCATCCCGTCGTCGGCGCACTGGCAGTACGACCGCTACGCGTGGTACTTCCCGTACGTCAACGAGCGCCTGCGCCGCCTCGATCGGAGGCGCGACGATCTCGTGCTGGCGCGCTGGGACATCGTCTCCGACCAGCGGGGCTTGACCTACGACGCCATCCACCTGAACCCGGACGGCGCCGCCCTGATGGCGCGAACGATCGAGCAGGAGATCCGCGACGAAGCCAAGCTGCAGACGAGGGTCGTCCCACCGCCCCCGGGCGACTGTCTCTAGCGCCTACCCTTCCTCCAGAGCTCGAATGCTGAAGCGGACGATCCTGCTGGTCGAGGACGAGGAGGCGATCTCCGAGCCGCTGGCGGCCGCGCTCGAGCGCGAGGGGTTCGAGCCTGTCGTGGCAGGGACGGCGGCGGCCGGGCTCGAGCTGTTCGCGAGCCGGTCGCCCGATCTCGTCCTCCTCGACGTCATGCTCCCGGACGGGGACGGCCGCGACCTTCTTCGGCGCATCCGCGAGACCTCCCGAACGCCGGTTGTCATGCTGACGGCGCGCGGAGAAGAGATGGACCGGGTGCTCGGTCTCGAGCTCGGCGCCGACGACTACGTGACGAAGCCGTTCAGCGCGGTCGAGCTGGCGGCGCGCATCCGCGCCGTCCTGCGCCGAGCCGGCGAGTCGGCGGAGACGGAGAGCGCCCTGCTCGAGGCAGGGGACGTCCGCATGGACCTCGACACGCATGAGGCGACCAGGGCGGGCGAGCCGCTCGACCTGACCGTGAAGGAGTTCGAGGTGCTGCGGGTTCTCCTCGAAAACGCGGGCAAGCTCGTCCGGCGGGACACGCTCGTACACGAGGTCTGGGATCCCGCCTGGTTCGGCTCGACCAAGACGCTCGACGTGCACGTGAGCGCCCTCAGGAAGAAGCTCGGCGACGATCCTGCCGACCCGCAGTACATCCACACGGTGCGTGGCGTCGGCTTCCGCTTCGAAGCGTGAGCTTCCGAGCCCGCCTCGTGCTCGCGGCCGCCTACCTGCTCGCCGCCGTGGTCGTCGCCCTCGCCGTCCCGCTCGCGCTCAACGTCGACCGCCGGGCGACCTCGGAGCTCGAGTCGGACGTGGTCGCGGACGCAACGGTGCTCTCCGGGCGCGTCGCCGACCTCGTCCGTCTCGGCACGGTCAATCAGCTGGCCGCGGTCGCCGACGACGCGACGGTCGGCGACGGCGCCCGCACGGTCGTCGTCGGCCGGACCGGCGCCGCCCTCGCGGACACCGAGGGCACAGCTCAGGCCGGGGAGCCTTTCGCAACCGCCGAGCGTCCCGAGTTCCAGACGGCGCTCGCCGGGCGCATCGACGTCCGCGAACGCCACAGCGACACCCTCGGCGAGGAGCTTCTCCTCGTCACGGTGCCGGTCACCGATCGCGGCGAGGTGATCGGCGCGCTCCGCGTGTCGGCTCCGATGGGCGAGATCGAGTCGACCGTCCGCTCGAGCTGGCTCGCATTGGCGTTGATCGGCCTCGCCGTGGTCGGGGCCGGGCTCGTGCTCGCCTGGATTCTCGCCGGCTCGATGGCCAGACCGGTCGAGAAGCTGCGCGCGGCCGCCGGCCGGCTCGGTCGCGGCGACCTCGACGCACGCGTCGAGCCTGAAGGCCCGCAGGAGATCGACGAGCTGGGGCGCTCCTTCAATCGCATGGCCGGCGAGCTCTCCGCCAACCTCAACGCACAACGGGACTTCGTCGCCAACGCCTCGCACCAGCTCCGGACCCCGCTCACCGGAATCAAGCTGCGCCTGGAGGCGATCAGGGCCGAGGGCGGAACGGCGGCCGAGCAGGCCGTCAAGGCCGAGGCCGAGCTGGATCGACTGAGCGCGCTGGTCGACGACCTGCTGGCGCTCGCACGCGCAGCCGCCGACCGCACGCCGGGAGAGGCGGTCGACCTGGGCGAGGCAGTGCGGGCCGCCGGGCGCCGCTGGACGGAGCCGGCCGCCGACGCGGGACACGAGCTCGCCGTCGCCGATCTGGAGGACGCCACGGTCTGGGCAGTGTCCGACGACGTCGCACACATGCTCGACAACCTGCTCGAGAACGCCATCCGCTACTCACCGCCGGGCGGCCGCATCACGGTCGAGCTCGAGCGGGACGACGGTCGGCCCGCGTTCGTCGTCTCGGACACCGGTCCCGGCATTCCCACGCCCGAGCGCGAGTGGGTGTTCGAGCGCTTCTACCGCGGCGCCGAAGGGCGCAGCGCCGGTCCGGGAACGGGGCTCGGGCTCGCGATCGTCGCGGAGCTCGCCGAGCGCTGGGGCGGAACCGTGGAGCTGCTGGACGGCCCTGGGACGCGCATACGCGCGAGCTTTCCGCCGCCGGTTACCGATTCCTCACCCCAGCCTTACCCATCCTGAAGGAACGCCTTGCTAGCGTCGAGACGATGAGCCGAGCACGCGCCCTCCTCCTCGCCCTCGTGGGCCTGGCGCTGCCCGTCGGGCTCGCCCTGGGCGTCTACGTCGCCTCGGCAGGCTCCCTCACGGCGGTCCCCGCCGTGGTCGAGGCTCCGTCGAAGATCGCTCGCGCCGCCACAACGGAGCAGCAGTCGACCGGGACGGCACCGCCTCCGACCACGACCGCGACGAACGGCGGCGACGACCGCCGAGACGACGACCTGCCGGGAAAGTGCCGCAAGCCCGAGAACCAGCTCGACCCCGACTGCGATCCACGCTCGGTCGAAGAGGACGACGATGACTCGAGCGGCCGCGGCTCCGGCGACGACGACCGCGACGACGACGATGACGACTCGAGCGGCCACGGCTCGGGCGGCGACGACGATCGCGACGACGACTCGAGCGGACCCGGCTCGGGCGACGACGACTAAAGGGCTTCGACCCCTACCTACCGGTTCTTTACTCGCGCCCCGGGGAGTCTTCACCGCGCCTGGGGGCGCGCTTTTCCCGCTCCTTCCTAGCCTGGGAAGCAGTTCGTTCACCTAGCAAGGAGGGAACCGATGTCCACCTTCATGAAGATCTTGCTCGTCCCCGCGCTCGTGGTCGCCTTCAGCGTCGGCGTCGCGCTCGCGGCGAGCGGCGTCGGCGGCGATTCCAGCAGCCCGCTGGCTCAGGTCGCTCCGTCGACCGTCGACTCGACGACCACGCTCGAGACGACGACCGGAGCCACCACGACCACCGAGGACTTCGATGGCCGGGAGCCGGGCGAAGACATCAGCGGCCCGTGCGACGAGGCCGAGCACGCCAACGACCCGCGCTGCAC
>JBOHAB010000239.1:0-3607 GCA_050697655.1 Gaiellaceae bacterium
CGGCCAAGGCTGCCGCGGAATCTTCGCGGCCTGGTGCCGGCGTTGTCGCTCGGGGCGCCGTTTCCGTCTCGAGCTCATGGCCAGCCGTACAGTAATCCCCGCGTCGGATAGCACCTACGGTCATCTGTGTCTCGCTAGCTATTGATTTGGCGTTCCTGTAGGCCAGCGGCTTCGCTGAGTCAACTCCCAACGAGCCGGCGGCGGCGTGTGCTGTCCAGCTGGATCATCGGTCGACCGGCTCGAATGTGATCGACAGGCGAACATCCGCTGGGGCCGGGGATGACTTGCGTACCCAGACTGTCCAACCGCCCGGACGTTCGGCCTCGTTCGCTGCGAAGGGAACAATGCAGACGTCACTTTCATTGCGCCGGTGGCAGAACTCCTGTCGCCGTGCGTCGTTGATCACCCTGAAACGGAGCCCCGACGCGGTGTCCACGAAGACCTGAATCCTGGCGGAGCGAGGAATGGTCGCTCTCACTGTGAACGAGTGCGTGGCGGGATCGAATGCGTCTAGGTACACGGCCCCGGAGTCCCGCCCGCGTCCCAAGCGAACGATTCGGCGTTGTACGGCGCTGATGCACGGCAAAGCGCCAGGCTGGATTCGTGAAGTTGCCGACCACGGTCCTGCCGTCGCCCTCGCGTCGAGGAAGCCATCGCCCCTGCAGGGGTTGAAGAAGGCGACCCGCTCGAATCCCGGCGAATAGTCGCCGGAGAGATCGGCTTCGTCTCCGAGCGGGATCCCGCTTAGACGCCCCATGCGATCCTCAACAGTGATTTGGAGCGTGATACCGGAGACGTGACACGGCGCACCCTTCACATGGCGCAGAGCGACAGCGTCACCCCCACCGAGCTTCTCGAAGGCAAGCGCGAGCTGATCCTCCCCACAGTCCGGCGGCGCCGGCTCAGTCGCCACGGCTGGTGCTCCACTCGGGGCGCTCCCCGTCGCGGCCTCATCTCCGGTCGAGGCTCCCGAGTCCACGAGTGTGGTGATCAACGCAGCGAGACCTACTCCGGCGACCGCAAGAACGGCGAGCACTGTTGCGAGGCGTCGCATGCAACTAAATGTACGAGCGCGGACGGCCTCCGCGTCCTGCGGTATCAGCCGAGCTGCCGAAGCGGCGTTCCGGTGGTCGCCCGGTCCAGGTATGCGTCGAGGAGTGCGGCTGACTCATCCTCGTTGCCAGGCATCAGATGCCCGTACCGGTCGAGTGTGATCGTCACTGACGCGTGACCCATGTAGGTCGCGAGGGCCTTCGCGTTCACCCCGGCTGCGATCATGAGGCTCGCGAAGGTATGCCGTGCTTGGTGGAGCGTGATCGCATCGAGACCGGCGCTGCGCCACGCAGTCTTGGCTCTGGCATCGACCGTGGGTCCGTCGAAGGCGTGCCCGTCTGGCCGACCGAAGACGTGGCCGAGAGCACCCGACCGGCCGTACCTGTGCTCCACGAGGTAGTCGCGCAGGATCGCCGGGATCGGGACCTTACGCCGCGCGGCGCGCGACTTCGGCTCGATCGGGCCCTCCTGGACGTCCCAGGATCGCTCGACGTGGATCACGCCGTTGGCCAGATCGACGTCCTCCCACGCAAGGGCCTGGAGCTCGCCGCGGCGGAGGCCGGCGTAGAGCGCCGTAGCCCAGAGCGCTCGGTCACGTTCTGGGAGTGCGGCGAGTAAGGCTTCAGCCTCATCCGGCGAGACGATCTGATCGCGCTTACCGCGGACGGCGGGGAGCTCGAGGCCACGGGTCGGGTTCACGGCCACGTCGCCGCGGGCGAGCGCCCGCCGGTAGATCGCCCGGACCGGCATCAGGGTGTTGCGGATCGTGGAGGGATCGAGCCCTTGGCCGAGGAGTCGGTCAGCGAGGTCCTGGACGTCGCTGCGACGAATCTCGGAGAACTTCCGGTTGCCCAGCTCGGGAAGTACGCGAAGTCGGAACGACGTCTCGTAGCTCCGGATGACGCTCGGCTTGTAGCGGTCGCCCGAGCGATTGCGGATGCTTCCAGCTCGTACGCCTTCGAGCCACGCCTCGGCAGCTTCGCGGACCGTCGTCTGGCTCGGCGCCCTCAGCATCCCCCGCCGAATGGCCGTCTGGGCCTCTGAGCGCCACGCTCTGGCCTCGGCAAGCGTGGGGAAGGTCTTCCGGATCCGCTTCTGTTCCACGGCGCTCGAGACGCTCGCCTGATAGGTCGGCCTGCAGCTACATGCGCCGCCGGCCCGAGACCGACATACCTTGCTGTGGCGGATCTCGATGCCTGCGTGGTGGGCCATGAAGGGCCACGGTAGAGAGCGCGTCGGACGTCGGCGCGACAGTCGCGCGACAGTCATCTGCGATCCTTGAGGCGTCTTCGCGGCAAGGACGAGAGGCGGCGACTGCGTCCCGGAACAAGAAAGAAAGAAAGCTTTCTTCCTGCAAACAAGCCGTTCTCAGGAGCGACGGAGCGGCGCAGGAGTCGAACCTACCCAGCGACGGGTTACGCCGCCTCACCGGTTTTGAAGACCGGCTGGGCCACCGGGCCCGGGCCGCTCCGCTTGGAACCGTAGCTGCGCTCAGCCGCGCTCGGACCCGCGGCTCTCAGCTCTCGGTGAGGTGCGCCCGGTGCTCGCGCTCCTGCTCGGTTGGCTCCTCCTGCGCGAACGATCCGTAGCGAATGTCGCCCTCTCGCTTGTACGTCGCCATCAGCACGCCGGTCGAGGACGTGGACGACGCGGCCAGGGTCAAGCCGGCCGGTGCGGTGCCGTCGCCGAAGATCCGCTTTCCGGTGCCGAGCACGAGCGGGAAGATCATCAGGTTGAACTGGTCGACGAGATCGTGCTCGAGCAGCGTCTGAACCAGATCCCCGCTGCCGTGCACCTGGATCTCCGGCCCTTCCTCCTGCTTGAGCTCCGGAACCGCCTCGGCGACGTCGCCCTCGAGCAGTGTCGAGTTGTTCCACTCGACCTTGTCGAGCGTCCTCGAGGCAACGTACTTGCGAGCGCTGTTCAGCTGCTCGGCGCCGGGCTGGTCGGGGACGTGCGGCCAGTAGGCGGCGAAGATCTCGTAGGTCTTCCGCCCGAGGAGCAGGTCGAAGGGCTCGCCCATCACCTCTCCCATCCTCTCGCTCGTGGCTTCATCCCAATAGCCGGCCGACCAGCCGCCGTGGGTGAAGCCTCCGATCGGATCCTCCTCCGGGCCTCCGGGCGCCTGCATGACGCCGTCCAGGGTCACGAACGTGTTGACGACGAGGGGTCTCATCTCGTCTCCTTCCTCTTTCGCCGATTTCTCTACTGACCGGCGGGAGCACCGGGACTCATCGGCGCGGGGGCCTAGGTCTTCGCCCTGCGGCGCAAGACCCGCTCGTCGCCCACCCGGCGAGTGAGGCCGTCGGCGTCGAAGCGCTCGAGCAGGAGCTGGGCGGGCTTGCGACCGGTGCCGAGGAGGTCGCGGAAGCGGGCGAGCGTGATCGAGCCGGCCGCCGCGCATTCCTCCACGAGCAGGCGCCGAGCCTCGTCGTAGGCCGCGCTGCCGACGGCGAGCCCGTCGCCGAGCCGGACGAGCCGGCCCGCCTCTTCGAGGAAGCGCGCGAGCTCGGCATCCTCGACCGTGACCGGCGTTGAGCCGGCTTCCTCGAGC
>JBOHAB010000240.1:0-3589 GCA_050697655.1 Gaiellaceae bacterium
CGTCGTCACCGGGCTCGGGGAGCGCGAGTCTTTCCGGCCCGACGACTTCCTCGCCTACTACCGGCGGCTCCGGCAGCGGTTTCTGGACGCGACAGAGAACCGCCGCCCGACCTACCCCTACCCGGTCGACTTCTGCGGGCTCTGCGACTTTCTCTCCCTTTGCAAGGAGCGCTGGGCGGCCGACGACCACCTTACGCTCGTCGCCGGGGTCTCGCGGCTTCAGGTCGAGCGGCTGCAGGCTGCCGGGATCATGACGCTCGAGGCGCTGGCGGACGCAGCACCCGACACCAGGTGCCGAGCATGCGGGCCGCCACTTTCGACCGGCTCCACAACCAGGCGCGGCTCCAGCTCCACTACCGGCGCACCGGCGAGCACAGGATCGAGTACCTCCCCGAGGAGCCCGGCCACGGCTTCGCGCTGATGCCGGAGCCGAGCCCCGGCGACATCTGGCTCGACCTTGAGGGCGACCCGTGGTTCGAGCCGGCGCGCGGGCTCGAGTACCTCTTCGGCTGGGTCGAGCTCGAGGAGGGTGGCGTGCCGCGGTACGAGCACATCTGGGCGCGCGACCGCGACGAGGAACGCGCGGCCTTCGAGCGGCTCGTCGACCACATCGTCGAGCGCCGGCGCCGCTTCCCCGGCATGCACGTCTACCACTACGCGGCCTACGAGCGCACCGCCCTCTCGCGGCTCATGGGCGAGCACGCGACGCGCGAGGGGGAGATCGACGACCTGCTCCGCGGCGAGGTGCTCGTCGACCTCTTCCGGGTGACCAAGCAGGCACTACGCGCGTCGGTGCCGAGCTACTCGATCAAGGAGGTCGAGAAGCTCTACGGGTTCGCGCGTACCGCCGACGTCGGGGGCGGAGGCGAGTCGGTGACCACCTTCGAGAAGTACCTCGAGACCGGGGAGGCATCGCTCCTCGACGGCATCCGCGACTACAACGAGGAGGACTGCGTCTCGCTCTACGAGCTGCATCGGTGGCTGCTTGGACTGCGGCCGCCCGAGCTGCCCTGGCGAGCCCCTCCGGAAGAACGCCAGCGGAGCGAGGAGGCCGAGGAGCGCGACGCCGAGCGGGCGCGCGTCCGCGATGCGCTCCTGGCCGGCGCCGAGGAGGGCGACCCGGACTGGCTCCTTGCACACCTCCTCGACTACCACCAACGCGAGGAGCGGCCGCAGTGGTGGGAGTACTTCTTCCACCGCGAGCTCGACGACCAGGAGCTCGTCACGAACCGGAACACCCTCGGCGGGCTCGTGAGCGACGGGGAGCCCTACAAGGTCAAGCAATCCTGGTGGTACCCCTTCCGCTTCGAGGCCCAGGAGCACAAGATCCACGGGCGGGGGGTGGACCCGGAGAGCGAGCGTGAGTTCGACGTGGAGGTGGACGACGAGCACGGCAGGCTCCAGCTCCGCTGGGGTCGCGACCAAGCCGAGGAAGGACTCCCGAGCGCGCTCATCCCACCAAAGCCGCTATACGCCAAGGCACAGCGGGCTGCGCTCCTCCGCTTCGCCGAGAACCGAGACCGCTACCCGGCCGCAGTCGAGATTCTCGAGCGACGCACTCCACGGGCGCGGCTGGACGGGACGCTCGCCAAGGCGGCGCTCAGCCTCGACCGGAGCTACCTCTTCGTGCAAGGGCCACCTGGATCCGGAAAGACGTGGAACGGCGCGCGCGCGGCCATCGCGCTCATGCAGGCGGGGCAGCGCGTCGGCATCACCGCTCTGAGTCACAAGGCGATCCACAAGTTCCTCGAAGACCTCGAGGAAGCAGCGCTGGAACAGGGCTACCAATTCAGTGGCCGGAAGAAGGGGAGCGGCGAGGGCCACTACGAGAACCGCTTCGTGGACTGCACCAACGAGAACGACGCCATGCTCGACCCCGAGCTGCAACTCCTTGCCGGGACATCCTGGTTCTTCGCCCGCAATCAGGCCGACCAGCACGTGGACACGCTCTTCGTCGACGAGGGCGGGCAGTTCGCACTCGCCGATGCGATCGCCGTGGGCACGGCCGCGCGGAACCTCGTCCTGCTGGGCGACCCGAACCAGCTCCCGCAGGTCTCGCAGGGCTCACACCCGCCCGGCGCGGGGGCGTCCGTGCTCAGTCACCTGCTCGGGGACGACGAGACCGTCCCGGCAGACCGCGGGCTCTTCCTCGAGCACACCTGGCGGCTTCGGCCGGAGGTGAACGACTTCGTCTCGGAGACGTTCTACGAGGGTCGCCTCGAGCCGGCAGAGGTCACCTCGACGCGCTCGATCGCGGACGGCAACGGCGTGCGTTTCCTCGCCGTGCCGCACCACGCGCACAGCCAGGCCTCACCCGAAGAGGCGAAGGCGGTGCGTGCCGAGATCGAGCGCTTGATCGGGACGCCGTACGTCGAGGACGGCGTCGAGCGGCCGCTTGCCTACGAGGATTTCATCGTCGTCGCGCCCTACAACGCCCATGTCAGACTGCTGCGCGAGGCGCTCCCAGAGGAGGTACGCGTCGGCACGGTAGACAAGCTCCAGGGCCAGCAGGCGACGGTGTCGTTCTTCGCGATGGCAAGCTCGTCGGGCGAGGACGTCCCGCGCGGCCTCGACTTCCTCTTCTCCCGGAACCGCCTGAACGTCGCTGTTTCGCGGGCGCGCTGCCTCGCCTACGTCGTTGCGAGCCCACGGCTCCTCGAGACGCCATGCCGCACCGGGGAGCAGATGCGGCTGGTGAACGCGCTGTGCCGGTTCGTCGAGCTCGCCGAGCCGGACGGGTCAGAGCGCTAGCAGACCGAAGACTCGACGGCGCCGGCGACGGCCGGGCTCCTTCGCCTTCTCCGCGAGCTCGGTCTCGATCCGGGTGACACGCTCCCGTAGCCGACGGCCGATCTCCTCGCTGCGAGCGCGATCCTCAGGCGTCCTCTTCTTCATCGTCCTCCTCCCGCAGGATACGCAGGATCACGAGCGTATTCGCGTGGATGGTCGGCAAGCCCGCCGAAGATGTCGAGCACCTCGTCCCGCGTCAGGGCTGGCTCAGGTGCCGGCCGCTGGCCAAACATGCCTCCATCGGGCCCAGGTAGTTCTCCTCGCTCAAGATGGCCTAGGCGGACCAGTCTTTCTGGCCGCAAAGCAAGAGGTGCGTCTCGCGGGTGGGCCGAGACGGAGCTCAGGCGCGTGGAGCGCCCGCGACCCGCATGAAGGAAGGTTAGGATCGCAGGGCCCCACCGACCACCGAAGGAGGCACCGTGGCCACGCAGACCGCGCCGCTGACGAGGGAGCAGCTCGCAGCGCTACCCGACAGCTACTTCAAGGCAGTCGACGCGAAGGACGTCGACGCGATCCTCTCGCACTTCGCCGACGACGCGACCCTGACCGTCCAGACGGATCACGCCGCCTTCGCAGGCGCCGAGGAGATTCGCCGCATGTTCACCGACTTCTGCGGAAACTCGACCTCGATCTTCCACGAGATCGAGAACATCGTCGTCGAGCCCGCGGCCGGCAAGGTGGCGACCGAGCAGAGCTACATCGGCGAGCTCGTGGACGGCACGAAGAACGACATGCACAACTGCAACTTCTTCGACGTCGACGCCGAGGGCAAGTTCTCCCGGGTCATCATCTGGATGGC
>JBOHAB010000241.1:0-3585 GCA_050697655.1 Gaiellaceae bacterium
CTGCCAACGACAACGGCTCCGGCGTCGGGCTCATGCTGGCGCTCGCTGAGTCGTTCAGGGACGACCGAGGCGTTCTCGTCGCGGCGCTCGGTGCCGAGGAGCGTCGCGAGACCGGCGCCGGCTATCACTTGGGGTCGCGAAGGCTCACACGGTCGCTCACCGCGAACCAGAAGGAAGGAGTCCGCTTCGCGGTCTCCGTCGACATGGTGGGAGTCGGAACGACGCTGAACGTTCGCGGCCTCGAATCCTCGCCGAACCGGTCGTCGCGGACGCTCCTGCGGGCGGCCGATGCGCTGGGAGTCAGGGCGAGCTACTTGCGGGACACCGGGCAGTCCGACCACGACGAGCTGACCCGCGGCGGCGTGCCGGCGGCGTGGCTCGAGTGGCGGTGGGACGTGTGCTGGCACCAGCCCTGCGACCGCACGCATCGCCTCAGGCCGTGGAAGCTCTGGCAGGCTGGCCGCACCCTCCGCGAGACGGTCCTCCGCGTGCTCGACGACACACCCGCCCGCACCACCAGCTTGGCCTCCAGCTCGGTGAGGCCAAAGCCCTGCCAGGCCGAGCTCTAGCCGGGTTGCCGGCCGCGCCGCTTCCTCCCGAGCTCCGGCGCTTCGTCGCCAAGCCGCGCCACGCCGTCGTCGGGACCGTCCGGGCCGACGGCGCTCCGGTCACGACGCCCTGCTGGTACGGGATCGACGACCAGGGACGCCTCATCCTCTCCATGGGCCACGACAGCCACCGGCTTCGCCACATTCGCGAGAACCCACGCGTCGCGCTGACCGTGCTCGGAGACGACTGGTACTCGCACGTCTCAGTTCTCGGCAACGCGGTCGAGCTCCGAAGCGACGACGACCTCGCCGACATCGACGCGCTCTCCCAGCACTACGAGGGCGTCCCCTACGAGGACCGGGACTACCAGGGGATGACAGTCCTCGTCGAGCTCGAGCGCTGGCACACCTGGGGCGACCCGGGCGGAGAGGTCTAGCAGGTGCGGAGTTGCAGCCCGCCGCTCGAGCGGCGCAGGCAGATCGTCTCGTCCACGTCGCCCGCCGGGTTGTCGTAGCGATCCTGCAACGACGGGCCCTTGGGAGCGCCGGAGAGGTCGCAGTAGGCACCCGCGAGGATGCAGTTCTGCTCGCCCCAGCTCCCGGGGAACGCGTTCCAGAGCGCCGGGTCGCCCTGCGTGGTGAGCGGAAGCCGTTTGACGCAGCCCTCGCACGCGGCGTTGTGCGCCCAGAGCACGGCGCCGTTGTGAGGAGCCTCGGGGAGGTCGCGCGTCTCCTGCTCGCAGCCCGAGAAGCAGGGGTCCGGATAGGACGCGTGGCTGTTGCGGGCGACAAAGGCGACCGGGCGGGCGCCGGCAGACCGGATCGCAGGAACGACGACGTTCCTCCAGATCGCTCCGAGCGCCTCCGAGCGCGGGATCGGCAGCGAGTCCCAGAGCGGCGCGAGCGTCTCGTCCCAGTCGTAGCCGACCACGTGCTCATGCTGGGCGTAGCGGACCTCCTCGGGGCCGAGGCGCTCGTCGCCGACGGTCTCGCAGTCCGTCGCTCCCTCCGCGCACGGAGCCAGCACGAGCGTCAGCCCCTCCCAGTCGCCCGCGTGCTCCTGGCAGGTAAAGGGCGGCGTGCGAAAGCCGGGCCCGCAGAAGACTTTGTCCGCGACCGGCGAGGGGTTGCGGGAGTAGAACCACCAGTAGTCCACGTAGACGCGCTCGCCCGGGCGTGTCACGCGGTAGTAGACGGCGCTCGTGTCGTTGCCACCGCGCGGGGTCCCGGGAGCCTCCTCGAGCCGGAGGTAGTCCAGGTTCGCGTCGATCAGCGTGGCGTCCTCGACGACCGTGCAGTTGTCGTCGCCGACCACCTTCCGGCACATCTGCACCCGGTCGTCGGCGACCGCGTCCTGGATGTCGAGCGGAAAGCGCCGCTCGCCCGAGTCGAAGTAGAGGAGCGGCCTGAAGCGTTCCGCCACCTCGAGGTCCTGCTCGCCGCCCTCGACGTCGTCGACGGGGACGGCCCGTGGCACGCGATCGGGCGAGCCCACCGACGGGGCCACGAAGAGACCCACCGCGAGGAGCACCACGCTCGCCACCTCGGCCTGCCAGAAGACGGGGAACCGCCTCCCGTCATCTTTGGGCCTCCGGCGGACCTTGTCCACGATCAGGAAGGCCAACCAGACGACGACGGGTAAGAGAAGCAGCGCGAGGCCGAGCGGGCGCGTGACCCAGGCGACCGGAACCCCGACGAGCACGAAGATCGTTGTCGCGAAAGCACGAAAGAGCGCCTTCCAGTGCCCCTCCTTGAGCCAGCGCTGTGAGATGCGCCGGACGATCCAGAAGGCGCCGGTCGTGACGACGACGGCGAAGGCGAGATCGCCCCAGAGACCGGCGCCGCGGAGGAGCCACCCGAGGAGGACGAGGACCGCGATCGCGACGAGGAAGAGCAGGATCGCGAGCACCCAGCGGACGGCGACGGGCCAGAAGGTGTCACCGTCGAGCCACGTCTCGAAGCGCTTCCTGGTCTTCCCGAGCCAGGCCCAGGCGTCCGTGACCGGGCGGGCCAGCGTTCTCACGTCGAGGTCCCTCCCATGCGCCGAACGAAAGCGTAAGCGGCGGACATCACGACACAGGACGCGCGATCAACCGGCGAGCTTCCCGCGAAGGTGCGTTTGACATATTCCTATATCGGTATATATAATCGCTCGCATGGCGCGAGCAGCGACGACAGCCGATGCGTTCAATGCGGTGGCCGAGCCCCGGCGGCGGCAGATCCTGGACGTCCTCGCCGGCGGGGAGCGCCCCGTGAACGACCTCGTTCGCGCGCTCGGGCTCGCTCAGCCACAGGTGTCCAAGCACCTGCGGGTACTCAGAGAAGTGGGGGCGGTCGACGTGCGTGAGGAAGGACGGCAGCGGCTCTACCGGCTGAACGGCCACGCGCTCAAGCCCATCCACGACTGGGTGAAGGCCTACGAGCGCTCGTGGTCGGAGCGGCTCGACCAGTTGGATGTCGTGTTGGAGGAGCTCAAGAAAAAGGAGGAAGACGATGGCAGCGACGAGTAGCGGGACGGCGACGGTGACGCTCCCCACGGACAAGCAGATCCTGATCACGCGGGAGTTCGACGCCCCCAAGGACCTGGTCTACAAGGCGTGGACCACCCCCGAGCTGGTCAAGCGCTGGTGGAACGCCAAGCGCGGCGAGGTGACGATCGCCGAGATCGACCTCCGGGTCGGCGGCAAGTGGCGCTCCGTCATGATCGCCGACGGGGGGTTCGAGGTCGGCTTCCACGGCGAGTACCGCGAGATCGTCCCCAACGAGCGGATCGTCTCGACCGAGGTCTACGAAGGCATGCCCCAAGAGGACGGTCCGGAGCAGGGAACGCTCAACACCATGACGTTCGCCGAAGCCGATGGGCGCACGACGGTCACGATCCTCGTCGAGGCCCCGAGCAAGGAGATCCGGGACGCGATCATCGCCTCCGGGATGGAGGCGGGCATGCAGGATGCCCTCGACCTCCTCGAGCAGGTCGCGATCTCGCTTCGCTGAGCGGGCTCGATCCGACGGACCACCGGGGTACTCAGCCCGGTGG
>JBOHAB010000242.1:0-3562 GCA_050697655.1 Gaiellaceae bacterium
GCTGCTGCCCTTGGGACTGCAGCTCGCCTCGGCGCTCCACTACCTCGAGGAGGAGAAGGTGGTCCACCTCGACGTCAAGCCGAGCAACGTCATCCTCGGCGCTCCCGCTCGGTTGATCGACCTCTCGATCGCGCAACCGCTCGACGAGCTCGCGGCGATCACGCACCGGATTGGAACCGACGCCTACATGGCGCCGGAGCAGTGCGACCCCAAGCGGCTGGGCCCGTTGACGTCGGCAGCCGACGTGTGGGGGATGGGCGCATCGCTCTTCCACGGCGCCGCGGGCATGCCCCCGTTTCCGCAGGGCGTGCGCGACGGCTCCCGCGAGGAGCGGTTCCCGCAGCTGCAGGAGGAGCCGGCGCCGCTGCCCGGCACGCTCGACCCCGAGGCGGCCGAGCTGATCACGGCCTGCCTGGCCTTCGAGCCGGAGCGGCGCCCGACAGCCGCCGAGGTCGCCGAGGAGCTCGAGCACCTCGTCGCCGCGGTGCCGCAACGACCGGTTCTGAGCCGGTTCCGCATCCGTCCGCGGCGTCAGAGCCTGTTCTAGCTAGATGGGAGCCACCCCGGAGCGCCGGCGTGGCCAGATCCGTGTTCTCGACCACGACGTCGGCGCGTGCCGCCGGGTCGGACTCGGCGACGTACAGGCGTCGCCCGGGCACGTAGCGGCTCCGGTACGGGCGCAGAGCCTCGTCCGGCGAGCCGAACAGATCCTCGTCCCGCAGCACCGCGCGCCGGAGAGCCTCGTCGGAGTCCACCTCGACGAACACGCGGAAGTCCCAGAGATCGTCAAGCTCGGGGCTGCGTGCGGTAGAGACGGCTGCCGCCTGGCCCCAGAGGCTCGAGCAGCTCGCGGCGAAGCGCCTCGTAGTCGAAGGAATCCCGGTAGTACCCCTCCGGAGAGGTGGGCCCGCGCCGGTGACGCTCCGAGCAAGGGCGGTGGAACCCGTCGATCGTCGCCCGCAGCACCGGCCGGCCCCGGCGCTCGAGCAGCGGCCGGAGCTCGTCGGCGAGCGTCGTCTTCCCCGCGGCGCCCACGCCGTCGACCGCGACCCTGACTGCGTGCGGCCGGCGGATCTCCGCGTTGAGGTCCGCGAGACGAACGAGTGCCGCGTCACGCGCGCGTGGGA
The DNA here is from genome assembly GCA_050697655.1 of Gaiellaceae bacterium. GTDB lineage: Bacteria > Actinomycetota > Thermoleophilia > Gaiellales > Gaiellaceae > JAIBJN01. The sequence continues at coordinate 1,128 of JBOHAB010000242.1, forward strand.
TGGCGCCCATCTCGCTACACTACGCCCGCCGCGGGGGAGTACCCGAGTGGCCAAAGGGGACGGGCTGTAAACCCGTTGGCTCAGCCTTCGTAGGTTCGAATCCTACCTCCCCCATTTTCGGCTCCTGTTGACGAGTGTGGACTCCGGGTTGTATTGCTCGTCCATGGGGGTCGCTTCGCCGCCGGGATGGCTGTCTTGGTCGCGGTCCCGTCGTCTGGGAGCCAGTCGTCGGCGAACGTCGATCTCGAGCTGACGACGCACGCCTCTCACCCGGCGATCTCAACGGGACGGCCGGCAACGACGAGCTCGTCGCAACGGACGCGGTCGACTCGATCTGTGGCGGGACGGCGACGATCGCCTGACCTCGGTCGGCTCGGACGACTGGCTTTTGGGGGAGGCGGGCGACGACACCTTCCTCGGCACCGGAGGCGTGCACACGGAATTCGCAGTCGGCGGCGCAGGCTCATGGAAGTCGGGACCGGATCTCCTGCTCGGAGGCGGCGCTGGGATCGCATCATGGGGATCGGCGGCGCCGATCGCCTCTACGGCCCCACGGCCGAGATCGATTCTCAACGCGTGACAAGAGGCCAGACCTGATTCGGGGCGGAACCGACCGTGATCGCGTCCGCGGCGACACCGGCGACACCGTCCGGTCGGCGCAACGGGTGCCGAGCCGGCCGTTCGACGACGACATCTGCGACGGATAGTCGGCGCGCGGGCCGCCAGCTCTAGCTGCCGCAGCCGTTCACGGCTCGGTGTGGACGATCACGTCGACGATCTCCGGGTGGTCGCGGCGGATGCGCTCTTCGATCTCGCTGGCGCTCGCGTGTGCCTCCGCCAGGGCGCGCTCCGGCGCCATCGCCAGGGTGAGGAAGGCGACGAGGCCGCGATCCGAAACGAGGAAGCGAAGCTCGCGCGGCTCGAGCCCGGTGGTCTCGCGGACGATCTGGCGGACGGCCTCGGAATGCGCCTCGAGCGCGCCATCGGGGACCGAGGCGACGGCCTCCGGCTCCGAGAGCGGCTCGATGTGCGTCTGCACGGCGTCCAGCTCGGGAACCGCCGCGAGAATCTCCCGCTCGACGGCCTCGGCGACCTCGTGCGCATCGACCAGCGTGACCGAGCCCGGCAGCTTCAGGTGGAGGGAGAGCCGGGTCCGGCGGCCGTCGTCGAGGACGGAGACGTTGTGCACCTCGCGGACCCCAGGGACGCGCAGTGCGGCAGCCGTGGCCGCTTCGCCGAGCTCCCCTGCCTCGGCCGGCTCGACGTGGACGACGACGTCGGCCCCCGGCACCGCCCGCTCGACCGCCTCTTCGACGGCGTCGGCGGCGGCGTGGCCCTGGCCGACCGCCGCGCCGGGCGGCACGCCGATGACGACGTCGGCGAAGTGGCGGCCGGCGGCGCGGCGCATGCGCAGCCGACGTAGCGTGACGCTCGGCTCGAGCTGCTCGATCGCGCTCCGGGCGGCCGCGACCTCGTCCACCGGAGCCTGATCCATGAGGACGTCGACGTTTCGCCGCATCAACCGCACCGCGGCGACGAGGACGAGCGCGGCGACGAAGAGGGCGGCCGCGGCGTCACCCTCGGGATAGCCGGCGCGGGCGGCGAGGAGGCCGAGAAGCACGGCCGTGGAGCCGGCAAGGTCGCCGGCGAAGTGGAGTGCGCTCGCGGCGAAGGCGGGGCTCTGGAACTTGCGCGACGCCCGGCGCGAGACCGCCACCCGGCTGGCGTCGATCACGATCACCACGCCGATCACGAGCAGCGCGTACCAGGTCACGTCGACGTCGAAGGTCCCGTCGACGAGCCGGCGGATCGCCGCCGCGGCGAGCAGCAGTGAGATGAGGGCGAGGATCGAGGCCTCCGCGAGGGCGGCGAGGTGCTCCGCCTTGCCGTGGCCGTAGGGATGACTCCGGTCGGCAGGACGGACGGCCACGCCGACGGCGAAGAGCGTCAGGAGCGCGGCGACGAGGTCGGTCCCCGAATGCGCAGCCTCGGAGAGAAGCCCGAGGCTGCCCGTGGCGAGCCCGGTCACGAGCTTGAGGCCGATGAGAACGACCGCGGCGGCGACCGAGACGAGGGCAATCCGGCGCTGGGGGCTCACCGTCCACAGGCTAACCTTGGTCGCGGGTGCCGACTCCTCCCGACACGGGCGAGACCTTCACCGTCGACTGTCCTCACTGCGGGAAGTCGTTCGACGCCGAGCTCCTCGGCGAGTCCGAGCGCACGCTCGGCTTCAAGTGCCCGCATTGCCGGCTCTTCGTCGCCTACCAGCCGGCGGAAGAGCAGGACCGGATCGAGCCGAGCGGCTAGCTGTCCTGCCTACGGACGTTGTGAACGCGGCTGGTCGGTGGTAGGCCGCCGAGGGAGCTGTGAGGTCTGCGCTCGTTGTAGTAGCGCAGCCAGTGTGGCAGCGCTTGGGCGCGGTGTCGAGAGGTGCG
>JBOHAB010000243.1:0-3533 GCA_050697655.1 Gaiellaceae bacterium
CGACCTCGGCCGCCCGCAGAATCTGAACGCGAGGCTGAATGGCCGGCGGCTCGAGAACTTCCCGACGGAGCCCGCGGTCGTCATCGTCACCGCCAAGGGCGTTCGCACGCTCTCGACAGGTTAGAGATGCTCGACCGGCAATCAGCGCGCCCACGGCTGGCGGCTGCGACACGGCGCAGGCCCGCCGCGCTCCCCCTTGCCCGTAGTGGCCACTACGGGCTGCGGGCGATCACGACGTCCTGCTTGGTCTCAGCCGTCCCCGATGAGCGCGCCGATCACCGGCCGAGCATCTAGACCCCCACGTGCGGTCGTCGTCCTCACGGGCAGCGAGCTCGCGCGCGGGGACAAGGCCGACGCGAACGGCGCCTTTCTCGCCCGCGAGCTGACAGCGCTCGGGCTCGAGCCCGCCAGGATCGTCATCGTCGGGGACGACCCCACAGAGCTCGAAGAGGCCGTGCGGGAGGGGCTAGAGGCGGAGCTGTGCGTGCTCTCGGGCGGCCTCGGCCCTACGCACGACGACCGGACCGTCGAGACGCTCGCGCGCGTCGCCGGCCGGGAGCTGCGCGTCGACGGAGACCTCGTCAGGCAGATCGAGGAGGTGTCCCGCGCGGTTGCGGAGCGCCTCGGGCGACCGTACTCCGACTTCGCCGAGGGTGTCCGCAAACAGGCCGCCCTGCCGGACGGGGCGGTCGCGCTCGGCCTCGCCGGCACCGCGCCCGCCGTCCTGCTCGAGCTCGACGGATGCCTCGCCGTGGCCTTGCCCGGGCCGCCGAACGAGCTGCAGCGACTCTGGCGGCAGGTGCTGGGCTCCGACGGGTTGCAGCGGCTGCTCGCCCGCGTGGAGACGCCCCGCCGGCGCGTTCTCCGCTTCTTCGGCCCGAGCGAGTCGGCGGTGGCCCGGGTGCTGAAGGAAGCGGGAGGAGAAGGCGACGGTCTCGAGGTGACGGTGTGCGCGCACGACCTGGAGATCCGGGTCGACATGCTGGAACGGGGTGGGGGACGAGACCGGGCGGCGCGGCTCGACAACGCTCTGCGCACGGAGTTTGCGCGCGATCTCTTCGCCGAGGACGACCGGCCGATCGGCGAGATCGTCGTCGAGCGCTGTCGCGCGCTCGGGCTCAGGCTCGCCACCGCCGAGTCGTGCACCGGTGGGCTCGTCGGGGCCCGCCTCACCGACGTGCCCGGAGTAAGCGACGTCTACGCCGGCGGGGTGATCGCCTACTCGAACGAGGTGAAGGAGCGCCGTCTCGGCGTCCCGGCGTCCCTTCTCGCCCGCCACGGGGCTGTCTCGGCCGAGGCGGCAGAGGCGATGGCCGAGGGCGCTCGAGCCGAGCTGGGAGCCGAGGCGGCCGTCGCCGTGACCGGCATCGCAGGCCCCGACGGCGGGACACCGGAGAAGCCGGTGGGCCTCGTCTACATCTCGGTCGTCGCCCCCGGCCGCGCTGAGACGGAGCGCTTCGTCTTCTCGGGCGACCGTGAGGCCGTGCGGGCGCGCGCAACCGCGCAATGCCTGCACGCATTGAGGCGCCTCTTGTGACATTCCGTCACACACCCGCGTGACCACGCCCGGTAGCGTCGAGGGGCATGAGCGCATTCGCCTCTTCCTCGGCCTTCCGCTGCCGCAGGACAGCGCCGAGCGCCTGGCCGCCTGGCAGGAGCAGGAGCTTGCGAGCGTGCGCGACACACGCCTGGTGCCGAGAGGCAACCTCCACGTTACGCTCGCCTTCCTGGGGTGGAGACCGTCTTCGGACGTCGCCGGCATCGACGAGGTCGCACGGGAGGCAGCGCTGGCGGCCGAGCGCCCCGTGCTCATGCCCACGGGCTACCGGGAGACGCGGAGCGTCGGCATGGTCGTCTTTGCCGACGAGGACGAGCGGGCCGCCAGGCTCGCGAGAGCGGTGGGCGAGAGCCTCGAGCGCCTTGGCGTCTACCGGCGCGAGAAGCGGCGCTGGCTCCCGCACGTGACCGTCCTGCGCTTCCGCCGCCCGCCGCGTGCCCGGCCGGCGCTTCCCGACCTGGGCCCGGTCAGTCCGTCCGAGGTGGCTCTCTATCATTCGGTGCTGCTGCCTACCGGGGCGCAGTACGAGATTCTTCAATCGGTTCCTCTGGGAGGTTGACGCCTTGACCGACTCCACACGCGAACACGCTCTCGACGCGGCGCTGAGCCAGATCGAGCGGCAGTACGGCAAGGGCTCGGTCATGAAGATGAGCGACCAGGCCCAAGTGGCCATTCCGTCCATCTCCACCGGCGCCCTCTCTCTGGATGTAGCGCTCGGCATCGGCGGCCTTCCCCGCGGCCGCATCGTCGAGATCTTCGGGCCGGAGTCCTCGGGGAAGACGACCCTCGTCTACCACGTGATCGCCGAGGCGCAGCGGCGCGGGGGCATCTGCGCCTTCATCGACGCCGAGCACGCGATGGACCCGGCGTACTCGCGGCGGATCGGCGTCAACATCGACGACCTCCTCGTCTCGCAGCCCGACAACGGCGAGCAGGCGCTCGAGATCGCCGAGCTCCTCATTCGCAGTGGCGCCCTCGACGTGGTCGCCGTCGACTCCGTGGCCGCCCTCACCCCGAAGGCGGAGATCGAGGGCGAGATGGGCGACAGCCACGTCGGCCTCCAGGCGCGGCTGATGAGCCAGGCGCTCCGCAAGCTGGCGGGAACGCTCAATCGGACCGGCACAGTCGCCCTCTTCACCAACCAGCTGCGCGAGAAGATCGGCGTCATGTTCGGCAGCCCGGAGACGACGCCCGGCGGCCGCGCGCTCAAGTTCTACTCCTCGGTCAGGCTCGACATGAGACGCATCGAGACTCTCAAGGAGGGCGTCGAGGCGATCGGAAACCGCGTGCGCGTCAAGGTGGTGAAGAACAAGGTGGCGCCGCCTTTCAAGCAGGCCGAGTTCGACGTCATCTACGGCGACGGCATCTCCTGGGAGGGCAGCGTCCTCGATGTCGGCCTCGAGCGGAAGCTCGTGCAGAAGTCCGGCTCCTACTTCAGCTTCGGCGACGAGCGGCTCGGGCAGGGCCGCCAGAACGCCACCGCGTTCCTGCGCGAGCACCCGGACGTGATTGACGGGATCCTCCGCGCTCTTCAAGGAGAGCTCGGCCCCGACGCCGTCGCCTCCTCGCGGCTCTTGCCGATGGACGAAGGCGCGAAAGCCGCGGCCGCTGCCGTGACCGAGGCCGAGGGCGAGGTCGAGAAGGCCGCCTCGGCAGCCTGAAGGCGGCAGCATGGGGGAGAGACCCCCACGGGTTCTCACCGCAGTCCGCCGGGCCCGGCCCGGCCGGGTGGAGCTGGAGGTCGACGGCAGCCGCTGGCGGGTCGTCCCCGATGAGGTCGTCCTCCGCTGCGGGCTCGCTCCCGGCGTCGCGCTCGACCGCCCGCTCCTGCGGAGCCTGCGGCGCGAGCTGAGGGCGGCCGAGGCGCTCGGCTTGGCGCTTCGAACGGTGTCCCGCCGCGACGTCTCGACGAGACAGCTTCACGAGCGGCTCGCGCTCCGCGGCATGCGCGCGGACGTGGCCGACGGCGCCGTCT
>JBOHAB010000244.1:0-3527 GCA_050697655.1 Gaiellaceae bacterium
CGTCACGCGGAAGCCGCCCTCGCGGACCGTCCTGATCGCCTCGATCGCGATGTCCCACAGGCCGGGGTAGTCGCAGATGTAGTCGTGGATCTCCTGCATGCCGTCGAGGTGGACGACGAACGTGAGACGCGGGTTCGGCTCGAAGCGGTCGAGCATCTCGACCAGCCGCAGCGCGTTCGTGCAGAGCTGGATGTTCCGCTTCATCTCGAGGAAGCCGGCCACGACGTCCTCGATGCCCTTGAAGATCAGCGGCTCGCCGCCGCAGATGGAGATGACCGGAGCCGGGCACTCGACCGCCGACTGCAGGCACTCCTCGACGGTCAGCCGGGCCTTGTTCGACTCGTACTCGCGGATCTTCCCGCAGCCGATGCAGGCGATGTTGCAGCCCAGCGTGGGCTCGAGCATGATCACGAGCGGGTAGCGGTCTCTGCCCTTCTGCGAAGCGACGTAGCGTCCGATCTGGACGGTGCTGCGAAGCGGAAACTTCATGCTCCTCCCTTCGAGAGCGCCTCGGTGACGGCACGGGCGAGCGCCGGCTCGACGGGGCCCGGCTCGTAGCCGAGTGTACTGCGGGCCTTCGCCGATGAAAAGTACATCGGCAGCCTGGCGAGCCGAACCTCGTCGCGGTTGGCGATTCCGGCGACGGCAGCCATCTCGGCAACAGCATACGGAACGCGCAGGCGAGGCCGTCGACGTCCCGCCAGCCGCGCGATCGCGGCGAAGAGGTCGGCGAGGCCGAGGTCGACGCCTCCCAGCAGGTATCGCTGCCCGGGCTCCCCGTGCTCGAGCGCGAGCGCGTGCCCGCGGGCGACGTCCCGAACGTCGACGATGTTGAGGCCCGTGGTGCCGACGTAGGCGGGCATCCGACCCCGTGCCACGTTTGCGATCATCCGACCGGTCGGCGTCGGCCTGTTGTCTCCGTCCCCGACCGGAGTCGTCGGGTTGACGACGATTGAGCCTGCCTCCAGCGCGAGGCGCTCGGCGGCGACCTTCGTCCGCTTGTACGGCACCTCGAGGTCCCAGGAGGGCGGCTCGTCCTCCTCGGTCGCCTGTCGTCCCGGGACCGGTCCGCAGGTCCCGGCCGTCGAGCAGTGGACGACGCGGCTCACCCCTGCTTGCGCTGCGGCCCCGAGCAGCGTGCGCGTTCCCTCGACGTTGACCCGCTCGAACTCCTCGGCGGGAGCGTCGAAGCTGTAGAGCGCGGCCACGTGGACGACGGCGTCGCATCCCGCCACCGCGCGCTCCAGGCCGGGACGGTCGAGCAGGTCGACGCGCTGGTCGCGGACGTCGGCCCCGCGCTCGTGAAGCTCGCGGGCGACATGGCCGCCGACGAAGCCCGTCGCGCCGCTGACGTAGACATTCACGCGCCCAACGCGCGGCGGACACGCCCGAGCGCCAGGACGGGCCAAACCTCCCGGTAGAGGTGGTAGTTGATGAGGAAGTCGCGCGGGAAGCCGGTGCCGGTGAAGTACTCCTCGTCCCAGCCGCCGTCTTGCCTCTGCGTCCGGCAGAGCCAGGCAACCGCGCGAGAGGCGCACTCGGAGCCCGCTTCGCCGGCGGCGACGAGGCCGATCAGCGCCCACGCGGTCTGCGAAGGCGTCGACTCGCCGCGCCCCCGCCAGCCGATCCCTTCTTCCCCGAGGTCGTACGAGCGGCAGTCCTCGCCGAAGCCGCCGTCCTCGTTCTGGTGCGCCTCGAGCCAGGCGACCGCCCTGCGGATCGCCGGGTGGTCGGCGGGAAAGCCCGCCGCCTCGAGCGACGGCAGCACCGCGCCGACGCCGTAGACGTAGTTCACGCCCCAGCGCCCGAACCAGGAGCCGTCCTCCTCTTGCTCCTCCAGCAGGTACTCGAGCCCGCGGCGTACCGCGTCCTCGTGTCCTCCTTGGCGCGCGAGGAGCTCGACGACGTGGGCGGTGACGTCGGCGGAAGGCGGGTCGGTGACGGCGCCGAAGTCGCAGAACGGAATCTTGTAGAGCCAGTCCGCGTCGTTGTCGGCATCGAAGGCGCCCCAGCCCCCGTTCCTGCTCTGCATGCCCGCCATCCACCGGCTCGCCCGGTCGACGGCGCCGCTTCCGATCCCGAGCTCTGCGAGAGCCATTGCCACGATGGCGGCATCGTCGATGTCCGGGTAGAGGTCGTTGTCGTACTCGAAGGCCCAGCCGGCGGGCTCGAGACCCGGGCGCCGGACCTCCCAGTCACCGCGTTGCCGGATCTCCTCGGCCAGGAGCCACTCGCCCGCCCGCCGCACCGCCGGCTCCTCGGCGGGAACGTCGGCTGCCCGCAGGGCGAGCAGCGCCAGGCCGGTGTCCCAGACCGGCGACTGGCAGGCCTCCGGGCGCAGGCGGTCGCCGTCCTCGACGAGAAAGCGCTTCCACCCGTCGAGCCCTCGGCGTAGATAGGGCGAGTCGAGGCCGTGTCCGCGGCAGGCGAGCGCGATCAGCGACCAGACCCAGGGAGGCTGGATCCCGCCCCAAGAGCCGTCCAGCTCCTGCCGGTCGATGATCCAGCGCTCGGCGTGGGTGAGCGCGCGCTCGCGGCCCGGCTGGACCGAGCGGCTTCCGTACCAGGCGAGGGCGCGGTCGCTGAGGAGGCCGAGAGTCGCCTTGCGCGGGGCCGGCCCCAAGTTCAGCTCGTGACAGGCGCGCTCCGGAGCCAGCTTCCGAACCGGGCGGTAGTGGAGGACGACCGAGAGGGGCACAACCGTCTGCCGTGCCCAGCAGGCGAAGTCGTAGACGGAGAGCGGGAGCGAGGGCTTCAGCATGATCAGCTCGGGCGGGATCTGCGGGATCTCCTCCCACGGCCAGAGGCCGAAGAGCGCGAGCCAGATGCGGGTGAAGACGCGCGCGCCGCCGATGCCGCCCCGCTCCTCGCAGAAGCGCCGCGCGGGCGCGAGGCGCTCGTCGTCCGCGGAGAGCCCCGCGAGCCGAAGCGCCGCGTAGGACTCGAGCGTCGCCGGGAGGTCGGGCTCGCCGCCCCAATAGATCGCCCAGAGTCCGTCCGGACGCTGCCGCGCGAGCAGCTCGTTCGCGCAGCGCTCGGTCGTCTCCTCGTCGCGCAGACGCAGGAACTCCAGCAGCAGCAGGTGCTGGGCCGTCATGGTCACGTTCGACTCGAGCTCGCCGACCCACCAGCCGCCCGGCTTCTGCAGCGAGAGCAGGCGCGCGGCAGCGCGGTCGAGCGTCCGGTCGAGCTCGCTCGCGACCGGCCGACTCGCCGACCCTGCCTTGGTTCGCTCTCGGGTAGCGCTCACGTCGTCACGCTCTCGTCACATTCCGCGCGCCATGCGCGCGTTTCTTCCCGATACGCTCGAAAGCGGGTGGTGGGAGAGGGGTGCCCCACTAGTTAATCAGTGTTCCACGCGGGCCCCCGCGCCCGCTTCGGTGAGGAGATGGCGCGCGGCTGCTCGTCCGCTCCGCACCGCACTCTCCATCGTCGCCGGCCAGCCTGTGTTCGTCCACGCTCCCGCGCGGGCGACGCCCGCTCGCCCCGTCTCCGCCCCGCGGCGGCGCGCCGCCGTGCCCGGGAAG
>JBOHAB010000245.1:0-3511 GCA_050697655.1 Gaiellaceae bacterium
ACGATGAGCGGGAAGTAGATCGTCGGCGGATGGAACCCGTGGTCCATGAGCCTCTTCGCAACATCGAGCGCGCTGATCCCATGGTCGCGCCTGAGGTCACGGGCCGAGAGGACGAACTCGTGCATGCAGAGGCGGTCGAAGGGGAGGTCGTAGACATCCCGAAGCTGCGCAAGCAGGTAGTTGGCGTTGAGAACGGCGTCCTCGGACATCGCGCGCAGCGCTGGGCCGTACGCGCGGATGAACGCGTACGAGCGCACGAACACGCCGAAAGGCCCGCAGAAGGCGCGGACCTTGCCGATCGACTTCGGCTGGTCGTAGTCGAGCCGGAACTCCTCTCCGTCGCGGATGACCGCCGGCACCGGAAGGAAGGGCTCGAGCGACTCGCGGACGGCGATCGGGCCGCCTCCGGGGCCACCCCCGCCGTGCGGCTGCGAGAAGGTCTTGTGCAGGTTGAAGTGGACGATGTCGAAGCCCATGTCGCCAGGCCGCGAGATCCCGCACACGGCGTTCAGGTTCGCACCGTCGTAGTAGAGGAGCGCCCCGGCGTCGTGGAAGATCGCCGAGACCTCTTCGATGTGCTCGTCGAAGAGACCGAGCGTCGACGGGTTCGTGAGCATGAGACCCGCGGTACGGTCGTCGACCTTGGCGCGCAGGTCGTCGAGGGCGAGATTCCCGCGCTCGTCGGTTTCCACCTTCTGCAGCTCGAAGCCGGCCATGGCGACGCTCGCAGGGTTCGTGCCGTGCGCAGTATCCGCGGTGATGACCACGCGCCGCTGGTCGGATTCTCCCCGGTCGGCGAAGTAGGCGCGCATGAGCATGAGGCCGGTGAGCTCGCCCTGGGAGCCCGCGGCCGGTTGCAGCGAGACCGCGTGCAGGCCGCACACCTCGGCCAGGATCTCCTGAAGCCGCCACATCAGCTCCAGCGCGCCCTGCGAAGCCTCCTCCTCCTGGAAGGGGTGCAGGTCGCGAAAGCCCGGCAGGTTGACGACACGCTCGTTCACCCGCGGGTTGTGCTTCATCGTGCAGGAGCCGAGCGGATAGAACCCCGTGTCGATTCCGAAGTTGCGATCGGCGAGGGCCGTGAAGTGGCGCACGAGCTCGGGCTCGGAGAGCTCGGGCAGCCGGGGTGCCGTGCGTCGCGCCAGGGCTTCCGGAACCTCGACCGGGGGGAGATCGTAGACCGGCAGCGTGCCGGCTCGACGTCCCGGCTTCGACTTCTCGAAGATCAGCTTCATCCTGCAACCTCGCTCAGAACCTCGGCCAGCCGGTCGAGCTCGGCCGGGCTTCGCTTCTCCGTCACGGCCACGAGCAGGGCGTCGTCGAGACCTTCGTAGTCGCGGCCGAGCGCATAGCCCGGATGGACCCCTCGCTTGCGAGCCTCGCGGACGACGTCCTTGGCGCTCCGTCCGACTCGGACGGCAAACTCCTTGAACGTTGCCTGCTCCGCAAACACCAGCGGGAGCCCCAGCCGCTCCTTACCATACTCGCCGAGGCTCATGCAGGTCTCCCCCAGCTCCCGCAACCCCTGCGGGCCCAGCCAGGAAAGGTGGACGAGCCCGGCGAGCGCCAGGAGCGTCTGGTTCGTCGTGATGTTCGAGGTCGCCTTCTCGCGTCGGATGTGCTGCTCGCGGGTCTGCAGCGTCAGGACATAGCCGCGCTCGCCGCGGAGATCGGTCGTCTCGCCCACGATCCGTCCGGGCATACGTCGGATGAGTTCCGTGCGTGCCGCGATGAACCCATAGTGCGGACCGCCGTAGGACTCGTAGTTGCCGGCGCTCTGACCCTCGCCGATCGCAAGCGCACAGCCGTACGCGCCGGGCGCCTCGAGGACGCCGAGCGACACCGGATCGACGTGCGCGACCGGGAGTGCCCCCTTGTCGGCGCCGGCAGCCGCGAGCTCGGGTGCCGGCTCGAGGCAGCCGAAGAAGTTTGGCTGCTGGAAGATGACGCAAGCAGCATCGGCGGAGGCCGCGCGCACCTCATCGGGGTCGGTGACGCCGGCGCGATGGCCCACCTCGACGACCTCGAGGCCGAAGCCTGGTGCGTAGGTCTTCACGACCTGGCGCACCTGCGGGTTGAGCGTCTCGCAGAGGACCACCTTGTCGCGCCCGGTGACGTGCTTGGCGACGAAGCACGCATCGGCGGCGACCGTCGTCCCGTCGTAGCCGGACGCATTCGAGACGTCCATCCCGGTGAGTTCGCAGATGACCGTCTGGTACTCGAAGATCGCCTGCAAGACTCCCTGGCTCATCTCCGGCTGGTAGGGCGTGTACGCCGTCAGGAACTCGCCTCGCGAGAGCACGGCGTCGACGACGGCGGGCACGTAGTGGTCGTAGATGCCGGCACCCAGGAAGGAGAGCTCCTTCCCCGTGTCGACGTTCAGCTCGGCCAGCTCGGATAGATGACCGACGATCTCTTGCTCCGAGAGCGCGGGCTCGAGATCGAGCGCTCGCCCGAGGCGAACGCCCTCGGGGATGTCCTGGAAGAGCTCGTCGACGGAGACGACGCCGATTGCGGCGAGCATCGCCTCGCGGTCCGCCTCGGAGAGTGAGAGATAGCTCACTGCTCGGCGAGAAGCCCGCGATAGGACTCGACGTCGAGGAGCTCGTCCACCTCGGAGGCGTCGGAAAGCCGCACGCGCACGAGCCACCCCTCTCCATAGGGATCGTCGTTGATCGCCTCCGGCTCCGAGACGACCTTGTCGTTCACCTCCACGACCTCCCCGGAGAGCGGAGCTATCACCTCGCTCACGGCCTTCACCGACTCCACCTCGCCGTAGCTCTCGCCCCTGGCTACCGACGAGCCCCCCTCAGGGGGCTCGAAATGAACGATCTCTCCGAGAGCGTCCTGCGCGTACCAGGTGATCCCGAGCGTCGCGGTGTCGCCCTCGATCCGCGCCCAATCGTGCTCGGGGTGGTAGCGAAGGTCGTCGGGGTAGCTCTCATCCGCTGCCACTAGCACTCCTCTCGCTTGTAGAACGGCTTCGGGACGATACGCGCGCGGCGCGGGCGCCCGCGCAGGTCGATGGTGATCTCCGTCTCGGGGGCTGCGAGGCTCGCCGGCACGTAGCCGAGGCCGATGCCCACGTCCAGCATCGGGGACAGCGTTCCCGAGGTCACCTCGCCGCCTTCGGCAATCCGCATGCCTGCGCGAGGGATACCGGGGTCTTCCATGACGAAGGCGGCCAGTCGCTCCGAGGGCCCCTCTTCGCGCTGGCGGCGGAGGACCTCCACGCCGCTGAACTCCTTGTCGAGCGCGCACGCCCATGCGAGCCCGGCCTCGATCGGCGTCCGCTTCGGTGAGATGTCGTTCCCGTGCAGCGGGTAGCAGACCTCGAGGCGCAGCGTGTCGCGCGCACCGAGCCCGCACGGCTCGACGCCGCGGTCGAGGATCGCGTCCCAGAGGGCAACCGCATCCTCGGGACGACAGCCGAGCTCGCATCCCCGCTCGCCCGTGTAGCCGGTTCCGGCGACCAAGCAGGTTACGCCGAGGACGTCGACGTCCTCGCGCA
>JBOHAB010000246.1:0-3457 GCA_050697655.1 Gaiellaceae bacterium
GCCCGAAGCTGGCGCGCCTCGCCCGCAAAGACGAGCGGCGGCACGACCGCCAGCCGCGCGCGGGCGGCCTCGGCGCGCTCCTCGCTCGGCCACTCCGGCTGGTGGAGGGTCGGCTTCGAGCGCCACGAGGAAGGCGTCCAGACGGGCTTCGTCACTGCCATCGGCTGTTCAGTGTAGTAAGCGATAATCGCCCCGACGTGCGCGTTCTCTCAGGAATCCAGCCGACGGGCGAGAAGCAGCTTGGCAACTACATCGGCGCCATCCGCCGCTGGGTGGACGAGCAGCACGAGGTGGACGCCTTCCATCCGATCGTCGACCTGCACGCGATCACCGTCCCGCAGGACCCCGAGGAGCTGCGGGAGTCGACCCTCGACCTGACCGCGCTCCTGATCGCCTGCGGCCTCGACCCGGACGTCTGCACCCTCTTCCTCCAGAGCCACGTGCCCGAGCATCCTCGCCTCACCTGGGTGCTCGAGTGCATGACGCCCTACGGCGAGCTCCGGCGCATGCCGCAGTTCCGGGAGAAGTCCGCGGCGCAGACGAGCTTCTCGATGGGGCTGATGACCTATCCCGTGCTGCAGGCGGCCGACATCCTCCTCTACGACGCCGACATCGTCCCCGTGGGTGAGGACCAGCGCCAGCACGTCGAGCTCGCGCGCGACATCGCGCAGCGGTTCAACCAGCGCTTCGGCGAGACGTTCGTCGTCCCGGAGGGGACTTACGGCGACGTCGGGGCGAAGATCATGGACCTCCAGGATCCCGAGAGCCGCATGTCCACGTCGCTCTCCTCCGACCTCGGCCTCGTCAAGGTGCTCGACCCGCCGGACGTGATCAGGCGCAAGGTGCGCTCGGCGGTTACGGATTCCGGCCGCGAGATCGTGCGGGCCGAGGACAAGCCGGGCATCACCAACCTGATCGAGATCATGGCCGTGGCCACCGGCGTCTCTCCGGAGGAGGTCGAGGCCCGCTACGACGGCGCCGGCTACGGGAGGTTCAAGGAGGAGGTGGCGGAGGCCGTCGTCGAGCTCCTCGACCCGATCCGCCTCCGCTTCGGCGAGCTCCGCGGCGACCAGGGGCGTCTCGGGGCCATCCTCGCGCAGGGCGCCGAGAAGGCCCACACGATCGCCGCGGCGACCCTCGCACGCGCCCACGCAGCGGTCGGCTTCGTCCCCCCTCCGCCCTAGTCCGTGTACATCGCCCCGGACGGATCCCTCTCGGCGACGTATCCGAGCATCCTCCGGCGCCTCGGCGCTGGCGCGATCGACTGGCTGATCTGCTGGGTCGTGTGCCTCATCGCCTCGATCGTCGCCGGCATCATCCAAGGCGTCGGGGAGACGAGCCTGGACGCCGGAGACGCCGGGACGCCGCTCGGGGTAACGCTGGTCGTGCTGTCGCAGCTGATCGTGGCGGCGGCGATCGTCGCCTACTTCGCCTTCTACTGGGCTCAAGGGTCGACCCTCGGCATGCGCGCACTCGACTTCGAGCTCGTTCGGGAGGCGACCGGGCGACCTCCGAGCTGGAGGCGCACGGTTCCTCGGGGCGTCCTCGCGTGCCTCGTCGCGCTCGCGGTCCTGAACGTGTACCTCGCCTCCTCGGGCAGGCCCGAGGACGACCCGTTCAACACGTTCGAGCGCGCACTGATCGGCGCGTCGGTCACGGTGGCCGTCGTCGGCCTTGCGGCGAAGGCCTTCATCCTCGTCGACCCGCGGCGCCGCTCGCTCTTCGACGTGCTCTTCCGTCTCGTGTACCTGGAGGAGTTCGTGTTCGCGCACGCCCGCCCCTCGCCCTGGACCGAGGACATCCGCTAGGGCGTTTGGGTTGCCGCTCGCAGAGCGGCGACCTCCTCCTCCGTCAGCTTGCGCCACTCGCCGGGCTCGACCCCGGCCATGATCAGGCCCGCGTACTCGCGGCGATGCAGGCGCCGCACCGGATGGCCGACAGCCTCGCACATGCGCTTCACCTGGTGCTTGCGCCCCTCGTGGACCGTCAGCTCCAGACGCGCCGGGCCGAGTCGGCGAACCCTGGCCGGCGCCGTGAGCTCGTCGTCGAGCTCGACGCCCTCGGCGAGCCGACGCAGGGCCTCGTCCCCGGGCTCGCCCTCGACCTCGACCTCGTACAGCTTGTCCACCTCGTAGCGCGGGTGCATGAGCCGGTGGGCGAGCGGCCCGTCGTTCGTGAGGAGGAGCGCCCCGGTGGTGTCGGCGTCCAGGCGTCCGACGGGGACGACGCGCTGCGGGATCTCGACGAGGTCGACCACGGTCGGGCGCCCGTGCGGGTCGCTCGCCGTCGTCACCACGCCGGCCGGCTTGTGCAGGAGCACGTATGCGAGCGGCTCGAGCTCGAGCGGACTGCCGTCGAGCTCGACTCGGTCCTCCCGCTCCACGAACGTGGCGAGGCCGGCGACCTCCCCGTTCACGCGCACCCGGCCGGCGCGGATCAGCTCCTCCGCGCCCCGCCGCGAGGCCACCCCCGCCCGCGCCAGATACGCGTTGAGGCGCATAGCCGGTCATTATTCAGGCGTGCCGATCTACATCACGCTGATGAAGTTCACGTCGCAGGGGCTGAGCGGCATCCCGGCCTGGCGCGACCGGGTCGAGGAGGCCGAGCGCGCGATCCAAGCGCGCGGCGGGAAGCTCCTCGACGCCTACGTCACCCTCGGGCGCTATGACGTCGTCGAGATCTTCGAGGCCCCCGACGACGAGACCGCCTACCAGGTCTTGATCGAGGTCGCCAAGCACGGGCAGGTGACGACCGAGACGCTCCGCGCCTTCACGCGCGAAGAGGCGGAGCGGATTGTGAAGGGGAGTTAACCGCACCCAAGAATGACCCGAAAGGGTCATAGGCCGCGTCCTCTGGCTGCCGATGGTGTCAGGGATGAAGGTTGCGGCCCCTTCCGACGTCCGTCTGCGGTCCGAGCTCCCCAAGCGGGAGGTCGTCGCCCTCGTTCCCGCTCACAACGAGGAGGAGCACATCGGCGCGACCGTAGAGTCTCTGCTCCGCCAGACTCGGCCGCTCGACCGGATCGTCGTAGTCGCTGACAACTGCACCGACAGCACGGTCTCCATCGCGCTCTCCTATGAGGGCGTCGAGGTCATCGAGACGGTCGGGAACGCCTCTCGCAAGGCGGGAGCGCTGAATCAAGGCCTCGAGCACGTCGGTCGCGGATACGCCTTCCTCCTCCAGATGGACGCCGACACGGAGCTCGACGAGCGATTCGTGGAGGAGGCCGTCGGGGAGCTGGAGGCCGATGCCGAGCTGGGCGGCGTGTGCTCGCGCTTCTTCGCCAAGGACACGAACGGGTTCGTGCGCCTTCTGCAGGCGATGGAGTTCGTACGCTACGACTACATCCGCCACTTCCGCCAGGGCAAGGTCTCGGTGCTCTCGGGCACGGGCGTGGTCTTCCGTATGTCCGCGCTGCCCGAGGGGAAGCCCTGGGACGAGAAGTCCCTGGTAGAGG
>JBOHAB010000247.1:0-3439 GCA_050697655.1 Gaiellaceae bacterium
CGGAGAGGTCACCGACTCGGGTGAGCTGCGCGCGTTCTTCGAGGGCGAGGAGATGGGCGCGATCCCGGTTGCCTGCCTGACGGAGGAAACACCACGCTACGAGTTGGACACAGCCTCGCGCACGCTAGCGTCGCCGCTCGAGCCCGCGCCGGCGCGCGTCGGCCGCGACGAGCTGCTCGCTCTGCTCGGATCGGCGGGCATCCGGAGCCGCCGCCCCGTTTTCGAGCGCTACGACCACCTCGTCGGCTCCCGGACCGTTCGGCGTCCCGGGCTGGACGCCGCCGTGCTCCGCCTGCGCCCTTCCCTCCGTGGGATCGCGGTCTCTCTGGACGGTCCGGGCCGCGCCGCGCCGCTCGACCCGCGGACGGCCGGCGCCCGCGCAGTCTTCGAGGCTGCGCGGAACGTCGCCTGCGCCGGCGGACGGCCGCTGGCGATCACGGACTGCCTCAACTTCGGCAACCCGGAGAAGCCGGAGATCGCCTGGGAGCTGACC
This sequence comes from Gaiellaceae bacterium, assembly GCA_050697655.1. Taxonomy (GTDB): domain Bacteria; phylum Actinomycetota; class Thermoleophilia; order Gaiellales; family Gaiellaceae; genus JAIBJN01. The sequence goes on from JBOHAB010000247.1 coordinate 494, forward strand.
GAGGCGGTCGAGGCGATGTCACAGGCGTGTGAGGCGCTCGACGTCCCGGTCGTCTCGGGCAACGTCTCCCTCTACAACGAGACGGACGGGCGTGCGATCCCGCCCACCCCGGTAGTCGGCTGTGTGGGGCTCGTCGCCGACATCCGCTCCGTGCCGGGGGCCTGGCGCGAGGGCGACGTCGTGCTCCTCGCCGCCGCCGGCAGCCGCGCGCTCGACGGCTCGGAATACCAGGCGCTCTTCCTCGGCGGTGTGGCCGGCCGGCCGCCGCTTCCGGACTACGCTACGGAGGCGGGGCTCGTGCAGTTCCTCTGGCGCTCGGCGCCGCTCCTTTCGGCCGCGCACGACGTCTCGAACGGCGGCCTCGCGGTCACCCTGGCCGAGCTGGCGCTCGTTTCGCGCATCGGCGCGGAGGTTTCCCTCGAGCCCGAGGCCTCGGCGTGGTTCGGCGAGGGCGCCGGCGCGGCCGTCGTCGCGTGCGCGCCCGAGCGCGTCGCGGCACTGGAGGGACTGGAGCTGCGCCGGCTGGGAATCGTGGGCGGTGGCAAGTTGCTCGGCGTCCCGCTGGAAGACCTGCGCGTCGCGTTCGAGGGGGGCCGCGGTTAGATGTGCGGCGTCGTCGGCATCCACGCTCCCGAACGGGACGTCGCGCGTCTCTCGTACTTCGGGCTCTTCGCGCTCCAGCATCGTGGCCAGGAGTCGGCGGGAATCGCCGTCTCCGACGATGGGCGGCTGACGGTGCTCAGGGACATGGGGCTCGTTACCCAGGTCTTCTCGGAGCAGAAGCTTCGCGGCCTGCGGGGCCAGACGGCGATCGGCCACTGCCGCTACTCGACCACCGGCTCGACGCATTGGACGAACGCGCAGCCGATCGTCCAGCACGGCCCGGCGCGCACGGTCGCGCTCGCCCACAACGGCAACCTCACGAACACGGAGGAGCTGCGCTCCGAGCTCCTCGCGCGCGGCGTGCGGCTGTCCTCGACCTCGGACACCGAGGTGATCGCGGCGCTGATCGCCCACGACGAGCGTCCACTGGAAGAGGCGGTCGCCGCGGCGATGGCGCGGATCGAAGGCGCGTTTGCCGCCGTCCTCCTCTCCGAGGGAACCCTGATCGGGTTTCGCGACCCGGACGGGATCCGGCCGCTCGTCCTCGGCCGGCTCGACGGGGACCACCTCCTTGCCTCCGAAGGCTGCGCCTTCGACCTGCTCGGCGCCGAGCCGGTGCGCGAGCTGCAGCCGGGCGAGCTCGTCGCCGTGGACGGGGATGGCGTGCGCACCGAGCAGGCGGTCGAGCGGCATGACGGCGGCGCCCTCTGCATCTTCGAGTTCATCTACTTCGCGCGCCCGGACTCGACGTTGCGCGGCGTCGAGCTCCACGGCGCCCGCGTTCGCATGGGCGAGCGGCTCGCCGCCGAGTCGCCTGTCGAGGCCGACCTCGTGATGGCGATCCCCGACTCCGGAACGCCCGCGGCGATCGGGTTCGCGCGCGCGAGCGGGATCCCGTTCCAGGAAGGCCTGATCAAGAACCGCTACGTCGGGCGCACCTTCATCCAGCCCGACCAGGCGCTGCGCGAGCACGGCATCCGCATGAAGTTCAACCCGCTTGCCGAGGTGCGGGGAAAGCGCGTGGTCGTCGTCGACGACTCGATCGTCCGCGGCTCGACGACGCGCCAGATCGTGGCGATGCTCTACGAGTCGGGCGCGAACGAGGTGCACGTGCGCATCTCCTCGCCGCCGATCGTCTCACCGTGCTTCTACGGGATCGACATGGCTGCCGAGGACGAGCTGATCGCCGCCGGCCGCGAGGTCGAGGACGTGCGCGAGGAACTCGGCGCGACGAGCCTCGCCTACCTCTCCCTGGACGGCCTCCAGGAGGCCACGCGCCGCCCCGCGGATTCCTTCTGCAGAGCCTGCCTGACCCGGAGCTACCCGACGAGGATCCCCGAGAACCTCCGCCTGGCGAAGCTCCGCTTCGAGCGAGCCGGAGCCTAGAGCGGACGAGCCGTTCCGCCCACGCCCAAGTGCCTGGCACCGGGAGCGTGGCCGGAGTGGACAGTGTGGTGCTACTCGAGGCCGCCGACGTCGAGGACGACCGTCTTCAGGTCGGTCATGTCGAGCATCGTGTAGCGGCCGCCGATGCGGCCCCAGCCGGTGCGCGTGCCCGCGGCGCCGCCGAAGGGCTCGTGCGCCTCCCAGTAGTCGGTCGAGTCGTTGACCACGACGTTCCCGACCTGGAGGTTGTCTAGGTAGCGGAAGGCCCGCTGGAGGCTGTGCGTGTAGACGGCGGCCTGGAGGCCGAGGTGCGAGTCGTTCGCCACCGCCAGCGCCTCGTCGTCGTCGGCCACGGTGATCAGCGGGACGATCGGCCCGAACGTCTCGTCGCGGTTGATGAGCGTGTCGACGCCGACCCCGTCGACGACCGTCGGCTGGTAGTAGAGCTCCGTGGGGCGGCCGTCGTCGCGGCCGCCGCCGACCACGATCTCGGCGCCCTTGGCTACGGCGTCCTCGAGGTGGGCGTCCATCTTCTGCGCCGTCGGCTCGTTGTTCATCGGGCCGACGAGGGTCTCGTCGTCGAAGGGATCGCCGAGCCTCCATGCTTCCGCCTCCTTGATGACCGCCGCCAGGAAGTCGTCATGCACGCTCCGGTCGACGAGCACGCGCTCGGTCGCGCAGCAGACCTGACCGGCGCAGAAGAAGCCCCCGTAGACGGCGCCCTTCGCCGCGGCCTCGAGGTCGGCGTCCGCGCAGACGACGACCGGCCCGTTGCCGCTCGCTTCGATCAGCGACCGCTTCAGCCCCGCCGCCCGCACGATCTTCTCCGCGGTCGTGTGCGAGCCCACGAAGCCCACGCAGTCGACGTTCTCGTCCTGGATCAGGCGCTCGCCGACCCGGCCGTCGCCGTAGATCACGTTGACGACGCCCTCGGGAAGCCCCGCGTCGGCCATGATC
>JBOHAB010000248.1:0-3437 GCA_050697655.1 Gaiellaceae bacterium
AGACGTAGAACGTCCCCGAGAGGTTGACCGCGATGGCCAGGTCCCACTCCTCCACCGGGAGCTCGCCGACGGGCTTCCAGGACGTGTCGATCGCGGCTGCGTTCACCACCGCGTCGAGACCGCCCAGCGCTTCCGCAGCCACCGCCACCGCGCGCTCGACCTCGTCCCAGTTGCCGACGTCGGCCGGCACGGTCGTGGCCTCTTCGCCGAGCTCGGCCCGCAGCGCAGCGAGGCGCTCCCGATCCCGCGCGAGGAGGGCAAGGCGCGCCCCCTCCCGCGAGAAGGCGAGCGCGACCGCTCTGCCGAGGCCGCCGGTGGCCCCGGTCACGAGCGCCCGCCGCCCGGCCAGCAGCCCGCTCATACAGGCACCGCGTAGCGCTCCACGGCCTCCTCGTCGAGCTCGATCCCGAGCCCGGGAGCCGTCGGAAGCGGCCACGTACCCTCTTCGAGCTTCGGCTCCGGCCGCGTCAGCTCCGCGCGCAACGGAGAGTCGAAGACGGCCGGGGAGAGCAGCTCGATGTAGGGCACGTTCGGGGTGGCGGCCTGGAAGTGCGCAGCGGCGGCCGCGGTGATGCCGGTCTTCCAGTGATGCGGGACGACGATCGCGCCCGCCCAGGCAGCTAGCTCGGCGATCCGGCGCAGCTCGGTGAGGCCGCCGCACCGGCTCACGTCGGGCTGCAGGACGTCGACCTGCCCCTGCTCGAGCCATTCGCGACACTCCTCCGCGGTGGCCGCCATCTCCGCCGCGCCGATCCTGATCGGTGAGCGCTCCGCGAGCTTCGCGTGGCCGGCGAGGTCGTCGTGGCGGAGCGTCGCCTCTGCGAGGTAGACGTCGCACTCTTCGATCGCCGCGATCACCCGCAGGGCGTCACGCCAGTCGCGCCAGCGGTAGCCGAAGTCGACCATGAAGGCGACCTCGTCGCCGACGAGCTTGCGGCCCTCGCGGATGCACTCGACGAGCTCGCGGTCGGTGGCGAGTTCGCCGAAGAAGACCTCCATCTTGACGGCCCTGAACCCGGCGTCGAGCGCGCGCTCGCAGAGCGCTCCGATCGCGTCCATCATCTGGCCGAGCGTCCGGTCGCCCACGGCGCCGGGCCAGAGCGTGGCGTACGGACGTATCCGTTCCTGCCGGGCACCGCCGAGGAGCTGGTACACAGGCCGCCCGAGCTGCTTGCCGACGAGGTCGTGCACGGCCACGTCGACTGCGGAGAGTGTGTGGATCCCGAGCCCGCGGCGCCCGTGGTAGATCGTGGCGGCGGCGAGATCGTGCCACAGGGCCTCGCGCTCGAACGGATCGCGTCCCAGGAGCAACCCACGCAGGCCTCGGCTCCAGGCGTGCGCGTCCTCCATGAGGACGAGCTCGCGGACCGCCAGCGCGGGGGCGTCGGCCTCGCCGATGCCGGTGCGTCCTTCCTCATCGGTCAGCCGGACGACGATCGTCTCGCTCGAGCTGTCGAGATCGTCCGGATCGCGCGGCGCGCGCAGAGCGATTGCTTCGACCTCGACGATGCGGCTCATCGAGGTTCTCCGGTCGATGACCTGACTACGACCTCGGGGTCGCCGCCGACGATCACGTCACGTGGCTCGCCGCCGAGCAGCTGATCGACGAGGGCGTCCACGGCCGCCGCGCCCAGTTCGGCGAGGGGCGTCCTCACCGTCGTCAGCGGCGGACGGAGGTATTCGGCGAGTGGCATGTCGTCGTAACCGACGAGCGAGAGCGTTCCAGGGACGTCGAGCCCGAGCTCCCAGGCGGCGTGGTACACGCCGACGGCCTGGCTGAGCGTGCTCGTGTAGAGCGCGGTCAGCTCCGGCCGGCGACCGAGGAGGTCGTGGGCAGCCGTGGCGCCGCCGCTCTCCCCGAAGTCGCCCTCGGCTACCTCGACACCCAGCCCGTGCGCAGCTGCCGCTTCGACGAATCCCTTCGTCCGGCGAATGGCGGTGTCGAGCCCGCGCGGGCCGGCGACATGCCCGATCCGGGTGTGACCGAGCTGGAGAAAGTGCGCCAGCGCTGCCGCGCTCGCCTTCGCCTCGTCGATGACGACGTTCCGCCCGCTCCCAGCGACACCCCTGTTGACGAAGACGTGCGGCACGCGGTCGCGGCGGACTGACCGAACCAGCGGGTGCCCGGGCCGCGCCGAAGCGATCATGAGGCCGTCGATCCTCCCTGCCTGCACGAGCCGGCTCGCGGTCCGATCCGCCTGGAGCGGGTCGACGTCCTCGACGAGGAGCACGACGAAGTCACGCTCGAGCGCGCGCTCGAAGGCCCCCCGGATGATCCGCGTGTAGACCGGGTTCGTGAGCGGCGGGACGAGGAGCCCGAGAGCCCCCGTCTCGGCGCGCTTGAGGCCGCGCGCAGCCGCGTGCGGCCGGTAGCCCAGTTCGCTGGCGGCGCGGAGCACGCGCTCGCGCGTCTCCGGCCGCACGAGCAGCGCCGGGTCGCCGTTGAGCACGCGCGAGGCGATCGACTTCGAAACGCCCGCCGTGAGCGCCACGTCCACCAGCCGCATTCGCGGCGCCCGGTTGCCGAAGCGCACGCTCACCGGCCTCCTCCCAGATCCGGCGCCGGCGCGTAGCGGAAGCAGCGCGCGGTTGCGCCCGCGTCCACATTGACGAGCTCGCCGGACACGAAGCGCGCGTCCTCGGAGAGGAGGAATACGATCACGGCAGCCACATCCTCGGCCTCGCCGACGAGCCCGAGGGGGCTGAGGTCGCGCCAACTCTGGAGCATCGCCTCCCGGTCCTCTCCGTAGGCCTCGAGGTAGACGTCGGCGAGGGGGGTCATGATCGCTCCGGGGCGCACGCCGTTGCAGCGGACCCCGGCCGGCCCATAGTCGACTGCGACCTGGCGGGTCAGCGCGTCGATGCCGCCCTTCGAGGCCTCGTAGGCGACCGCGTCCGGAAAGGCGACGACGGCCTCGATCGAGGAGACGTTCACGATCGCTCCGCCCTCGCCCCCGGCGAGCAGGCGTGCGCAGGCGACCGAGCAGCCGAGGATGGTCCCCTTCAGGTTGACCGCGAGCACCCGGTCGAGGTCCTTCTCGTCGAAGTCGTGCGCGCGCGTCTTCGCCCAGATGCCGGCGCCGTTCACCCAGCCGCGGAGCCGCCCGAGTCTTTCCGCAGCGTCCGCCGCCCGGTCGTGCGTCGCACGCTCGACGACGTCGCCGGTCACGAAGGCGCACGCATCCGGGCTCGTTCGGGCGAGCTCCTCGAGCGCGGTGCCGTCGAGATCGACGCCGACGACGGATCCGCCGTCGCGCAGGAGACGCTCCGCAGTCGCACGCCCGATTCCGGAGGCGGCGCCCGTCACCACGACGACGTCAGCGCTCATTGGCCACCCGGCCTAGGAGCGTGCGGAGGGTGTGTGAGGGAACCGGGAGGTTCCCTCACTGTCTCAAAGAAGGGGGCTCGTGGGGGAAACATGGTTTCCCCCACGGGAG
>JBOHAB010000249.1:0-3434 GCA_050697655.1 Gaiellaceae bacterium
CGTGGTCACCTCCACGGCGACCTCGGTGATCTCCAATGTGACGACCGTGCTGGCGACCGTCGGCGCGATGGTGCTGCTCGACTGGCGCCTCGCTGCCTTCGCGCTCGCGCTCCTGCCGCTCTTTGTCTGGCTCACGAAGCGCGTCGGCGACCAGCGCCGCAAGGTCACCGCCGAGCTCCAGGCTTCTCTTGCGGATGTTTCCTCGATCGTGCAGGAGTCGCTCTCGGTCTCCGGGATCTTGCTCGGCAAGACCATGGGACGCTCCGGCGACCTGGCCGAGCGCTTCGGCGCCGAGTCGAGCCGCCTGGCCGACCTCGAGGTGCGGAGCCGCATGACGGGGCGCTGGATGATGGCGGCGATCCAGACGACGTTCGCGGTCATGCCCGCACTCGTCTACTGGTTCGCCGGCTGGACGATGGCGAGCGGAGCCGGGGCGATCTCGATCGGGACGCTCGTCGCCTTCACCACCCTCCAGTCCAGGCTCTTCTTCCCGATCGGCTCGCTGCTCGGAGTGCAGGTTGACGTGCAGAGCTCGCTGGCGCTGTTCGACCGTATCTTCGAGTACCTCGACCAGCCGGTCGACATCGAAGCAGGCACGCGCTCCCTGGAGCACCCGCGCGGCGACGTCGCCTTCGAGAGCGTCCGCTTCCGCTACGGGGACGAGGCCTGGACGCTCGAGGACGTCGACTTCGAGGTGCCGGCGGGGACGAAGACCGCCCTCGTCGGCGAGACGGGCTCGGGGAAGACAACCTGCGCGTACCTGGTGGCCCGGCTCTACGACGTGACCGAGGGGCGCGTGACGATCGACGGCGTGGACGTCCGCGAATTGACCTTCGAGTCGCTGGCGGCGGCGGTCGGAGTCGTCTCGCAGGAGACCTACCTCTTCCACGCGACCGTACGCGAGAATCTTCGCTTCGCGAGGCCCGAGGCGACCGACGCGCAGATCGAGGAGGCGGCGCGCGCCGCCCAGGTGCACGACCTGATCGCGTCGCTGCCCGACGGCTACGAGACAGTCGTCGGCGAGCGCGGCTACCGCTTCTCCGGCGGCGAGAAGCAGCGGATCGCGATCGCGCGGACGATCCTGCGCAACCCGCCGATCCTCGTCCTCGACGAGGCCACCTCGGCGCTCGACACCCAGACCGAGCGAGCCGTCCAGGAAGCGCTCGAGCGCCTCGCCGAGGGCCGGACCACGATTGCGATCGCCCATCGCCTCTCGACCGTGCGGGACGCCGACCAGATCGTCGTCCTCGACCGCGGCCGCGTCGTCGAGGTTGGCACGCACGAGGAGCTGCTCCCGCGCGGCGGGCGCTACGCCTCGCTCGTGTTCAGGGACGCCGGCGCTCCTGCGGCCGCCTTTACCGAGTCTTAGGAGAGGCCTGCCGAATCCTTGCGCGCCGCAGGGCGATCCCTGAGGAGCGGGTTCGTAGCGTGCAGAGCAGCACGCAACGGACCGAAGGAGGAACCATGCGCACCCTTGTCACTCTCGGCCTCGCGGCCCTCGTCGCGACGGTCGCACTCGTCGCCGCGGCGCCTGCACTAGCCGGCGGCGACGACGACATCATCCGCCGGGGCAGCTGCTCCGGGGCGACCGACTGGAAGCTCAAGCTCGACCACGACGACGGCCGTATCGAGGCGGAGTTCGAGGTCGACCAGAACAGGAACGGCCAGCGCTGGCGCGTCGTGCTCAAGCGCGACGGACACCGCTTCTTCAAGGGCGTCCGCACGACGCACGGGCGCAGCGGCTCGTTCGAGGTCGAGCGGAAGACGCGGAACGCCGCCGGTCCCGACCGGATCAAGGCCCGGGCGGTCAACCTGCGAAGCGGCGAGGTCTGTCGCGCGGCCGCGACGATCTAGCCGTCGCCTGCGGGTGGTGAGCCTGCCGATCGGCTCACCACCCAACCGGCCTCAACCCGACGCCACGTCGATCCGGCCCGCGATGCCCGAGGCATAGAGGTCGAGCGAGAGCGGGCCGGCCGGCTCGGCGGGCAGCTCGAAGCCCACCAGCGCTTCGCTGCTCTGGCCCGGAGCGGGCGCCTGTCGAAGTAGAGCCACCAGAGCGCCGAGACGACAACGATTCCCGGCGCGACGATCTAGCCCTGCGCCGCCCCCCGATCGGCGTCGCTCTTAGATCCGCCGCTCGATCGGTGAAGGAGCGGCGCGGCCCGTCCGTGCAAGCGTGTCGATCTCCTCCAGGCTTCGCCCCGCGCCGGTGGCGACGCAGGTCAGCGGCTCGGGAACGGCGTGCACCGGAAGATCGGTCTCCGCCGCGAGCCGCTCGCCGATGCCGCGCAGGAGCGAGCCTCCGCCGGCGAGGAAGATGCCGCGGTTGACGACATCCGCCGAAAGCTCCGGCGGCGTCCGCTCGAGCGTGTCGCGAACCGCTTGGACGATGCGGGCGACGGGCGGTTCGAGAGCGCGTTGCACCTCCGAAGGTCGGAGGGCGACTCGGCGCAGGAGCCCGCTTAGCTGCTCGCGTCCGGCGACCTCGGCCCGTGCCGCGTCGTCCTCCGTCGCTTCGAGCGCGGAGCCGATCTCGATCTTCACCTCCTCGGCCCGTTCCTGCCCGATCAGGAGGCCGCGCTCCCGCTTCGCGAAGTCCATGATCGCCTCGTCCATCTCGTAGCCGCCGATCGGGATCGACCGGCCGACGACGATCCCGCCGAGGGAGATGACCGCCACCTCGGTCGTGCCACCGCCGATGTCGACCACCATGTTCGCGGCAGCGTCGGCGACCGGGAGGTCTGCCCCGATCGCCGCCGCCATCGGCTCCTCGATCAGCGATGCCTGGCGGGCGCCGGCGGCGAGAGTGGCTTCCTCGACGGCGCGACGCTCGACGTCGGTGATGCCGCTGGGGACGCAGAGAACGACACGCGGATGGCGGAACCGGCCGCTGATCGCGCGGCGCATGAAGTGGCGGAGCATCTGCTCGGTGACGTCGAAATCGGTGATGACGCCGTGGCGGAGGGGGCGGGTGGCGCGGATCGTCGCCGGCGTGCGACCGATCATGGACCGCGCTTCCTCGCCGACGGCGAGGATCTCGTCGGTCAGCTCGTTGATGGCGATCACCGAGGGCTCAAAGAGGACGATTCCCTCGCCGCGCACGAAGACGACCGTGTTCGCCGTGCCCAGGTCGACGGCGATCTCGCCGCCTCCGCTGGAGAAAAGCTGCCGCAGGCGCCTAGGCATCACCTTCAGTGTGCTTGAACTCGGCGCGCGGCCAGAGCGCGTAGCTGAACGAGATCGCAAAGTCGATCGCGAGCACGAGCGTCCAGAGCGCGGCGACGTTGACGAGCGCCCAGCTGCGGTCGGGGTCATCCACGATCAGCACGCCGAGGCCGAGGAGGGATGTGCCGGTCGCCCAGGCAACCAGGTGACGAAGCCACTCGCGCCGTTGGTGGGCGGCGTGGCGCCGGCCCGTGCGCGGCGGGCGGACC
>JBOHAB010000250.1:0-3400 GCA_050697655.1 Gaiellaceae bacterium
GTGTAGCCGAAGCCGCGGTCGAGCGGCTCGATCACGAAGATGCCGCGCTCCTCGGTCACCTCCTCGTGGGTGATCCGGGGCACCTGGAATTCCATGAGCGACGTTCTGGTGGCCATGCTTCCTTTCTTAGCGATCAGTGTTCGAACAGGTCGTGCTTCCGGGCCGCGAAAAAGCGAGCGTCGCAAGGACGCAGGGCGCGCTCGTAGCCGGAGGCTACGGGCGCAACCGAGGACGCCGCGAGGCGACGCTTTGCAGCGGCTCCGGGAGTACGAGATGTGTGGACGCGGGTCGTAGTCATCACTTCGAGTAGAGCTCGACGATGAGCTGCTCCTGGACCGGCGTGTCGATGTCCGACCGGTCGGGGAGCTTCAAGACCTTGCCCGTGAGGTTGTCGTGGTCCGCCTGGAGCCACGGGGCGACCGAGGCGGTGAGGTCGGTGGCGTCGCGGACGACCTGCTCGACGGGGCTGCCCGGCTTCAGGGCGACGACGTCGTCCGGCTTCACCTGGAAGCTCGGGATGTTCACGCGGCGGCCGTTCACCTGGAAGTGGCCGTGGCGGATGAGCTGGCGCGCCTGCGCGCGCGAGGCGGCGAAGCCGAGCCGGTAGACGACGTTGTCGAGGCGCGTCTCCAGCATGCGCAGGAGCTCCTCGCCCGTGATTCCCGACCGCTGTGCTGCCTTGTCGTAGTAGTTGCGGAACTGCCGCTCGAGCAGCCCGTAGTAGCGGCGCGCCTTCTGCTTCTCTCGCAGCTGGAGCAGGTACTCCGACTGCTTGATTCGGCCGCGGCCGTGCTCTCCCGGCGGGTAGCTGCGGCGCTCGACGGCGCACTTCTCCGTCAGGCAGCGCTCGCCCTTCAAGAAGAGCTTCATGCCCTCGCGGCGGCAGAGCTTGCACTTGGGGCCCAGAGGGCGCGCCATCAGACCCTCCGCCTCTTCTTCGGCCGCACGCCGTTGTGCGCCTGCGGGGAGACGTCCTTGACGCCCAGGATCTCGAGCCCTGCGGCCTGGAGCGAGCGGATCGCCGTCTCGCGGCCGGAGCCGGGGCCCTTGACGAAGACCTCGACCTTCTGCAGCCCGTGCTCCATGCCCTTGCGGGCGCAGGAGTCGGCGGTCACCTGGGCGGCGAACGGCGTCGACTTGCGGGAGCCCTTGAAGCCGGCGGAGCCGGCGCTCTCCCACGCGATGACGTTTCCCTCCTTGTCGGTGAGGCTGACGATCGTGTTGTTGAAGGACGTCTTGATGTGCGCCTGGCCGATGGCGATGTTCTTCTTGACGCGGCGCCGCGCGCGGCCCTTGGACTGTCTCCGGGGAGGCGCCATTAGACCTTGGCCTTCTTGCCGCGGCCGACGGTCTTCTTCGGGCCCTTGCGCGTCCGCGCGTTCGTCTTCGTCCGCTGGCCGTTGACCGGGAGGCCACGCCGGTGGCGCATGCCGCGATAGGCGCCGATCTCCTGCAGGCGCTTGATCGCCTGCGACCGCTCGCGCCGCAGCTCTCCTTCGACCTCGAGGTTCGAGTCGATGAAGGTGCGGAGCTTCGTGATCTCCTCGTCCGTGAGGTCGCGGACCTTCTCGTCGTACGAGAGGTCGAGGTCCGCGCAGATTCTCCGGGCAGTCGGCTGGCCGATCCCGTAGATGTACGTGAGCGCGACCTCGAGGCGCTTCTCACGGGGGAGGTTCACTCCTGCGATTCGAGCCAACTCTTCTCCTTCTCTAGCCCTGCCGCTGCTTGTGCCGCGGGTTCGTGCAAATGACCAGCACCTTGCCGTGCCGCTTGATCACGCGGCAGCGGTCACACATCGGCTTGACGGATGGACGTACCTTCATGAGAGATCGGGGGTCGCGCGGCGACCACGCAAAAACGCGGACGAGCCGCGAACGTGCATGGTAGCAAAGGGTTTGCGGCTCACTGCTTGCCGGCCTTCGTGAGCACGAGCGGCCCGTTGTCGGTGATCGCGACCGTGTGCTCGAAGTGGGCGGAGAGCGAATCGTCGTCGGTCGAGATCGACCAGCGGTCGTTCGCCATCCAGACGTCGGGGCCGCCGGCGTTGATCATCGGCTCGATCGCGAGCGTCATGCCCGGCTGGAGCAGCGGGCCCTGCCCGGGCACGCCGAAGTTCGGCACCTGGGGCTCCTCGTGCATCGAGCGCCCGATCCCGTGGCCGACCAGCGAGCGAACGACGGAGAAGCCGGCCGCCTCGGTAGTTCGCTGGACGGCTGCGGAGATATCCTGGACGTGGTTGCCGGCCCGAGCCTCCTCGATGCCGGCGGCCAGCGCCGCCTGCGCGACCTCGAGCAGCCGCTCGGCCTCGTCGTCGACCTCGCCCACCGGAAACGTGTAAGCGGAGTCGGCCACGAAGCCGTCGAGGGTCACACCCACGTCGACCGAGAGCACGTCGCCCTCCTCGAGCTCGTACGGCCCGGGGATGCCGTGGACGACCATCGAGTTCGGCGAGGTGCAGATGGCGGCGGGAAAGCCGCGATAGCCCTTGAAGGTGGGAACGCCGCCCTCGGCGCGAATGTGCGTTTCCGCCGCCTCGTCCAGGTCGGCAGTCGTGACGCCCGGCCCCGCCAGCCCGCCGAGCAGCTCGAGCGTCTCCGCGACGACCTCGCCCGCGCGGCTCATCGTCTCGATCTCGGCCTTGGACTTGCGGATGATCATCGCGTCGACGCCGCCTCGAGCACCTGCTGGACTTCGGCGAAGACCTCCTCGACCGAGCGGTCGGCATGGATGGGCACGAGCAGCCCGCGCGTGCGGTAGTACTCGACGAGAGGCTCTGTCTTCTCGTGGTAGACGGCGAGGCGGTGCCGGACCAGGTCGGGAAGGTCGTCGCTTCGGCCCTCGACGGCCGCGCGGCCGAGCAGGCGCTGGACGGCGATCTCGTCGGGGAGCTCGAAGTCGAGGACCGCCGAGAGCTCGCCGCCGTCGATCTCCGCGAGCACCCGGTCGAGCGCCTCGGCCTGGACGAGCGTCCGGGGGAATCCGTCGAGGATGAAGCCGTTCGCCGTGTCGTCCTGGGCGAGCCGCGCGCGCACGACCTCGATCGTGAGCTCGTCCGGCACGAGGTCGCCGTGGTCGAGGATCGACTTCACCCGCTCTCCCAGGTCGGTGCCGGCGGCGCACTCGGCGCGGAACATGTCGCCGGTGTTGATGTGCGGAATCCCGGCCTCGGCGGCGATCAGCTTGCCCTGGGTGCCTTTGCCGGCCCCGGGCGGGCCGAGGATAACGATGTCGAGGGCCATCGCTAGCGCAAGAAGCCTTCGTAGTGGCGCATCATCATCTGCGACTCCATCTGGCGCATGGTGTCGAGCGCGACGCCCACCACGATGAGGATCGAGGTCCCGCCGAGCGCGGCCGAGGTCGCCTGCGAGAAGCCGCCGTAGCGGATGAAGAGGGTCGGCAG
>JBOHAB010000251.1:0-3388 GCA_050697655.1 Gaiellaceae bacterium
GGAGGAGGTCGACTTCGACCTTGCCTACGGGCTCGTCACCAGCGGCCGCGATGAGCTCTACGTCCGGGTGCCGGGCGACGACCGCCGTGCAGTAGCCAACGTCCTCATGAACCAGCTGGCGGCAGCAGGGGTCGACCCCGCGAAGGTCGACGGCGAGGAGCTCGGGAAGCTGATCGACGCACGCTCGGCGATTCCGCGCCAGGCCTTCCTGGATGCGCTGGCGGCGAGCGCCGATCCCGACTTCGCCGCGGAGCGCTTCCTCGGCGAGACCAGGGTCTCGGACGCCTCGGAGCTCGACCCCGTGATCGAGGAGATCCTGGCGGCCAACCCGGGGCAGGTGGAGGCGTATCGCGGCGGCAAGGAGGGGCTGCTCGGCTTCTTCGTCGGCCAGGTGATGAAGGAGACGCAGGGCAAGGCCGACCCTCGCGCCGTCAACGAGCTTCTGCGCGAGAAGCTCCGCGCGTGACCGTCGAGATCCGCCGGGCCGAGCCGGCCGACTACTCGCGCGTCATCGCGGTCCTCGACGAGTGGTGGGGAGGACGCCCGATGCGCGAGATGCTCCCGAGGCTCTTCTTCGTCCATTTCGCGGACACGTCGTTCGTGGCCGAGCGAGACGGCGCGCTGTCCGGTTTCCTGGTCGGTTTCCTCTCGCAGTCCGAGCCGGACGAGGCGTACGTCCACTTCGTCGGAGTCAACCCGGACGTGCGTGGCACGGGCCTGGGGCGCGAGCTGTACGAGCGCTTCTTCGCCGTCGCACGGGCGCACGGCAGGGGGCGCGTGAGCTGCGTCACGTCTCCGGCCAACACCGGGTCGCTGGCGTTCCATCGGGCAATCGGCTTCGCGGCCGGCCCGCCGCGGGCCGGCTACGACGGTCCCGGCGAGGACCGGGTCGTGCTCACGCGGTCGCTCGCACGCTGACGCGCAGGCCTAGGCGGCAAGGCTCGCCAGGGCCCACGCGGCAAGCGGGAGGGCCGCAGCCGAGTAGAGGGCGAAGAGCCAAATCGAAGGGGCTCGACCTGCCCGGTGCGGTTATCCAGAAGAGGAGCGGCGACGCTGCGCGAGCTCCCGTCTGGCGGGGGCGAGCGCCTGCGGCGCGTCGAGCACGGGGCGGAAGAGGTCGCCGTGCCGCTCGATCCGCGCGAGCGCCTCGGTCATGCCGAAATCTCGCGGAGAGACGTCCTCGGTGAGCTCCTTCCAGCGGAGCGGGGTGGAGACCGGCGCTCCGGGCTTCGGACGGACCGAGTAGACGCTCGCGATCGTCTTGCCCCAGCCGTTCTGCCGCGCATCGAGGAAGACGCCTTGTCGCTTCGCCTTCCGCCACTCGGTCGTTACCAGGCCCGGATGCTGCTCCTCCAGAATGCGGGCGACGCCGTCGGCGAAATCCCGCGTCACCTCGTAGGTCGAGCGCCGCGTGATGGGAACGAGCACGTGGACACCGTCGGCCCCGCTCGTCTTCACGTAGCTCGAGAGGCCCAACTCGTCGAGCAGGCCGTGGACGAGGTGCGCGACGCGCACGCCGAGGCGAAACTCTCCGTCCGGCGGGTCGAGATCGAAGAGGACGAAGTCCGGCCGCTCGGGCCGGTCGACGCGCGAGTACCAGGCGTTCATGTCGATGCAGTGCATCTGCACCATCCAGAGCAGCGCCAGCTCGTCATTCACGAGGAGAAAGTCGACGAGACGCGACTCACCCTCGCGCGGCCAGGTGCGGAAGCGCTCGGTCGGGATCCAGCTCGGCATCCCCTTGGGCGCGTCCTTCTGGAAGAAGAAGCCCCGGGCGGCGCCCTCGCGGAAGCGCTTCATCGTGAACGGCCGATTGCGTAGGTGGGGGACGAGGGTCGGCGCGACGGCGGCGTAGTAGTCCCAGAGATCGCCCTTCGTGACGCCGTCCTCGGGGAAGAGGACCCGGTCGGCGCTCGAAAGCCGCACCTCACGACGCCCCCTTCGGACGATCCGCTCGCCCTTGTCGGTCACCCGGACAGCATGCCCATCAGACGCCTTTGAAGACGGAAGGGCGGCCGTGAGGCCGCCCTTCCGCACGCTCGAGAGCGTTTTCGATTGCTAGTCCATGGTTTGTGGGTTGAGCCAACCGCGGGTCACATTGGGCTCCGGCACGTTGGCCCGGAAGACCTGGAATCCCCGGCCGAGCGCGGGAGCGCGGACCCCGTCCGAGGCGTAGACGGGGATGCCGTTCCTGCCCCTGATGTCAGGTCCGACGTAGGGGTAGGCCGACCAGTTGTCCGAGCCCTCGGCGGCGGGCCCCGCGATGTCGTACCACGCGATCTCCTTCAGCTTCTCGGGATCGGTGAAGTTGATCACGTCGACGCCGCCCGTGTACCAGGCGTTCACCAGCAGGTCCTTGCGGATGTCCATGACGGCCATCCCCATGTGCGCCGAGCAGTACGCGCCCGGCGCGGGATCGGGCCGCACGTCTCCCACCTGGAACTCGCTGAAGAAGTCCCCGGTCTCTGTGTCGGAGAAGAACATCCGGCCCGTCTTGTGGGTTCCTCCGGCCGGATTCCACATCCGGGGCTGGTAGGTCGTCATCGGCGGGCAGCCGGTGCCGAAGGACTCGTCGACGGTGTTCAGGACGGTCCCGCTGTTGTTGAACATCACGGAGTGGAAGAAGTCGACCGCCCCCGGGATGTTCCCGGTGCCGCCCGAGGTGACCTCGTCGTCGATGACCGAGATCGGGTTGGCGGTGTCGGGGATGCCGGTATCCGGGTCGATGTCCCAGACCTGGCCCTGCTCGGCGCACGCCGCCCCGGCCATGTTCTCCGGGACGTGCACGACGATGTCGTGGCAGGCCCGCGCGGCGGGCTCGAGCCCGACCAGGCCGCGCTCGGTCCAGTCGATCTGGTTGTCGGGATCGTCGGGGTAGCTGATCGGCGGCTCCGCGATCACGGACGACGCAGCCGGGTTTGCCAGCGGCACCTCGATGACCGAGATCTTCGAGTGCAGCGGGTCGTTGCCGGCGGGCGGGCCGTTCACCTGGCCACACGTCGGCCCGGGCCGAAGCGGATACGAGGCGACGTAGACGATGAGCTCGCCCTCGTCCGCGTTTCCAGGCCAGAGCGTGATCGTGTGGGCGCCGCAGTCCGTATAGACCGCGGCCACCTGATTCACCATGGCGAAGGGATTCGCCGGATCGTCGCTCAGCTCGAAGACCCGTACGCCCTCCCAGCCGGTGGGATCGTCGTGCGCAGCGCGCGGCGCGCCGCACATTGGAGACGCCATCGTGCGATCGACGGCGACCAGGAGCAGGTCGGCAACGCCGTTTCCGTTCCGGTCCCAGACGATGGGATCGTTCTGGTTCGCGTCGCACTGGACATCCTTCACGAGCGTGGGCGCCGCCGGGTTCGAGATGTCGAAGATGCGCACGCCGCCGCGG
>JBOHAB010000252.1:0-3348 GCA_050697655.1 Gaiellaceae bacterium
CCCCGTACCTCGAGAACGCCCGTGCGCGACAGGTCTTCGATCCCCGCGGGAGCGTGAGCGAGCGCCCGCTCGAGCGGCGAGCGCCACACCGCCTCCGGCGAGGCGAGGTCGGGGCTGAGGAAGTCGAGGTGCGTCATGACCGCAGCTTCTCTCCGTCCGGGTCGAAGAACGGCCGCAGACGCACGCGCGCCCTCTCCACGGAGCCGTTCACCTTGATCGTCAGCTCGGCGTCCTCCTCGGCGAGGTCGGGCGGCACCCACGCCATGCCGATGGCGCGCCCCAGGTGGTCGCTCCAACGTGCGCTCGTGACGCGCCCGCCTGGGCGCCCGTCGATCACGATCTGACCGCCTTCGAGCGGCACGACGCCGTTCTCGGTCTCGAAGCCGACGAGCTGCTCGCGAAAGCCGCGCTCGAGCACGTACTCGAGCGACCACTTGCCCACGAAGTCGTCCTTGTCGAGCTTGGCGATCCACGGCATCGACGCCTCGAGGACGTTCGACTCCGAGTCGGTGTCCTGCCCGATGAGGACGTGCATCTTCTCCAGGCGCAGGATCCGCTGCGGTTCGAGACCGAACGGCTTCGCGCCGAGATCGGCGCCGCGCTCGAGGATCGTGTCCCAGAGGTGCTCGCCGAACGGGCTCGGGCAGTGGATCTCGTACCCCAGCTCGCCGACGAACCCGATGCGAAGGAGCAGAGCGGGAACGCCCGCGACGGGGGCCTGCTTGGCGTCCAGGTAGGTGAAGCTCTCGTTGGAGACGTCGAGGTCGGTGAGCCTTGTCATCAGCTCGCGTGCGTTCGGCCCGGCGACGTTCACCGCCGCGAGCGCTCCCGTGACGTTGACGATCTCGACGTCCAACCGCCAGATGGCGTTCCACCACTCGAACCACTCGACGACGGCGCCCGCGCCCGTGGAGGTCGTCGTCACGTAGAAGCCCTCCTCCGAGAGGCGCGCGATCGTGCCGTCGTCCATGATCCGGCCGGCGTCCGAGTTGAGGACGCCGTAGCGGATGCGCCCCGGCTTCATGTCGCCGAAGCGGTTCGGGTAGAGGCGCTCCAGGAATTCGGCGGCGTCGGGCCCCGTCACGAGGAGCTTGCCGAGCGTGGAGACGTCGATGACGCCGAGCGCGTCGTGGACGTTCTTCGCCTCTCCGGCCGGGTCGCCGTAGGAGTGGGGGCGGCGCCAGGTGCCCGTCCACATCATCTTGGCGCCGAGCTCCTTGTGGCGGTGGTGAATCGACGTCCGCTGGGCGGGCTCGTGCGGGCGCCCGGCCAGGAGGCCGAGCTCGACGGGCTGCCACGGCGGCCGCGCGGTCGTCGTGCCGATGCTCGCCTCGTCGGTCTCGTTCTCGCGCGCGTAGAGGCGGATGGAGGGGACGTGGCAGAGCTTGCCCTGGCACGGGCCCATGGTCACGGTCGTGTAGCGCTTCGCCAGCTCGATCGAGTCGAAGCCCTCGCCGATGGCGCGCTTGACGTCCTTGTCGGTCACGTCCTCGCAGACGCACACGAAGCACTTGTCCTTCTTGGCGGCACCGTTGTAGCTGGCCGCGGGAACCGCCGTGTCCCCGATCTCCCCGGATGCGGCGCCTACCACCTCGATCCCGTCAGGAAGGTCGGCCGGGACGAAGATGCCGCGGGCGGAGTCGTACTCCACCCGCGCGCCCGCATGCGCGAGGAGCGCGTAGGCGGGCTGGCGCCCCCCCGACATGACGAGGAGGTCGCAGGGGACCTGGCGGCCGTCGAGCTCGACCGAGGTCAGGCGCCCGGCCCGCCCCTTGGCCGCGATCTCGCGGACGCGCTGCTCCCGCAGGTCGACGACCTCCGCCATCTCGGTGCCGGCCTGCTCGAGGAGCGCGATGGTGTCGAGCGCTCCCTCGTCCGTGGAGATCACGACCGCGCGCTCTCCCGGCTTGAGCGACCAGCGTCCCACGAGCCGGCGAACGGCTTCCGGAAGGACGACGCCGATGAGGTCGTTCCCCGGGAAGACCAGCGGCTGCTCGACGGCGCCCGCCGCAACGACGACGTGGGCAGCGCGGTAGCGGAGGAGCAGAGTTCCTGAGTCGACCGGCACGAGGCCGCCCTCGAAGACCCCGAGCGCGGTGCCGTTGACGACCTCGAAGCCCTCCCCGGCGTCGAGACGGGCTGGGTCGGCCTCGACGACGACGACGCGGCGGCCCTCCGCCGCATGCTTTCGGGCCGCCGCTCGCCCCGCCGAGCCTCCGCCGACCACGAGCACGTCGACGTGGCGGTGCTCGACGTCGTAGCGCCGCTCGCGGCCGCGGTGCTTGTCGACCTTGCCGAGCCCGGCGACGCTGCGGAGGAACTTCTCGTAGAGCGGCCAGAGGCGCCGCGGCCGAATCATCGTCCGGTAGTAGAAGCCGACCGGCGTGAACGGCCCGCCGATCTTGTCCGTGACCGCGAGCAGGTCGTGGTCGAGCGATCCGCGGACGTTCTGCGCCTCGAGCTTCATCCCCCCGACGAGCGGCGTCACGCAGGCCCGCACGTTGGGAACGCCGTCCACGGTCAGCATGCAGTTCGGGCAGGTGCCCTGGCAGCAGAGGAGCCCGCGCGGGCGGTGGTACTTGAAGCTGCGCGAGAAGACGCGCTGACCCTCTCCGTAGAGCGCCGAGGCGATCGTGTCGCCTTCGAACCCGCGGACGGAAGCGCCGTGGAAGGTGAACTCGACCTCCCGCTCGCGGTCGAGGCGCTCTCCTGGCTGCGGCGGAAGCCTCACTGCTCGGCCGGGACCTCGACGGAGAGGACCTCGTTCGTCCGCGTGTCGCGCTCGGCCGTGAACCATGCCTCGCAGCCGTGCCGGTGGCACCACCACTCGCGCTGGACGCCCGCGACGTTGCGTTTGAAGTAGAGGTAGTCGGTCAGCTCACGCAGGGTCGGCGAGCTCTTCGGGCGGACGGTGACCTCGCCGGTGCAGCTGAACTCGTCCACGGGGCGGGGTCCGCAGTTGGGGCAGGGGAGCAGGAACGACATCAGGACGCCTCGGCGGTCGAGGCCTGGCCATCTTCGAGCATCCGCCCGAGCTCCGCCAGGACCCACTGGAGCGCATCGCGAGTCGCCGCCTCGGCGGCCTCGCCGTCGCCGGCGCGACACGCCTCGAGCAGCGTGTCCGGTCCCCGGCGCAGGTCGGCGAACGCCTCCGGGTCGCGGCAGAGGGTCAGGACGTAGCGCTCGACGCGCACGCGCTGGTCCTGCAGCGTCCGCTCGAGTCGCGGCCTCTCCGCGCAGCGATAGCACGCGTCCCGCAACGACCAGAAGGACGCGAGGTAGGCGTCGAGGTCGCCGGCGCGGAACGCGCGCTCCATCTCGTCGCGCGCCGCGGTCATCTCGCCGAGC
>JBOHAB010000253.1:0-3339 GCA_050697655.1 Gaiellaceae bacterium
AGCGTGACCTCGCGCTCGTCGGCGGCGACGACCTCGCCCCGGAAGCGCTTCCGGCCGGCGATCTCGCCACTCGTCCGGATCGCGGCCCGCCGGCCGATGACGTTCGCGAAATGCCCCGGCGTCCGGAGCGGGCGCTCGAGCCCCGGCGACGAGACGTCGAGCGTGTAGTGGTCGAGGTAGCTGCGCAGGGCGTCGGTCACCCGCTCGCAGAGCGCGTGGTCGACCCCGTCGGGGTGGTCGATGTAGACGGTCAGCCGCTCGGGACCGCTCAGCTCGGCCGCCAGGACCTCGACGTCCGGCAGCCCGCCCTCGACGGTCGAGGCCACCTCTCGCTGGAGTTCCCGTTCCTTCTCGTAGACCTGCATTCCCTTCCTTCTCGCAAAAAATGGGCGCGGCGCGCCCATTTCCGAACGTGGGGAAATGTCCCCGTCAGGATAGCAGCGGTCAGCCCGCTCCCGCGGCCATCGTTGCGTCTGTATCGAGCACGATCGTGACGGGGCCGTCGTTGACGAGCTCGACGGCCATGTGGGCGCCGAACCTGCCCTTGGCAATGTCGATCCCGTGGCCTCCGAGCGCCTCGCAAAAGCCCTCGTAGAGGCGCTCCGCCTGCTCGGGCGGCGCGGCGGAAGTGAAGCTCGGCCTGTTCCCTTTGGCGGTATCCGCGATGAGGGTGAACTGGCTGACAACGAGGGCGCTGCCGTGTACGTCGAGCACGCTTCGCTCGAACTTGCCCTCCGCGTTCTCGAAGATGCGCAGGCGCGCGACCTTGCCGGCGAGGCGCTCCGCCGCGGCCTCGCCGTCTCCTCTGGCGACTCCGAGGAGGACGCAGAGGCCGAGCCCGATCTCGCCCACCACGTCGCCGTCGACGAGCACCTGGGCGCCGCTCACACGCTGGACGACTGCGCGCACGCGCCGTTAGCTCTGAAGCTTCGCGAGGGCGCGCTGGTAGTCCCGGCTCTGCGGGCGGAAGAAGCTCGCGAGCCGGTAGTGGCCGACTGCCTCGGCCGGGCGGCCCTGCTTCTCCAGGCAGCGGCCGAGCGCGAAATGCGCGTAGTGGTCGACCGGCTGGAGCTCGAGGATCGTGCGGAACTCTTCCTCGGCCTCGGCGAAGCGGCGGATGCGGTAGTAGGCGATGCCGAGCGCCTCGCGGATGGACGCCTTGCGCGGTTCGCGCTTCTTCGCCTTCTCCAAGGCGACCGTCGCCTGGGCGGCCTGGCCGGCCGCGAGGTGGTCGCGCCCCTGTCTGTAGAGGTCGTAGGTCTCGCTCATGCCTGCTCCTCACCATACGGGATGCAACTCGGCCTGCCGAGTGCCGTGCCCGGGCTACTGCGAGAGGGAGCGGAGGCTGACGGCGCCGCGCACGCGGCTGGCGACCCCGAGCCGGTGCCGGAGCCCTCGGCGTATCTCCCGGAGGTGCCGCCGGGCGCTGCGAACGGCCGCTCCGGCCTGTTGGGGCGGCCCGAAACGCGCCAGCGTCACGTCGCGGACGAACGAGGACGCGTCTACCGAGTAGAAGCGCTCCAGGGTCGAGCCGATCTCCGGCATCGTCGCGCTCCGGGGCAGGTCGACTCCCTGGTCGGCGAGGAAGCCGACGACGTCCCGGCGGCAGGCCGAGGCCAGCTCGCGCGGGTCGCGCGTGGCGAACCTCGCGCTCCGGCGGATCGCCTTGAGGACGAGGACGGCCGCGATGGCGCAGCCGATCACGATTGCGAGGAGCGCGAAGAGGCTGAGGCCGCGGTCCCTGACGACGGTGAGCGTGCCGCCCGTCCCGCTGCCGATAACGGCGTCCTCGAGGCCCGGCCTGTTCGCCGCCGAGCGGATCTGCTCTGCCCGTTCCGGCGAGATGCCTTCGTAGAGCTCGGCGAAGTTGATGCCCGCCGCGTCGCCCGCGTTGAACCTCTGCGACGAGACCGCGTAGGTAGCGTCGAGCTCGCCGCGGCCCGGCGTCGGGTCGAACGGGATCCAGCCGTAGTCCGGGAACCAGACCTCGACCCACGCGTGGGCGTTGGTGTCCTTGACCACCCACTCGTTGTCGTCCTCCGAGTACTCGCCGCTCGTGAAGCCCACGGCGACCCGGGCCGGAACGCCCAGCAGGCGCAGCATGAGCGCCATCGCGCCGGCGTAGTGCTGGCAGTAGCCGCGCTTCGTCTCGTTCACGAAGTCGACGAGCGCCGGCGTCCCGCCGATCGGGGCGGGCGGCTGCTCGTCGTAGACGAAGCCGCCGGCCTCCCGGAACCAGGTCTCGAGCAGGGCGGCGGCCTGGTAGGGCGATTGCGCCTGGCTTGTCACGCCCTGCGCCGCCTGGTAGACCGACTCGAGAGCGGTCACCTCGAACTCGTCGGAGCCGTTGAAGTAGGCGTCCATGAGCGCGTCCCGGCCTTCGACCCCCCACTCGGGCACCGGCTCGTAGACGACTTGCAGGTAGCGCTCGGCCTCCGCCGGGTAGTTGCCGCCGAAGCCGTTGAGCTCGCTCGGCTTGGGCTGCGGGGCGTAGCTCCACACCGTGTAGCGCTGGTCTCGGCGGATCCCGTCGGGAACGACGACGATGTCCCCGGCGGCGTCGGCCACCGGCGCTTCCGTTCCCGGCTCCCAGCGGACCGGCTGTGCCGAGGCCAGGAGGCGCGTGTCGCGCAGCGCCTCGATCGTGAACTCCTGCCGAACCCAGTTCTCCTCGTCGCGGGCGGCCTCCGGCAGGAAGGGGCTCGAGGCGTCGATCTGCTCCCGTTCCGTAGCCTCGCCGAGCCGGGCGTCCTCGTCCCAGGTGAGGCCGGTGTAGTCGTCCAGCGTGGTCGCCCGCCAGTAAAGAGCCCGCTTGACCCCCGACACCTTCACGCGCAGGACCGTCGTCGGCTTCTCCGGGAACTGGATCCCGTCGTAGTTCGCGTTCCACACATAGTCGACCCCCACCGGCTCGGTAGGCCGGTCGTAGGGGTCCCACGTCTCCCAGGAGAGGAACGCCGGCTTGGCGACCGCGTCCGTGGTCGAGGCGACGGCGGCGACCGCCACCAGCAGGGCGCCGACGCCCGCGGCCTGGATCAGGCCTCTGGGCGGCTCCTCGCGCCGGAGCAGGAAGAGGATCGCAAGGACGCCGATCAACGCGAGCGCTCCGTCCCGAACGGGGTGGTCACCCGGCGTGAGCGTCGATGGCCACGCCACGGCGACGACGAGGCCGAGCGCCGCCCCTACCGGCCTGCGGGCCATCACGAGCATGGACACGACCACGGTGAAGCCGAAGATCGCGAGCAGGACGACGGTGTGCATGGCCGCGAAGTCGAGACGGTCGAACGGGAGCTGCGTCTCGTAGAAGTCGAGGAAGCCGCGCCGCATGCTGTCGAGGAC
>JBOHAB010000254.1:0-3315 GCA_050697655.1 Gaiellaceae bacterium
GCCGACTACGGTCTCGGGCGCGGTGTTGCCCTCCTCGCTGCCGCCGCAGGCGGCGACGAGGACAAGAGCGCCGAGGACGAAGAGAAGCGGGACGACGCGGGCCATCGCGGGCGAAGCATATCGGCCGCGACGGCGGCGTAGCCCGTGACGCCGACGAGCAGGACGTCGGTAGGGGAGTCGTTCACGATCAGTGAGACGGCGATCGCGGCGGCGAAGGAAAGCGGCACGGCGAGCTCTTCGCGCGGCCGCGGGTGCCGGAGCGTCTGGACAACGAGGAAGGAGAACGCGACCACCAAGAAGACAACGGCGAGACTCGTCCACAAGGACGAGGCGATGCGCTCCCACGAGAGCTCGACCCGGTCGACCAGGTCGCCGCCGAGGCCGAGCGGCCCATCGCCGAGCGCGGACGTGACGTGGCTCGATCCTCCGGTCGCGGCGTCGAGCCCGATCAGCCCCACGGCCAGCACGAGCGAGCCGCCGACGGCGAGCGCGACTACGCGCCGGCGCGCGCCGGCCAGCAGAACGGCGAGGTCTGCGAACCCGACGGCTAGGACGATCGCGCCGCCGCCGTCGGCCCCAAGACGGTTCCCGGCCACCGTGATGAAGGCGAGGAGCGCGGTCCCGATGTAGGCCGCCCAGCCGAGCACCCTGAAAAGGAGGGCGGCACCGACCAGCGCGGGTACGAGCAGCATCGTCTCGAGCAGGTTCGAGAGGCCGTAGTAGCGGGCGTTCTGGCTCGGCCCGAACGGGGAGAGCGCCACCCACGTCCCGTCGATCCCGAGGACGAGCAGGTACGCGCCGAGCACGCCGACGAGCAAGGCGCCCAGGGCGAGGTCCGAGCGGAACGCCGCCGCCAGAATCGGTCCCCCGAGAGCCACTGCCACGCCGAGCACGATGAGGACGAGCCAGAAGCTGGAGACGCCGGCGATCCCCAGCGCCAGGTTGGCGAGGAGCGCGGCGGCGAGCCCGGGCACCGCCGCCCGCGGGGCGAACACGGCGAGCGCGAGAACCAAGGCGCAGACGAGGATCGTCGCCGGCAGCCGAACGTCGCCGGTCTCGTCGATCCGCTCGTCGAGGCTCCGGAGCTCGCCAACCGGGTCCGCGGCTGTCTGCGAGCCGAGCCCGTCCTCGCGCCCGAGTGCGGTCGGAGCGACGTCCGCAACGGAGACGAGGCCGGGGATCCGCGTCGACTCGGAGGTGAGGAGCCCCTCGTAGCCGGGCCCGACGACGAGGACTGGATAGCGCCTGTCGTTCGGCTGTCGCCCGCCCTCGGGGAGCCCGAGGTAGATGGCCGGGCCGGCAGCGGAGCCGAGCTCCCCGCGGCTCGGGCTGAGGAGCGCCGGCCCCGGGGGGATGCCGCCGCGGAGCGAGTTCTGCACCTCGCCGCGCACGAGCGAGGCCTCGGCGAGGTCGGCGCTCGTCTCCGGCCCCGCGCCCGGGTTGAGCAGGCCGACGGCGCCGAGATCCTGCACGGCCTCGAGATCGTCGAGCGTCAGCCCCGGTACCACGATCACCTCGACGGCCGTAGGGGCACTACCCTGCGCCGGGCCGGCCATGAGCGCGATCAACGCGAGAGCCAGTACCGCCGTCCGGGCCATGCCGGGAACTCTAGGCGCGGCGGCGATCGCACTCGTCGTCGGGCTCGCGCTCGTTCTCCTCGGCCCGCCGCCGGGCGATCTCCCGGCGCATCTGTACCGCACCGAGCTGGTCGAGAACGGCGTGCTCGTGTGGGACACGCTTTGGTATGCGGGCCACTACCCGCTCGTCGCCTACAGCCTCCTCTACTACTTCCCCGCCGCGCTCGTCGGGAACGACGTCGTCGCGGTCGTCTCGGTGGTCGTCTCGTCGGTCCTCTTCGCCTCGCTTGCCCGGCGGGAGTGGGGTGAAGGGACGCGCTGGGCGGCACTCGCCTTCGCGGTGGTCGCCTGCGGCTCGCTCTTCACGGGGACCTATCCGTACGCGGCCGGACTGGCGGCGGGTCTCGGAACGCTGAAGGCGCTCCAGCTCGGCCGGATCTGGGTCGCGGTCGCGCTCGCCGCGCTCACGCTCGGGCTCTCACCGCTCGCGTTTCTGTTCCTCTGCCTCGCGGCGCTCGCCGTCTTCCTCGGGCGCGGCGCCCGCCTCGAGCGGCAGTCGGTCGCCGTCGGTGGCGCGCTCCTCGCCCTGGGCCTCTTCCAGATAGCCCTGCTGCTCGTCTATCCCCAGGCCTCCGAGTACCCGTTCTTCCGCCTCTCCGAGCTCCTGGCGGTCGTCGCGCTCTCCGCCGCCTGCGCAGCGCTCGCGCTGCGCGGCGGGCCCCGCGGGCGCCCGCTCGCCTTCTTCTTCGCGCTGTGGGCGCTCGCCACCGCGGTCGCCTTCCTCGTGCCGACCCCGATCGGCGAGAACGTCACGCGGGTCCGGGGAATCGTCCTCCCGCTTGCACTCCTCTGCGCCGCCGTCGCCTCCTACCGCCCGCGCTGGCTCGCCGCGTTCGCCGTCTTGTCCGCCCTCGCCTACACGCTCGTTCCCTACGTCGGCGCGGCACTCTATCGAGGCGACACGCGCTCGGCCGACGCCGCCTTCTGGGAGCCCGCGCTGCGCTTCCTCGAGCAGCGCGCGACTCCGGACTATCGCGTCGAGGTCGTTCCGACCGGCGACCACTGGGAGGCCTACTGGGTGCCGCACGCCGGCATCCCACTCGCCCGCGGCTGGTACCGCCAGGTGGACATCGCCGAAAACGAGCTCTTCTACGACGAGCCGCTCGAGCCGGAGGCCTACCGGGAGTGGCTGCGCTCGCTCGGCATCCGCTACGTCCTCCTCCCCGACACCCAGCTCGGACGCGTCGGCGAGGAGCGTGAGGCGGAGCTCCTCCGCTCGGGACGCTCGGGCCTGCTCGAGGTGACGCAGGCGGGCGACGTGACCGTCTACGAGCTTCCCGACCCCGAGCCGATGCTGACCGGTCCGGGAGCGCCACGTATCACCGAGCTCAGCCACGACCGCGTGGCCGGCGAGGTCGACGCGGCCGGGACCTACAGGCTGGCGGTCAGGTGGACGCCGACGTGGCGGGTGCAAGCGGGATCGGTCTGCGTCGAGGAAGCATCGGACGGGATGACGAGCGTCGTCGCCGCGGAGCCGGGGGCGTTCGAGCTAGGCGTCTCGTTCTTCCCGAGAACGCGCGGTTGCACCGCCTCGCCTCAGTAGAATTCACTCCATGAGACGCAAGTCGTTCGGTCGGGACTCGGGCCTGTCGGCCCGCATGTTCCTGACGATGTTCCTGCTGGGAGCCCTCTACGTCGGCTTCTTCGTGGTCATCGTCTCGGTCTTCAAGGTCGGCAT
>JBOHAB010000255.1:0-3314 GCA_050697655.1 Gaiellaceae bacterium
TCGTCATGGGCGACCACAACGACTTCCAGGTAAATGCCACGAGGCCGAACGGCGTGCTCCTCACCGAGAACCGAGGCAAGGGCATCCGGTTCACGCGGGTCCGCATCGTCGTGGACAACCGTGGACAGGTCGTCTACAAGACCGCCGACTACCACAAGCCGTGGACGGCCGGCATCACGCCCGACCCGCAGATCCAGGCCAGGATCGACGAGCTCAACGCGGCGCTCGCGCCGATCATGAACACGCAGATCGGGACCTCGACGCGGGCAATCCCGCGCTCGGACTCCTGCGGCCGCGCAGACGGCCGGCTGTGCGAGTCGCTGATCGGCAACGTCGTCACCGACTCGATGCGGCTGACGTACGGCGCCGACTTCGCGATCACGAACTCCGGAGGGCTCCGGGCCGACCTGACGTGTCCGAATCCGGATTCGGCAGGCGACTTTTGCCCGCCGTACACGCCTCCGCCGTTCCCCATCACGCGTGGCCAGGTGTTCTCCGTCCTGCCCTTCGGGAACATCGTCGTCACCGTGCCGGTGAACGGCGCCGAGCTGAAGACGATGCTCGAGAACGGAGTCTCGTTCATGCCGGCGGCCAACGGGCGCTTCCCGCAGGTCTCCGGTCTCTGCTTCACGTACGACATCTCGGCACCTGCCGGGAGCCGTGTCACGGGGGCGGTGCGCCAAGCGGCCGACGGAACATGCACGGGCCCGCCGGTGGACCTGACGGCCGCGGCGTCGTACACCATCCTCGAGAACGACTTCATGGCCAACGGCGGCGACGGCTACCCGAACTTCTCGAGCCGGATGGCCACGCTGGACTTCATGGACCAGGTGACCGCCGATTACGTGGCGGCGAACTCGCCGCTCAGCCCGACCATCCAGGGCCGGATCGTCTGCGTGGGCGCTGCCTGCCCGCCGATTACGGCTCCGTAAGCCGATTCCGCGCTACCGAGCCGCTCAGCCGATCGCGCTGAGCGGCTCGGTTCCGCGTGGAAAGCGGCGGTCGGCGATCTCGGCCCAGCGGTGCTCGACCCACGCGAAGGTGAGCACCCGCAGCGTGCGCTCGTCCGCCTCGAAGAGGTGGAGGCCGCGGGCCTCGCCGCGCCGGCGAGGCCGCGGCTGGCCGAGCCCCGGCGCCGTCACGACCGTCGTCCCGTGCACGGGGCCCTCGACGACTTCGAACTCGCGCCGCTCGCCCACGGCGCTCTGATGGACGTGGCCGGAGAGGATGAGCTCGGCCCCGGCGTCGACGAGGGCGCCGAGGACCGAGGCGCGGCGGGCGACTGGACGCTTGTGGCTACGCCACGGGGCGCCCACGAGGTGATGGTGGAGCGCGACGGCCCGAAGCGCGCCCGGGGGTGCCTCGGCAAGCACGCGGGCCGTGCGTTCCAGCTGCTCCTGTTCCAGCGCGCCGCCTTGGTGCTTCCACGGCCGGACGGAGTTGAGACCGCACACGACGAGCCGTTCCGAGCGGTAGACGGGCTCGAGCTCGGGCCACTCATTCTGGAAGGTTTCGAAGGTGTTCGTGAAGCGCCGAGGCGACCAGGGCGGAATGTCGTGGTTGCCGGGAATCACGACGAGGGGCCGCTCGAGCGAGCGGAGGAGGGCTGCCGCCCGGCTCTGCTCCTCCGGCCGGTTTCGGTGCGTAAGGTCGCCCGTGGCGATCACCACTTCGGGCTCGGTCTCGGCGACGAGCGAGCGTAGATCGCCCTCGACCTCAGGCTCCTCGCGCGTTCCCGCATGAAGGTCGGAAACGTGCAGGATGCGCAGAGGTGGCATCGGGCGGGCAGACTATAGTGAGAGCATGGTCGACGAGCCCACGGAGATCTTCGACGACATGTACCTCGGCCTTCGGGCCGGTGCGGCAGAGCGCAAGAAGCGGCGTGGCGAGCCGCTTTCCGTGGAGGAGCAGGAGGTCCTGGGCCGCTGGCAGCGTCTCTCCGCTTGGCGGAAGACGCTGGCGGTCGGCGCCTTCGCGGTGGGCACCTTCGGGCTTGGGTTCACCCTCGGCGGCCTCATCTTCGGCCGCTGGCGCAGGGCGTAACGGCCCGGCGGCGAAAACGAGCCGCATGCCTGACGTAGAGCCCGGCGAGGAGGTGCGCCTGGACGCGCGCCCGCACGGCATCGCCCTCGTCCAGCCGTTGCTGCGGCCACTCGCCCTCGTAGGCGCGGGCGCGGTGCTCGTCTTTGTCGGGATGGAGTACTGGATCGCCGGAATCGCCGGCGCCGTCCTCTTGGCGGCGGGTGCGCTGCTGGCGTTTCGGGCCGTCCTCCGCTGGGATCGCACCCGGCTCCTTCTGACCTCGGAGAAGCTGACGGTCGCCTACGGCGTCGCGCGCCGGAGATCGGCCTCGGTGGCGCTCGCGCACGCGCCGGCGCTCGAGTTCGAGCAGGGCGTCCTCGGCCGCCTCTTCGGCTACGGGACGCTGGTGGCCGGCGATTTCGAGGTGCCCTACGTGCCGGACGCTCGGCGGGTCCGGAGGCTCGTAGCCTAGTCGCGCGCGCGGAAGAAATGCCTGCTAGGCGAGCGTTCTTGTCACGGCCGGCGATCTCGTCTAGACTGCGTCTCGCTTCAGGGTCCTTTGGGGGACGACCTCAGCATGCCTTTTGCGGCTCGCATCTCTTTGGCGTCGACTGCCGTCTTTTTGAGCCTCGCGTTTGCGGGCTCGGCCTCGGCAAGCGGCGGCCCGCTCTCCGGCGTCACGGACGCAGTCTCCGACGTCGCGAGCGCGGCCGGTGACGTCACCGAGCAGGTCGGCAAGACGGTCGAGGGCGTCGGCAAGACGGTCGAGAAAGCCGGCGGCGCCTCCGCGCCGGCGGCCAAAGCAGAGCCGTCTCCGTCCAAGGACTCATCAGCGCCATCCTCGGCTCCCTCCAAGGGCTCAGCAAAGCCTGTTTCCAAAGACTCGTCCGAGCCGGCTCCCGAGAAGGCCGCGCCGGCGGGGCCCGTACGCACCATCGTGCGGGCGGTGACCGATACGGGCAAGTCGGCGGGCCGTTCCGTCCGAAGCGCAAAGAGAGAAACGCCCGCGGCCCAAGCGGCGACGCCGGTCGTCGACGCAGTCCGAAACCGGGCCGGCGTTGCAGCCGAGACGGCGGAGCCCGTCGTCGGCGCGCTCCAGACCGGGGTGCGGGGGGCGACCGGCGGCGCCGTGGAGCGCTCGCTCACGACGGTGGCTCAGATCACCGAGCCGGTGCTCCGCACGGGGTCGGCGGTCGTGCATCGCGCCGGAGAGACGGTCGCTGCGCCGGTCGGCCGGCTCGCCGAGCCGCTTCTCCGCACGGGATCGGCGCTTGTTCATGGCGCTTTGGGGA
>JBOHAB010000256.1:0-3269 GCA_050697655.1 Gaiellaceae bacterium
CGGCACCGGCTTCGAGCGGACGTAGCGCAGGCGGGTCGCCTCGGTCTCGCGGCCGTCCAGCAGGTCGAGCCCGACCCGCGCGCCGAAGCGCGTCGAGACCACGCCGAGGCCTGTATAGCCGACCGCGTAGGCGACCCGGCCGCCGTGTGCCGTCCCGAAGAAGACCGAGAAGCGGCTGCACGTGTCGATCGCGCCGCCCCAGCGGTGTGGGAAGCGCACGCCCTCGAGTTGAGGGAACGTCGTGAAGAAGTGCTGGGCGAGCTTGGCGAAGGTCTCCAGGTCGTCGTCCAGCTCGGGTCGCACGGGGCCGCCGTAGCGGTAGACGGCGTCGTAGCCGCCCCAGAGGATCCGGTCGTCCGTCGTCAGCCGGTAGTAGTGGAACTGGTTCGCGCAGTCACCGACTCCCTGGCGCCGCTTCCAGCCGATCGACTCCCGCTGTGCCGGCGAGAGGGGCTCCGTCACGAGCACGTAGTCGTAGACGGGCGCGACATACCTGCGGATGGCCCGAAGCAGGGGCGGGTACGCACTCGTCGCCAGGAGGACGCGGCGCGCGCGGACATGGCCGGAGGCCGTCTGCACGCGCGCGCCCGCACCGTCCTCCTCGACCTTCGTCGCCCTCGACCCCTCGTGGAGGCGAACGCCGGCGGCGAGCGCGGCGCCTGCGAGCCCGGTCGCAAGCTTGCCCGGGTCGACGAGCGCGGCGTCGGTCTGGTCCCAGAGCCCGGCGAGGTAGGTCGGCGAGGCGACCTCGGCCCGGACC
Organism: Gaiellaceae bacterium; assembly: GCA_050697655.1. GTDB lineage: Bacteria > Actinomycetota > Thermoleophilia > Gaiellales > Gaiellaceae > JAIBJN01. The sequence goes on from JBOHAB010000256.1 coordinate 761, forward strand.
GCGTCAGCGTCGAGGAGCTCGTGCTCGTGGCCGTAGCGGTCGAGCAGCTCGGCGCTCTCCTTCAGCAAATCGACTTCGTGCGGCTCGAGTGCGACCGCGAGGTCGCCGGTGAGCTCCAGGTCGCAGTGAATCCCGTGGCGCTCGATGTCGCCCACGAAGCCCTGAAAGTTCTCCTTCCCGAGCCGCTCGAGCTGCGGCATCTCCGAGGCAAAGCGGGCGAGGCCGTTCTCGATCCCGTGCGTGAGCGAGCCGAGCGCGAAGCCGCCGTTCCGCCCGCTGGCGCCGAAGCCGACCGTGTCCGCCTCGAGGACGACGACGTCACGAGCAGGGTCGTCGGCTTTGGCGTGGAGCGCCGCCCAGAGCCCGGTGAAGCCGCCGCCGACGATGCAGAGATCGGCCTCGGCCGGCCCTTCGAGCCGAGGCTGCGGCTGGCGGGCGGGGAGGACGTCGAGCCAATACGGCCGCACCGTCGCATCGGCGAACGCGGCGCGCTGCGCCGCGGTGGGCGGGCTCGAGGGCCACGGGAACGCCATCAGAGGACGTCGGCCAACAGATCGCAGGTTCGCCGCGTCAGCCTGCCGCCCGGATCTTTCTCCGGATTGAGGCAGCCGACGCTCAGGCCGGCGAGCGCCGGCGAGGCGCAGAGCGGGCCGAGTAGCTCCGCAAGCTCGTCCCAGTCGAGCCCGCCGGGCATGAGGTAGTCGGTCGCGGGCATCGTCCGCTCGTCCAGCACGTCCACGTCCAGGTGGATCCAGAAGCGCGCGACGCGCTCCGCCAGCCGCGCGGCGCCCAAACGGCCCGCCTCAGCCAGGCCTTGAGCTCGCAGATCGTCCGGGGAGAGAACGAGCAGCTCGGCAAGCTCGCTGTCCAGCAGGAGAGCGATGTCGACCGCCTCCTCCGGGTCGCGCGCGCCGAGGACCAAGGCCTCGGGGGGCGTGGTGGACGGGCCGCCCGCCGCCTCGACCCAGGCGGCCGGGCCGAGGCCGAACGCGACCGCGAGCGGCATGTCCGCCCCCTCGCCGGTCGGCGACGTGCGACCGTCGTACACATCGACGTGGCCGTCCACGTTGGCGATTCCGACCGAGCTCCCGAGGTCCCGCACGGCCGCGAGCGCCGCCGGCACTAGCGAGCAACAGCCGCCGAGGACGAGTGGGCGCTCGCCGGCGGCCACCATCTCAGCGACCGCGATGCGCACCTCCGCGGTCATCGCCAGGACGTCGGGCGAGCCGACGATCCCGGTCTCCGGATCGCGCTCCTCGCCGCGAATTCGAACGTCGAGGTCGCCGCGGTCGGGGACGCCGAGCTGCTCGACGAGCCCGGCCTCGCGCAGCGCAGCCGGCGCGAGCTCCGTCCCTCCGGAGCGGCCCACCGAATCGATCGGGACGCCCAGCACGGTCCACGCGGGCATGACCCGACGCTACCAGCGGCAGGGCGGGAGCCGGGCCGCTAGCCCCCGCCCTGCCGACCCCTAGACTTCGTTCAACTGGCCGCGGACCGCTCCCCCGGGGAAGTCGGTCGTGTGGTAGTTGACGTAGTAACCGGCCGGGTCGGCGCAAATTGCGGCCGCCAAGGTCTCGGAGATGTCCAAGCGTGCCGCCTGGACGATGAGCCTCCTGTCGGTCGAGCCGCTGAACAGCAACACCTGTACGGGGCCGTTCACGCCCGCCGCTCCCACGTGGATGTGCCCGGCGAAGAAGGACTCCCTTGCCGGATTGACGATCGCCACGCTGAAGGAGAGCTTCGTGCCGTTCACGTGCACGAGCGCCGCGCCGAACGCCTTCGAGCCGCTAGGCGGAACCTCGTTGTCCGCCTTGAGCACGGCGTACGCCGTGCACTTTGTGGTCTCGCCGGTCGCCCCCGCGGGTGTCGAGACCACGAGAGCCGCGAGCGCGGCGACGAGCACGAGGACGGCCAAGAGCCGTCGATTCACTGCCATGCGGTACCCCCTTCGTCTGAGACGACGGTCTTCGCCCAGACCTACGCAGGGCGCGCCGGTCCGGTTTGCTACTTCTCCGAGAAGGCGAAGAGCAAGAACTGCGTGAACTGGGCCGGCGCGAAGTTGTTGTCGCTCACGAGGACGAGCGTCCGCCGTCCATCCGCGAGGTCGGGCCCGAAGGCCATGCCCTCGATGTTGTCGAGCGGGATGCCGAGGACGTCCAGGTCGAGCAGGAGCGTCTTCCGCGCCGGCTCGATGCTGTCGAGCTGGCCGGCCAGGCTCGCCCGCCCGTTGATGTTCTTCGCGCCCGAGAGCTCCAGCGTGTAGAGCTTGATCGTGTTCCCCGTGTCCGGCGCCCCCACCGAGAAGGAGCGCTCCATCGAGAGGAAGCTGCGCTTGTCGAGCGGGAGCAGCTCGACGAGGCCGTTGACGGCGAAGTTGGTGGAAGGCACCGGCGGCTCGGCGATCGGATCCGTCCAGTAGAGGTACTGGCGGCCGGCCCTGCCGGTCTTCAGGTTGTAGCGCAGGAGCCGCGCCGGGCTGGGGACGCCGAGACCGGCGGGCGGCCCGTCC
>JBOHAB010000257.1:0-3264 GCA_050697655.1 Gaiellaceae bacterium
TCGGCGGCCGCGGGAACGAACGAGCCGTCGGCGTAGTGGCAGGCCGCGGGGAAGGAGCCGTAGCGGGCTCCCTTGAGCGGCTTTGTCTTCGGCCGCTCGGTGAACACCCACTCGAGCGCAGCCAGCCGCCAGTCCGAGCCTCGCTTCACGTACACGAGGATCGGCGGCTTCGTCACGTCGAACTCCCCGCCGATCGAGGGGTTCAAGAAGTGGAAGCCCATGCCCGGCATGTTCGGCGTGATCTGGAGGCTGTAGCCGTCCGCCTTCGCCGCCTCCAGGTCGGTCGCGTACTCCCCCGTCGCGAAGCGCCCCTCGGCGAGCTGCTCCGCCAGCCTGGCCGCGCCCCCGCCACGGTTCCCGGTCGCGCCCGCCACGCTCACGACCAGCAGCAGAAGCAGGGCCCCTGCGCAAACGATTCGCGCATTCCTGGTCATTTGTTCCTCCATCACGTAGGGAATCGTCGACCCAATTCGTTCGCTCAATGCTCACCGGGCAGCAGAGGGATGCTCGGGTCGAAGAGCATCATGTGCGGCCCGGCCGGTCCGGTGGTGGTTTTCTTCTGGACGTTGGTGAAGCTGACCCAGGCGCTTCCGTCGGGGTTGGACGGGGTAAGGCCGCCGGACTTGCCGACCTCGAACAGCCAGATCCCGTAGTCGTTGTTGCGAGGGGGTCCGAACGCGGGGTCGTTGTCCCACGGTGTGAGGTTTGCGTTGGAGACGTAGAGGCGTCTGTTGTCCCGGCTCAGCCGCAGCATGTTCGGGTGCGGCACCGAGGCGGTGGCCTCGAGGACCGGGTTGAACGGGTCGGCGATGTCGAACTGCTGCACGGTATTGCCGAACCAGTTGGTCAGGTACATGTGCTTGTGGTCGTAGGACAGGAGCATGTCGACCGGAATCGTCAGGCCGTCCTCGGGGCCAAGCACCTGCCGGAACTCGAAGACGCCGTCGCCGTCGTCGTCGTCGGCCAGCCAGACCGCGTGCGTGCCGGGCGTGTTGATGAAGGCCCGCCGGACGCCGTGCTCCCTGATGAAGCGCACCTCGAGCGCGCCGCTGTTCGCGCCCAGGTCGGCGGTCTGGATCACTTTCTCATGCCGAACGTTCCAGACGGCCACCTCGTCGCCGAGGCAGGTCGGGTCGATGCCTTCTCCGCACAGCGCCGGCGGTCCGAACGTCGTGCTGATGCCGCGATTCGCCTCGTGGACTGCAGCGAAGTCGTACATGTAGCTGGGTCCGAGGTCGATGGAATCGCGCTCCGGGCCCGGGCCAAAATACGACTCGAACGCGCCGGTACGATCGTCGATCTCGACGATGCCGCCGGGCCGCGTGGAATCGGTCGCCGCCCCCACCATCGGGATGATCGTCCTGCCGTCCGTGTGGGTCATCGAGCCGTGCGGGACGATGTAGCCGCTCTCCGTCGCCAGCTGGTCGTTCACTGCCCTGAGGGCCATCCGCTTGCCCTTGGCCTTGATCTTGAAGACGTGGATCCGGTTCGAGAACAGCCCCGGCACGATCAGCCGGCGCTGGTCGGCCGAGTACCCGAAGTGGTGGAGCTCGTCCCCCACGTTGGGCATGTCGATGCGGTTCACGATCTTCCCGAAGTCGGATCGATCCGGATCCGCCCCGATCACGGCGACGAAATCTGGATCAGTGGCACTTTGCGCAATCGTGGCGACATAGAGAAAGCGTTCGTGCCGCGCACGCGAGTCGTTCTTGTGAGGCTGGCCGACTCCATCCCGTTCGACTCGCAGCGGTGACGGGTCGCCTGCGGCCGCCGGTCGCGCGAGGAGCGCGACTGCGAGCGCAGCGGCCAGCATGCACAGGGCCGCCGACAGCCAGGCAATGGTTCGAGTTCTCATGGTGCACCTTCTTGCGAGCTCGCCAGTCTTCGCCGGTGGCCGACTGCGGTCGCCGCTGCCGCCGCGAGCAACACGAGCCCGACAGCGGTTCCGGCGCCGATGCCGGCGTCGGCCCAGTCGAAGCCGTCCGCGGTCACGACCTCCACCTGCGCGGGGGCCGCCGGCGGCGTCACGCCCTGCTCGCCCGCGTCAGGCCTCCCGCCCGCGGTGGGTGCCGCGAAGAGCGACGCCGCGACCAGCGCGGCGGCGATCCACCGGCACCCTCGAATCTGCAGCGGGATTCTCATTTTCCGTCCTCCTTGTTCTGCGGCCGTCACGGTCGCGTTCGAGCGCGAGATTCGCTGGGGACGCCTGCTCGCGGGCTAATTGCCGGCAAACGAGCGTGTTACCGTCCTTCCTGGGTGAATCGCAGGTGGAGTTCCGGATCCTTGGTGGGCTCGAGGTTCGGGAGGGCGGTCGGCCCGTGCCCATTGGGGCTGGAAAGCAGAAGGCGCTGCTGGCGATCCTGCTCCTGCATGCGAACGAGGTTCTTGCCACCGAGCGGCTGATCGACGAGCTCTGGGGCGAGAGCCCGCCGGAGTCGGCACGCAAGGCCGTTCAGGTCTACGTCACGCGCCTACGGAAGACGCTGGGCGCGGAGCGGATTCGGACGCACGAGCCAGGTTACGTGCTCGAGCTAAGCTCGGACGAGCTTGATCTGATCGAGTTCGAACGTCGGCTCGAGGAGAGCCGCAGGCTCCGTGAGGAAGGCGAGGACGCGCGCGCAGCCGGGCTACTACGGGAGGCCCTTGCCCTCTGGAACGGCCCGCCGCTCGCCGACTTCACCTACGAGCCGTTCGCACAGAACGAGATCCCCCGGCTCGAAGAGCTGCGACTGGCCGCGCTGGAGGAGCGGATCGAGGCCGAGCTCGCCCTCGGGCACGGCGGTGACCTCGTCGGGGAGCTCGAGACCCTGGTCGCGCAGCACCCCTACCGCGAGCGCCTCCGCGGCCAGCTCATGCTCGCCCTCTACCGCGACGGGCGCCAGGCAGAGGCACTCACCGTCTACCAGCAGACCAGGAAGCTCCTCGTCGAGGAACTCGGGATCGAGCCCAGCCCCTCGCTCCAGCGCCTCGTGGGCGCCATCCTCCGCCAGGAGCCGGCGCTCGAGACGGCGCTGAGGGAGCCCGAACCTGCGGCGGTTCCCGACACGTTCGAAGAGCCTAAGCTACGCCGCCGCCGCCGATTGGCCTTCGCGGCCGCCGGTGCTGTCCTGGCCCTCGGTACCGTGGCCGCCGCGGTCATTCTTACCCGCCCGTCGGAGCCCGACTTCCTCCCAGGCCTGGACGAGAACGCGGTTGGTGTGATCGATACCGAGGCGATGGGGATCGAGACCCAGTTCAGCCGCCTCCCGGGCCGGCCGAGCGCCC
>JBOHAB010000258.1:0-3245 GCA_050697655.1 Gaiellaceae bacterium
GCGCCGGCGAGTGCCAGCATGCCGGCGAAGCAGACGAAGAAGGTGACGAGTTGGCTCCCCGAGAGGTTCGAGCCGAGGTCCCTGTCGAAGACGACCGGATGGATGAGCCCCTCGGCCAGGCGGATGGCGAGGAAGCTAACCGGGATCAGCACGACGCCGAAGAGCGCGTAGACGGCGGACATGCTCGCCCGTCGCGGGCCGGGATCGACCGAGTACCGCAGCATGAAGTAGGCCGAGTAGAAGAGGAAGAGGACGAGGAAGAGGACGAGCTGGCGCTCGCTCCATGTCCACCACACTCCCCACGAGGTGCGCGCCCAGATCGAGCCGGTGACGAGTGTCAGGATCCCGAAGATGACGCCCATGTGCACGGCCGTATAGCTCTCGAGGTCGTAGCGCTGGTCGCGCGTCCAGAGCAGCCGAAGCGCCTTCCACGCGGCCCAGAAGAAGCAGGCGTACGCGGTCAAGGCAATCGGCACGTGGATGTAGAAGATGCGCTGCCTGAAGCCCTCGATGGGAGCGTTCGGCACCCAGTAGAACGCGAGCGAGATGCCCAGGAGCAACAGGCCCGCGGCTGCGGCCGCGAGCACGACCGCGCGGTTATTCCGTAACGACGTACTCAAAGCTCGCCCAGGACAGAATCGCAAAGATCAGGTCGTAGAGAGCGAGGAAGCCGAGGTAGCGTCCGGGATCCTCGGCGATGGAGGCACCGACGCCGCCCACGACGATCGGGACCACGAGCGGCAGGAAGAGGAGCGGGAGCAAGAGCTCCCCGGCGCGGCTTGCCGCGGCCATCGCCGCCAGGAGCGTGCCGACGACCGCGAAGCCGACAGTGGCCAGGGCGACCGCGGCTACCAGCTCCCAGCTCACCGGCTCGAAGAAGAGCGCGAAGGCGGGCAGCGCCACCAGCTCGGCGAGCGCGAGGAAAGCCACCACGGCGATCGCTTTCCCCAGCCAGATCGCGCTCCGGTCCGCGGGTGTCAGCACGAGGCCGTCGAGAACGCGCTGCTCGCGCTCCGCCGCGAAGGCCCGGGTGAGCCCCAGGATCGCCGTGAAGACGAGCGCGGCCCAGAGCAGGCCGTAGGCGGCCTCGGCGGAGGCGCCGGCGGGCAGCGCGAAGTTGAAGACGACGAGGGTCGAGACGACGAAGAGGAGCATCGCCGGGACGGTGTCGCGTGAGCGAAGCTCCAGAAGGAGATCCTTGCGCGCGAGCGTGCCGACGTCCGCCAGATACGTCACGCCAGTACCAACGTTCCAGTGGCGAGCGGCGCCACACGCGCGGGATCGTGGGTGGCGAGGACGAGCGTCCGGGAGCCGGCGAGGGCCCTGAGCTCCGCGTCGAGCAGCTCCGCCCCCTCCTCGTCCAGGCCCGCGTACGGCTCGTCGAGCAGGAGCAGGTCGGGCTCGTGCAGAAGCGTTCTGCAGACCGCCAGCCGCTGCTGCATCCCGTGGGAGAAGGTCGCCACGCGCTCGCTTCTGGCCTCCCAGAGCCCGTAGCGCTCGAGGAGCATCCCGATCCGCTCGCGACGCTCGGGAACGTGGTACAGACGGCCGTACAGGTCGAGGTTCTCGAGCGCGGTCAGCTCCCGGTAGACCAGCGGCTCGTGGGCGAGGTACCCGATCCGGCTGCGCTCCGCCGAGACCTCGAGCTCCCCGTGCGTCGGGACGAGCAGGCCGGCGAGGAGCGCGAGCAGCGTCGACTTCCCCGACCCGTTCGGCCCCGTGACGAGCAGGACCTCGCGTTCGCCGAGCTCGAGGTCGAGGTCGCGCAGGACGCGCTTAGTACCGAAGCTGCGGCCGAGACCGCGGGCGGAGATCACACGACCACGTCCGCGAGCACGAAGGCGAAGAAGGTCAGGCTGATTACTCCGTTCATGGTGAAGAACGCCATGTCCAGGCGGGTCGTGTCACGCGGGGAGACGACGGAATGCTCGTACAGGAGCAATCCCGCTACCGCGGCGACTCCTACCCAGTAGAGGGCTCCTACCTCGAGCGCGAGCCCGGCGAGGACGAGGAAGGCGACGGTGGCGGCGTGGCACGCCCGCGCAACCGCGAAGGCGGCCGGCACGCCGAACCGCGCCGGCAGCGAGTGCAGGCCGTGAGCCCGGTCGTGCTCGAGGTCGAAGAGCGCGTAGAAGACGTCGAAGCCTGCGACCCACAAAGCGACGGCCGCGCCGAGGAGCCAGGCCTCGAGCGGGAGGTCGTTCGTGATCGCCGCCCAGGCGCCGACCGGCGCGAGCCCGTCGACCGCGCCGAGCCAGAAGTGGGACAGCCAAGTAGCCCGCTTCAGATAGGGATAGACGACGAAGGCGGCGACAGGGATCGGCCAGAGCCAGCGGACGATCGGGGCCAGCTGGTAGACGGCGAGAAGGAAGATCGCGAGCGAGGCGAGACAGAAGAAGCCGACCTGCCAGGGCGTCAGAGCGCCGCGAGGAAGCTCGCGGGCGGCGGTGCGCGGATTACGGGCGTCGATGCCGGCGTCGATCAGCCGGTTGAGCGCCATCGCCAGGCTGCGGGCGCCGACCATCGCGACCGTGATCCAGAGGAGGTCGGCTGCGCTCGGCACCCCGTCGACGGCGAGGAAGGCGCCGATGTAGGCGAACGGGAGCGCGAAGATCGTGTGTTCGAACTTGACGAGCGAGAGGAAGAGCTTCGGGTAGCGAAGGACCGCGGAAGTCAATGCTCCTCCTGGTGATGCTGCTGTGCCTCTGCGTCGCGAGCACCAAGCCAGAGTTCGCTCTCGACCGAAGCCGAGGCTGCGGAAGCCTTGGTGAAGGCGAGGGTGGGCTCTGGCGCCGCGTGATCGCGGGGCAGAGGTGCGGCGTGCATTGACAGGAGGGGCATCAGGTCTGTTGGTGCGCGGCGGGCTCGCCGGCCAGAAGCCCCAGTGCGTGTCCCAGAGCGGGCCGGAGCACCTCGAAGCCGTCGCGGGCCCCGCCCGGCGAGCCCGGCAGGTTGACGACGAGCGTGGAGCCGGCCACGCCGGCCAGCCCACGGGAGAGCAGGCCGTGCGGCGTCTTCGCGATCGAGTCGGCGCGAATCGCCTCGGCGATCCCGGGGGCCGGGCGGTCGAGCACGTCTCGAGTCGCCTCGGGCGTGACGTCGCGGGGGCCCATGCCGGTGCCACCGGTGGTGAGAACGACGCTCGCGGCCGCGGCGGCCAGCTCGCGCAGCGCCTCGGCGATCGCCTCCCGCTCGTCGGGGACGACGCGCCGCTCGACCTCGTAGCCGTCGGCCAGGAGGAGGTC
>JBOHAB010000259.1:0-3244 GCA_050697655.1 Gaiellaceae bacterium
GTGCCCGGGAAGGCGGCGAACGTCGCGGCGGGCTCACGGCTGACGCGCGACCACAGAAGCTCGGCCGCCCCGAGCCTCGCGGTCAGCTCGCCCGCGAGCAGCTCGACGAGGGCGCGGCCGCGCACCTCGAGCAGCTCCGGCGCGCCACTGGAGACCACGGTCAGGTACTGGCCCCGCTCGGGCCCCCGCCCGGTCAGCGCCCCCCGGTCGAAGACCCAATGCGCGGGGCTCCCGAGCAGCGCGACCAGCTCGACGTCGAGGATGGGCCGGTCGAAGAGCAGGTGGGCGCTCACGATCGGCGAGTCCTCGAGGCCGGGGTCGGGCTCGTCGAGCAGGCGCGCACTCTCTTGCGGAGGCAGTGCGACGACCACGAGGTCCGCCTCGAGGCGGTCGCCGTCGGCCAGGACCACGGACCCTTGCTCGAGCGCCGTCACGCGCTCGCCCGTCCGGACGGCCGCGCCCAGCTCGCGGAGGACGGCGCCGGCGGCCTCTCCGTGCATGGTGCCGAGTGGCGTCAGCGGGAGGATCACGTCGCTCGCCTCTCGGTCTGCGAGCAGCGCCGTCTGCACCGTGAAGAGGGCGGGCGCGGCGCTGACTTCCTCGCAGCGCAGGTTTAGCGCCGGGCGTATGAAGACGTCCCAGAAGCGGTCGATCGCGGTCTGCGACTGACCGTTCCGCCGGAGCAGTTCGGCGAATGTCTCGCCGTCGTGCTGCGCGGGATCCAGTCGACCGAGACGACGTGCCGCCCGGGCGATCGCCAGCCGGTCCCGCAGCGACACGTGCCCGTAGCGAAGGAGCCCGAACAGTCCGGGAGCGATGCGCGCGACCCTGCCCGCCTCGTCGATCACGGGCAGCGCGAGCGGCTCCCGTCGGACCGACCCGGCCTGCCCGGTCCGCGCCAGGAAGCCCAGGTACTCCGTGCAGCAGCCGAGCGCGATGTGCTGGCCGTTGTCCGGCGGCGGGTCGGGATCGCCTTCCCGCGCCGGCAGCGTCTGGACGGCGCCCCCAAGCGTGGGGCGGGCTTCCAGGACGGTGACTTCGTGCCCCGCCTCGGCGAGGTCGAGCGCCGCGGCGAGGCCGGCGAGACCACCGCCGACCACGACGGCCTTCACAGCGCGGCGACCGCCCGCAACTTGCCGACGGTCGAGAGCTGCGGCCGCTGCGAAAAGACGTCGTAGCCCCGGCTCCGCATCTGCACAAGCAGCCCGCGATAGATGCCGGCAAACGCACGCACGCAGAGGGCGCTGCGGCGATCGAGCAGAGGAAGGAGACCGAGCCCGTCTTGCATGAGCCCCTCTGCCCGGGCCGCCTGGTGCTCCATGAGGCCCTGCCAGGAAGGGGTGACCCGGCCGGCGGCGATGTCGGCCTCCGTGACGCCGAAGCGCACCAGCTCGTCCTGCGGGAGGTAGACGCGCCCCAAGTGCCAGTCCTCGGCGACGTCGCGCATGATGTTGATCTGCTGGAGGGCGAGCCCAAGCGTCTCGGCACGCGGCTCGGCGGCCGCCTCGTCGCTCGGTCCGTAGACGGCGGTGCAAGCGAGCCCGACGGCGCCCGCGACACAGCGGCAATACTCGCGCAGCTCCTCCCAGCTCGCATAGCGCGCCTTCTCGGCGTCCAGGAGCCCTCCGGAAACCAGGTCGAGCAGGGCGCTGCGAGGCACCGCGTAGCGCGTCGTGGCGTCGGCCAGCGCGACGAGGACCGGGTCGCCCGTCGGCGCAGCGGGAAGCGCCTGGACCGCCGCTCTGCAGGCCTCGAGCCCACGCCGGCGCTCGGCCACGGGCAGGGCTGCGTCGTCGGCGATGTCGTCGACCCGGCGCGCGAAAGCGTAGAGCGCTGAGACGGCCAGCCGCTTGGGCCGGGGCAGGACGGCGATTCCCCAGGCAAAGTTCCGCGCCTCTCGGCGCGTGATCCGCATGACTTCCGCATACGCGTCCTCGACCTTCATCGCCGCACGAGCTCCCGGAAGGCCATCCGCGCGAAGGTCACCCGCGTCGGCGCGGGCCGGCCGCTGAAGACGTCCCACCCGGCCCGCTCGAGCGCGTCGAGCGCTGCGAGACCGCCGCGGGCATAGAGCGCCACCGACATCCCGGCCCGCCCACCGAGCGCCTGGCGGAGCGGCAGCCCCTGCTCCAGGAGCGACCGTGCCCGACCGCCTTCGAAGCGAAGCAGCTCCGCGACCGGCGCCGTCAGCGGCCCTGCGAGGTCGCCGTCCTCGACGCCGAAGCGCCGCAGGTCCTTCTGCGGCAGGTAGACGCGCCCGAGCGACAGGTCGCGGGGCGGGTCCTGGAGGAAGTTGACGAGCTGGAGCCCGGTGCAGACCGCGTCGCTCATGGCGACGAGCTCGGGTTCTTCCGCCCGTCCATAGACGCCGAGCACGAGGCGGCCGACCGGATCGGCCGAGTACGAGCAGTAACCACGCGTGTCGTCCCAGGTCTCGTAGCGCCGGCGCACTTGGTCGATCCGATTGGCCTCGATCAGCCGGCGGAAGGGCTCGAGCGGCAGCCCGCGGCCGGCGATCGTCGCCTGCAGGCGACGCATGATCTCCGTTCTCGGCGGCCCTTCGAGCTCCCGCTCGAGCTCGTCGAGCAACACGCCGCGGTCGCCGGCCGCCTCGTCTCCGAGATTGTCCACGAGCCGCGCGAACCCGTAGACGGCGCGGAGGTGCGGACGGGCGAAGCGCGGCGCCAGGAAGGAGACGACCGGGAAGTTCTCGCCGGATGCCCGCTCGTCGATCCGGGCCGCGGCGAGCTCGGGAGCGTCGAGTAGGCTCGCCGGGGGCATGGTGGCAGACAGTATGGAGCGGCGGGCACTCGGGCGCACCGGCGTCGAGCTGCCCGTCGTGGGGCTCGGAACATGGGTGACGCTCGACCTCCCAGACTCCGACCAGGGCGTCGCCGATGCCGTCGTGGGAGCCGCTTTCGACGCCGGCACGACGCTCGTGGACTCCTCGCCGATGTACGGCCGCGCCGAGCGCGTCCTGGGCAGCGCGCTCGACGAGCGGCGCGACGCTGCCTTCGTCGCCACGAAGATCTGGACGCCTTCGGTGCACGAAGGCCGGGCCCAGCTCGAGTCTCAGCTCTCGTACTTCGGCGGTCGGGTCGACCTCGAGCAGGTGCACAACCTCGTCGCCTGGCGCGACCAGCTGGACTGGCTCGAGCTCGAGCGCGACGCAGGTCGCATCCGCTTTCTCGGCGCGACGCACTACGCCGCCTCCGCTTTCGGGGAGCTCGCCGAGGTCATGCGA
>JBOHAB010000260.1:0-3226 GCA_050697655.1 Gaiellaceae bacterium
ACGCAGAGGACGCCTTCCGCGCCGCGCTTGGCGACCGCGCCGGGAAGAGCCCGCATCGAGATGGTGTCGACCGCCCGACGCCCGCCCACGAGCTCCGGGTGGGCAGTCATCGCCGCGACGACAGGCGTCATCCCCGGCGGCTCCCCGATCACGAAGCCCGCGAACATGCGGGCCATCTCCGTGAGGGAAAGCGCGAACGTGGGCACGCCGCAGCCGTCGATTGCCGTCGTGACTTCCCCTTCGCGCCGGCCGACGGTCGCGGCCACGAGCGCCAGGAGCTCCCGCTGGAGCGGGTGCTCCGGCAGCCGGTACCCCTCTGTCTCCCAGCCCCGCCGGCGGCAGAGAAAGAGGAAGCCCGCATGCTTGCCCGAGCAGTTGTGCCGAAGCCGCGAGCCGTGCTCCGCGCCGCACTCGAGGTCGTCGATCGAGGCTCCCGCTCGCTCGAGCAGCGCCCGCACGGCGACGAGCTGGTCCGGCCGTGCCTCGTGCGAGGCGCAGGCGATCGCCAGCTCCTCCGCCGGCAGGCCGTACGGCACGAGCGGAAGCGCCTGGAGCGGCTTCGCCGCGGAGCGAACGTAGGCGACGAGGTCGGGGTCGCCCCACGCCTCGGCTACCTCGCCGTCGCGGACGAGGACGGCGTGCGCCAGGTGCCGCGACTCGACAACGCCCCCTCTGGTCACGGCTACATTGATCACGTCCACGAGGAGGAACACTATTCCCGAGTTTCCCGAGGTGGAGGCCGCCCGGCAGGCTCTCGACGAGCCGCTCGCGCGCTCGCCGGTGGCGAAGGCCGGGCCCGCGCACGTCGCCACGCTGAAGACGTTCGATCCGCCGCTGGCAGAGCTCGAAGGCCGGCGGCTCGAAGGAGCGAGACGGCGCGGCAAGCACCTCCTCTTCCCCACCGACGACGGCGAGCTCGACCTTTACGTGCACCTGATGAGCGCGGGACGGATCCGCTTCCTCGAGCCCGGGGCCAAGGGCCCGAAGACGCCGGCGTTCCGGCTGCGCCTCGAGGACGGCGGCGAGCTGATCCTCACCGAGGCCGGCCCGAAGAAGCGGGCGCGGGTCGGGGTCTATCGGCCACACGATCTCGAGGCCGAGCTCGCGCACCTCGGTCCGGAAGCGGATCAGATCACCGCGGTGGAGCTCGGCGAGATCGCCCGCCGTGAAGCTCGGCGTCTGCATCCGTTCCTGCGCGACCAGCGGGCGCTCGCGGGCATCGGCCGCGCCTGGTCGAACGAGATCCTGAACCGGGCGAAGCTCTCGCCCTACGCGCTGACGACGGAGCTTTCGGACGAGGAGATCGAGCTCTTGGCGGTGACGATCCGGGAGCTCCTGGCCGCCGGCCTCGAGCTCCGTCTTGCGGGTGCTGCCGACAAGAAGGTCTACCGCGTGCACAACCGCCTGGGCGAGCCGTGCCCGAACTGCGCCACTCCCCTCGCCCGCGTCGACTTCGAGGAGCACACGATCTTCTACTGCCCCGAGTGCCAGACGGGCGGACGGGTGCTCAAGGACCGCCGGCTCTCGCGGCTGCTCAGGTAGGCAGGCGGATCACCAGGGTCTCGTCGCGGGCCTCGAGCTCGCCGCCGAGGGCCCTGACGAGCAGCGCGGCCGCCGGCGCCGCGAGCTCCCTCGCCTCCTCGCCGAGGACGACCGGCCGGGCGGCCCGGGAGAGCGGCGAGAGGACGAGCTCGGCCCCGTCGACCTCGAGCGCGACGCTCTCGTGGCCGCCGAACCGCGCCGCTGCCCGTGAGAGCTGGGCGAGGGCGCGGGCGGCCGGCTCCGGATCGACACGCACCGGAGCCCCTCGTCCTGCAACCTCGACCCTGCCCTCCTCCAGGCGCGCGGCCGCCTTACGGGCGAGCTCGAGCGAGTCATGCTCGACCAGCGTCGGCTGGTATGTGCCAGCCTCGATCCGAGCGGCCAGGCGAAGCTGGTCGACCAGCTCGTCGATCTGCGCGGAAGCGGCGCCGATCATCTCGACGTAGCGCGGCGCGGGTGCTTCGAGGGGCAGCTGCTCGAGCGTCCGTGCAAACCCGTAGACCGTGGCGAGCGGCGTCAGGATGTCGTGGCACGCCACCGAGACGAGCTCGGCGAAGGCGCGGTCGTTGTTGGCTGCTACGTTCTCCGGGATGGAGCGGAGACTAACGGGCACGACCGGCACCGTTGACATGCAGGCCTCCGTCCCGGAGGTGCAGCTCGGGCTCTCGCGCGCGGGCGTCACCGGCGTCCAGAAGGCGGTGCGCATGCAGCACCGCGGACAAGACGCGCTGGTCTCCGCCGAGATCGACTGCTTCGTCGACCTCGACCCGGCCCGTAAGGGCGTTCACATGTCGCGCTTCCCGGAGCTCTTCGAGGAGGCGATCGACGAGCTCGTGATCGGGGAGATGCTCCTCGTCGAGCAGCTCGCCGAGCACATCGCCCGCCACATCGTCGGCCGCCAGGACGCGCTGCGGGCAGAGGTGAAGATCGCCGCCCGCTATCCCGTCGAACGCACGACGCCGGTCAGCGGGCTCCGGACGCAGGAGCTGGTGACGCTGATCGGCCTCGCCACCGCGTCCCGCTCGGCCTCGCGCCGGCTCGTCGGCGTCGAGGCCACAGGGATCAACGCCTGTCCGTGCGCCCAGGGACTCGTCCGCGACCAGGCGGCCGAGCGTCTGGGCGAGGCCGGCTTCGAGGCCACCGACGTCGAGCGGATCCTCGAGCTCGTCCCGCTCGCGACACACAACCAGCGCGGCCGCGGGACGCTCTACCTCGGCACCGACGTCAGGCTCGACGCCGAAGACCTCGTCGAGCTGGTCGAGAGCTCCATGAGCTCGCCCGTCTACGAGCTGCTCAAGCGCCCGGACGAGCTCTTCGTCGTCGAGCACGCCCACCTCTCGCCCCGCTTCGTCGAGGACTCCGTGCGGCTGATGGTCAAGGGCGCGCTCGAGGCCTACGGGGAGCTCGGCGAGGCAGACTTCGTCCTCGCCCGCCAGATCAACTTCGAGACGATCCACAACCACGACGTCCTGGCCGAGCGGTTCGGAACCGTCGGCGAGCTGCGCGGGGAGCTGGCCGACGGCGGCCATTCGGCCGGCCACACCGAGCTCCGCGACTGGCTGCGCGCCGTCTAGCTGACGCGCCTACACAGGTTGTGAACGGCTGAGAGGACATCCGGGCCTCCTTCGAGGCTGTGGGTCTGCCAGGACTCACGTCTCGAGGAGGGACCCGGATGGTGCTTCAC
>JBOHAB010000261.1:0-3213 GCA_050697655.1 Gaiellaceae bacterium
GTTCCTGGGAACGCTGGCGGTCGCGCTGATCGCCCTCGCGCTGGGCCGGCTCGTCCTCCGCCGGCCGGTAGCGGGTGAGGATCCCGCGACGTGAGCGGTCTCTGCGCGCACCAGCCGGGGCGGACCGGGCTCGCGGGCAATGTGGCGAGCCCGGTCCACACGCTTGACCCGCGCGCGAAGATGCTCGGCCTGCTGGCGGTGACGCTCGTTGCCGTCACGACGCCGTTCTCGCTCTGGCCGGTCTGGATCGCGTGCGGGCTCGTGCTCGCGGCAATCGCCGCGACGGCTCGCATCCCCGCCCGGACGATCTGGCGGCGGGCGCGCGTCATCCTGCCGCTCGTCCTCTTCGTAGCGGTCTTCATCCCCTTCTTCCGCGCCGGCGGGCAGGAGTGGTCGCTCGGACCGCTGACGGTTTCCGAGGAAGGCCTGCAGAGCTTCCTCAGCGTTGCCGCAAAGGCGACGATCGGAACGGTCGGCGCCGTCCTCCTCGGGGCGACGACGACGTTCCCGGATGTCCTCCGCGCGCTCGAGGCTTTGCGCGTCCCGCGCCTCTTCACGCTGATCGCGGCGTTCATGTACCGCTATCTGTTCGTGATCGTGGACGAGGTGCAGCGCATGCGCGTGGCCCTTACCTCGCGCGGCTATCGACCTCGCTGGGCGTGGCAAGCCGGTGTGATGGGCCGGGTGGTCGCTGCTCTTTTCCTGAGGAGCTACGGCCGCGGCGAGCGCGTCTACCTCGCCATGGTCGCGCGGGGATTCGGCGGCGCGATGCCCCAGCTGGACACGCTGGTCTTGCGGCGCGTCGACGTGCTCTTCGTGGCCGTGGTGGCGGCATCGCTGCTTGCCGTTCGTGTGGCTGTTGGAGCCGCGGCATGAGCTGCGCGATCCACGCCCGGGGCCTCGTCTATCTCTACCCGAACGGCCACGCTGCCCTCGCAGGCGTCAACCTCCACATCGACCACGGTGAGCGAGTGGCGCTGCTCGGGCCGAACGGCGCCGGGAAGACGACCTTCGTGCTTCACCTCAACGGCTTGCTGGCGGGAGAGGGGCGCCTTGAGGTTGCCGGTCTCGACGTCGTCGAGGAGAACCTCAGCGAGCTTCGTGCACGTGTCGGCCTCGTCTTCCAGGATCCCGACGACCAACTCTTCATGCCGACCGTTCGTGAGGACGTCGCCTTCGGCCCGCTCAACATGAGCATGGACCGAGCTGAAGTCGACGAACGCGTGAGCGAAGCGCTGGGCGCGGTGCGCATGGACGCAGCGGTAGACCGAGCCCCACACCAGCTCTCGATGGGCGAGCGGCGGCGCGTCGCGATCGCAACCGTTCTCGCCATGCGGCCGGACCTGCTCGTCCTCGACGAACCCTCGGCGAACCTCGACCCGCGGGCACGCCGCGAGCTGTTGGACGTGCTCGAGGGAGTCGACCGGACTCTGCTCGTGGTCACGCACGACCTGCCGTTCGCTGCGGAGCTGTGCGAGCGGGCTGTGATCATCTCGACCGGCGCCATCGTTGCCGACGGTCGCTGCGAGGAGATCCTCGCCGACCACGGGCTCCTGGCCGCGCACGATCTCGAGCTTCCGGCCGGCTTCGATCCCGCGCGGGTCGAGCGGCGCACGAAGCCCGGTACGGACGCTCAGGGGAGCCCCGCACTTCGATCGGTCGCCTGACCAGCCTAGAATCGCTCGGCGATGCCGGAAGTCGCCAAGCTCATGCGAAACGCCGTCGACGTCCTGCCGGAGGGCGAGCTCGAGCGAAAGCTCGCTACCGGCCGGCCCTTGCGCGTGAAGTTCGGCATCGACGTCACCGCCCCGCAGGTGCACGTCGGGCAGGCAATCCCCTTGCAGCGAATGGCCGCGTTCCAGCGGGCGGGCCACATCGGCGTCCTCATCATCGGCGACTACACGACGCGCATCGGCGACCCGTCCGGGCGCTCGAGCGAGCGGCCGATCCTCTCGGACGAGGAGATCGACACGAACGCGAAGACGTATCTCGCGCAGGCTGCGCAGATCGTCGACACGAGCCCGGAAAAGCTCGAAGTTCGGATGAACGGCGAGTGGCTCGCGACGCTCGACTTCGCCGAGGTCGTGCGCCTCACGCGCACGATCACCGTCGCGCGGCTGCTCGAGCGCGACGACTTCCAGCAGCGCTTCGAGGCGCGGTCGCCCATCTCGGTCTCGGAGCTCCTGTACCCGTTCATGCAGGCGTACGACTCCGTGGCGATCAAGGCCGACGTCGAGCTCGGAGGCACCGACCAGCTGTACAACCTGCTCGCCGGCCGCGACGTCATGCAGGCCTACGGTCTCGACCCGCAGGTGGCGCTGACGACGCCACTTTTGCTCGGCCTCGACGGCCAGAAGATGAGCGCCTCGCTCGGCAACTACATCGGGCTCACCGACCCTCCCGAAGAGCAGTTCGGCAAGACGATGCGGCTCTCGGACGAGCTCTTGCCGGATTACTACCGCCTGGTCATGGAGTCGGACGTCGATCCAGTCTCGCTCGACCCGCTCGAGGCGAAGCTCGAGCTAGCCCGTTTCGTCGTGCGACGCTCGCACGGGGAAGAGGCTGCGCGGGAAGCCGAGGCGCACTTCACCCGTGTTGTGCGCGAGGGGCAGGCCCCGGAGGACGTGCCGGAGGCGGACCTGCCTCCCGGAGACCCGGTGCACCTTCCGGCGCTCATCCGCGACGTCTTCGGGCTCTCGACGAGCGAGGCGAGACGCCTGATCGCACAGGGCGGCGTCAAGCTCGACGGGGCGGCCACGGCGGAGCTCGACGTGCCCCGAAGCGCCCTGGAAGGGGTTGTCCTCCAGGTCGGAAAGCGTCAGTTCGCGAAGCTCCGGACCGCCTGAAAAGCCGCTCGGGCCCTTGCTTGACACCCCTCTCGCCGCTGCTATCATTGTTCGGCCGCCTAAACGGCTGCACGAAATCTGCTGACCCACGAGACAACGGAGAGCCCTTCGGCTGAAGCTTGATACGATCGAGTATCACTTCTTCCCAGGGCCTCCCGTGCGAGTTGGAGGCCTTTTTCGTGCCGCCGAGAGGCGCTGGTCTTTGAAAACTCAACAGCGTGTACGTCGAGAACCTCGCGCGCTTCGGCGCGGGAGGTCAATGAACCCGTCTCCTCTCAGCGAGGGGACTTTGAGCTCAAGCTCGAAACTGAACCGTTAGCAACCAGGCTTCGGCCTGACTGCGAAAGGTCTTCACGGAGAGTTTGAT
>JBOHAB010000262.1:0-3195 GCA_050697655.1 Gaiellaceae bacterium
CGCGATGCAGGTCTACCGGGGCCTGCCGATCCTGACGAACCAGCCCGAGCTGCCCACACGGCTGGTCGGCATCTGGCCTCTCGACCACGAGGGCTCCGTGGGCGAGTTCCAGCGTCTCGCGCACGCCGCGACCGACGTGGCTCTCGCCGGCGGCGAGACGCCGCTGGTTGCCGGCGGCACCGGGCTCTACCTGCGTGCGGCGCTGGCCGAGCTCGAGCTTCCCCCAGCCCCGCAGGCCGGCGCGCGCGAGCGCTGGGAGCGCCTCTACGACGAGAAGGGCGCGGAGACCGCCCACGCGACGCTGGCCGAGCGCGACCCCGCGGCGGCCGCCGCCGTCCACCCGAACGACCGCCGCCGCGTCGTCCGTGCCCTCGAGCTGGCCGACGCGGGCGCCTCGCTCGCGCCGGAGACGAGCCGGCTCTGGACGGAGGACACCCGGCATCCGACGCTGATCTTCGGGCTCGAGGTGCCGGCCGAGACCTTGATCCGCCGGATCGACGAGCGGACCCGCCAGATGGTCGAGCGCGGGGTGGAGGCCGAGGTTGCCCGCGCGCTCGCACGACCGCTCTCGACGACGGCCCGCAAGGTGATCGGGCTCGAGGAGTTCGCGACCCTGCCGCGGGAGGAAGCCGTCGCCGCGGTCGCCCAGAAGACGCGGCAATACGCCGCCTACCAGCGCAAATGGCTTCGCCGCCTTCCCGGCGTTGTTAGCGTTCGGGCCGATCGTCCTCCGGACGCGGTCGCCGATGAGATTCTCGAAGTGGCACGGGCTCGGCAACGACTACCTGCTGGTCGAGCGGGCTGACGTCGGCCGTCCGTTGGCGCCGGCCCTCGTACGCCGGCTCTGTGACTACCACCTCGGCGTGGGCTCGGACGGCATCCTCGAGGTGCTGACCGCGGACGGGGCTCGAGCCGAGATCGTGATCTGGAACCCGGACGGCTCGACCGCCGAGCTCTCCGGGAACGGAACGCGCATCGCCGCGCGCTGGCTTGCCCGCCGGACCGGGGCGGACGAGGTCCGCATCCAGGTAGGCCCGCGCGAGGTCGTCGCCCGCCTGCGCGGGGGCCTCGAAGTCGAGACCGAGATGGGCAAGGTCGAGGTCGGATCCCTCGAGACGCTGGCCGCCGACGGCGTGGAGCTCGAGTTCACGCCGGTTTCCGTGGGCAATCCCCACGCCGTGATCAGGCGCGACCCCGATCGTGGCGACCTGCTCCGCCTCGGGCCGCTCGTCGAGAACCACGAGCGCTTCCCCGCGCGCACCAACGTCCAGCTCGTCCGCGTCGACTCACGGAGCGAGGCGACCGTCGGCGTCTGGGAGCGGGGAGCGGGGGAGACACTCTCCTCGGGGACGAGCGCCGTGGCGGTCGCCGGGGCGGCCGTCGCCAACGGCTGGTGCGAGAGCCCCGTGACGATCCACCTCGCCGGCGGAGACATGCAGGTCGAGCTCGACGAAGACTTCAACGCCCGCCTCACGGGCGCGGCGCAGGAGATCTGCAGCGGCGAGGTCTCCGCCGAGCTGCTCGCGGAGGTGGGGGAGGGATGAAGTTCGCCCGCCGGCTCGAGCAGGTCCCTCCGTACCTCTTCGCCGAGATCGAGCGTCGAATCGAGGCGATGCGGGCAGAGGGGGTCGACGTCATCTCGCTCGGGATCGGCGATCCCGACTTGCCCACCCCGTCGGCCGTCGTCACGGCCCTGCAGCGCGCGGTCGAGCGCCCCGAGACGCACCAGTACCCCTCCAACCGAGGACTGGCAGCCTTCCGGGAGGCTGTCGCGGGCTTCTACGCGGAGCGCTTCGAGGTCGAGGTCGACCCTGAGTCGGAGGTGATTCCCGTCCTCGGCGGCAAGGAGGCGGTCGCCCACGTTGCGCTCGCCTGCCTCGATCCCGGCGAGATCGCGCTCGCGCCGGATCCCGGCTACCCGCCGTACACGTCGGGCCCCATGTTCGCCGGCGCCGACGTTCACTACCTCCCCCTCCGGGAAGAGAACGCGTTCATGCCCGACCTGGCGGCGATCCCGCCGGAGACCATGGCGAGCGCGAGGCTCCTCTACTTCAACTACCCGAACAATCCGACCGGAGCCGTCGTCGCGGACGGATTCTTCGAACGCGCGGCGGCGTCCGCCCGCGAGCACGAGCTCGTCGCGATCCACGACTCCGCCTACACCGAGATCGCCTTCGACGGCTACCGGCCGCCCAGCTTCCTCGTCGCCCCGGGCGCCAAGGATGTCGGCGCGGAGATCTTCTCGCTGTCCAAGGGCTGGAACATGACCGGGTGGCGGATCGGCTGGATCGCGGGGAACGCCCAGGTCGTCGAGCGCTACCGGCAGCTGAAGACCAATCTCGACTCGGGGATGTTCGACGCGCTCCAGCTCGCCGGCGTCGCCGCGCTCACCGAGGCGCGCAACTTCCCCCAAGAGATGTCCGAGGTCTACCGGAGGCGGCGCGACCTCATGATCGACGCCCTCCGCGCGATCGGGATCCACGCAGAGCCGCCTCGGGCGACGCCGTACCTCTGGATCCGCGTCCCGGAGGGCTACGACTCGGCGAGCTTCACGGAGCTCGTCCTCTTGCAGGCTGCCGTGATCGTCTCGCCGGGACTGTCCTTCGGGCCCTCGGGTGAGGGCTACGTCCGCATCTCGCTCACGGTTCCGGACGAGCGCCTCGAGGAGGCCGCCGGCCGCATCGCGTCCTCGCTCAGAGTGGAATCCCGGGCATAATCGCGCTGTGACGCATCACCAGCCGGACCCCGCGCCCGGAGCGGAGCCCGAGCGCGGATTCGTCGTCGCCGTGCTGGGCCCCGGAGTGGACGATCAGGAGGAGCTCGGCGAGCTCCGCGAACTGCTGCGCACCGCCGGTGTCGCCCCGGTCGGCGAGCTCGTCCAGCGGCGGCCTTCGCCCGATCCGCGCACGTACGTCGGCAAGGGCAAGCTCGAGGAGCTCAAGCGGCTCGTCGCGGACGCTGAGGCCGAGTCCCTGATCGTCGACGACGAGCTCGACCCGGGCCAGCAGCGGCGCCTGGAGGACGCCTTCGGCGCGCGCGTGATCGACCGCACGCAGCTCATCCTCGACATCTTCGCCCAGCATGCCCGCAGCGCCGAGGGCAAGCTGCAGGTCGAGCTGGCGCAGCTCGAGTACAACCTGCCGCGGATGCGCGGGATGTGGCAGCATCTCGAGCGCCTCGGAGGCGGGATAGGCA
>JBOHAB010000263.1:0-3194 GCA_050697655.1 Gaiellaceae bacterium
CCGCGTCGGTGCGGAGATCCTGGCCCATGACGGCGCCGTGGACGACGTGCTGCGCGCGGAGGCTGCCGGCCCCCGTAGCGACAGCGTCGCCGATCTCGATCGGGCCCTTCGCCATCGCCTCCTTCTCGATCTCGACGCCTCCCGCGCCCTTGATCGCTCCGGCGACGCCCGCTCCCATCCAGAGATGGTCGTTGGCGGCGTTCGCGATGGCGTCGACCTCGAGCTCGGCGATGTTGCCCTCGACGACCTCCAGCTGCACGAGCGGGAGGTTAACGACCAGTCCGGCCCGGGGCTATTCCACGTCCTTCAACAGCCGCTCCAGCTCGGCCGTGCGCTGACGCAGCTCGGAGAGCTCGCCGGCCGTTTGCTCGAGACCCGCGGCGGTGCGGTTCTGGCCCCCCGCAGACTCTTCCGCGAGCTTCTGGTAGGCGTTCTCGCGCTTCGCGGAGAGGCCTGTGCGACCCGTGGCGAAGATCTGCCAAATCAGGACCGAGGCGACGATCGTGATGAACGCGATGCCCGCGATCGCGATGCTGGCCTCGGGCCAGCCGATGTCCTGTGCTGCGAATGTCATGTCGATACCTCCTGGTCGTCGGTGCCGGTCAGCGTCCGCGCAGCCTCGACCAGAGCTTCCGGCGTGACGGTCAGCGCGAACGGGTTGACCTCGAAGAACTTCTTCGCCCGACCCTCGTCCGAGAGCTCGAGGCTGCCCGTGACAAGCCCGGCGGCCTCCAGCCGCTGGAGGTGCACATGGACGAGCGGCCGGCTCAGCCCCACGTCCCGCGCGAGCTGGCTCACGTGAACGCGCCCACCCGCGAGCGCCACCAGGATGCGAAGCCGGTGCGGATTCGAGAGCGCGGCGAGGACGCGGATCAGCTGATCGCCGGACAGGTCGGCGAGGTCGAGCGGTTCTTCTTTCATGTGTAAGAATCCTTTTACACATGAAGCCTTCTGCTGTCAACTGTGACTGCGGCAGAAGGGGTCTCAGGAGCGATGAACGGCTCTGCGAGCGGCCTTGCGGGCGCGAATCCCCGGTGCGTAGTGGACGGCGGCGACCCAGACGTAGACGAGCAGTCCTACGCCGGCGGCCACTTTTGCGCGTGTCCCCATGGCTACGATTCTTGCATGACCCGCCGCAGGGACATCGACCGCCTCACGGGCGAGATGGAGGAGCTCTTTGCCGATCTCTGGTATCACCGGCTCGCGCCGCAGCGCCGCGGCTTTCGCCCGCGGGTCGACGTCTACCGGACCGAGAGCCCGCCTCAGTTCCACGTCGAGGCCGAGCTCCCCGGCATCGACCCGGCCTGCGTCGAGCTGGCGATCAACGAGGGCGTGCTCGTCATCTCGGGCCGGCGCGAGCGCCCGCTTCGCGACGGCCGCCGCTACGAGCACATCGAGATCGACTACGGCCCCTTCGAGCGCCGCATCGTCATCGGCGAGGGCTTCGACGCCGAGGCAGCCGAGGCCACGTACGAGAAGGGACTCCTCACGATCACGCTGCCGCTCAGGCAGCGCCAGTCCGGGCCCGTGCGGGTGCCGGTGAAGAGAGGTGAGGAGGAATGAGCACCGTCGAAGAACGGGTACCAGCCGGCGAGATCGAGGGAGCAACGACCCTGCCGATCCTCCCCCTGCGCGAGAGCGTCGTCTTCCCGGCCTCGATGACTCCCCTGGCCATCGGCAACGAGCGGTCGGTGCGGCTCGTCGACGAGGCGGTCGCCAACGACCGGCCGATCGCCCTGGTCACCGCACGCTCGTCCGAGGAAGAGGCCGAGAGCGCCGAGGACCTCTACGCGGTCGGAACCTCCGCCGTCATCCACAAGATGATCCGCGTCCCCGACGGCTCGCTCCGGATCCTCGTCCAGGGCCTCGATCGGATCCGGCTGGAAGCGGTCGAGCAGACCGAGCCCTACCTCAGCGGCCGTTTCACGCCGGTCCCCGACGTCGGCGAGGCGGACCGGGAGGCGGAGGCGCTCGCCCGCTCGGTCGAAACGCTCTTCGGGCGCATCATCTCGGTCGCGCCCTACCTTCCCGAGGAGCTGTTGCTGGCCGCGGCCAACGCGGAGACGCCCAGCTCTCTCGCCAACCTGATCGCCTCGACCATCCGTCTGAAGACGGAGGAGAAGCAGGGCCTGCTGGAAACGGTCGACGTCGAGGAGCGCCTCCGCAAGCTCACGGCCATCCTCTCCCGCGAGCTGGAGGTCTTCGAGCTGGGGACGAAGATCCAGTCTCAGGTCCAGGAGGAGATGGACAAGTCCCAGCGCGAGTACTTCCTGCGCCAGCAGCTGAAGGCCATCCAGGAGGAGCTGGGTGAGACCGACGAGCAGCAGGCGGAGGTCGCCGAGCTGCGCGCGCAGCTCGAGGAGGCGGGTCTACCCGAGGAGGCCGACAAGCAGGCCCGGCGCGAGCTCGACCGCCTCTCGAAGCTCCCCCCCGCCGCCGCCGAGTACGGCGTCATCCGCACCTACCTCGAGTGGATCCTCTCCCTGCCCTGGAACGAGACGACCGACGACGACCTCGACCTGAAGAGCGCGCGGCGGATCCTCGACGAGGATCACTACGACCTCGAGAAGGTGAAGGAGCGGATCATCGAGCATTTGGCGGTTCAGAAGCTGACCAACAAGCTCTCGGGCCCGATCCTCGCCTTCGTCGGCCCACCCGGCGTGGGCAAGACCTCGCTCGGGCAGTCGATCGCCCGGGCGCTCGGCCGTAAGTTCGTCCGCGTCTCGGTCGGCGGCGTGCGCGACGAGGCCGAGATCCGCGGTCACCGGCGAACCTACATCGGCGCGATGCCCGGCACGATCATTCGAGCGCTCCGCGACGCCGACACGAAGAACCCCGTGTTCATGATCGACGAGATCGACAAGATGGGCTCCGACTGGCGCGGCGACCCCTCGAGCGCGATGCTCGAGGTGCTCGACCCGGCTCAGAACTCGAGCTTCCGCGACCACTACCTCGACCTGCCGTTCGATCTTTCGCAGGTCCTGTTCATCACGACCGCGAACCAGCTCGAGACGATTCCGCCGCCGCTCCTCGACCGCATGGAGGTCATCCGCGTCGCCGGGTACACTGAGGACGAGAAGGTGGGGATCGCGCGCCGCTACCTCGTCCCGACGCAGCTCGAGGCGCACGGGCTCGCGGCGAAGCAGGTCACCTTCACCGAAAAGGGCCTGCGCCTGCTCGTCCGCGAGTACACG
>JBOHAB010000264.1:0-3188 GCA_050697655.1 Gaiellaceae bacterium
CTGGAGCTCTTCCTGCAGCCCTGAGAGAAGGAGCGCGAAGACGACGCCGGTGATCCCCATGTAGAGCACGACCGCGCCGCGAAACGCCTCGAAGGCGAAGGACCGCTCGTGCGGGCGCACGACCGCCGCCAGCGCGAGCGCGACGACCGCGAGGATGTTGCTCTGGATCGTGAAGAAGCTGAAGAAGTTCGCCGCGAAGAACCCCGGGTTGCCGTCACGATCGGCGTACTGGTAGGCGATCGCGACGATCCCGAGCGCCGCGAACGCGAGGCGGAGCACGGCGGCCAGCACCCGGAGATCCTTGCAGACGGCGGCGCCCGAGTTTTGCGTTTCAACGCCGGGGGTACGTTGGGCGCCGAAGGGAGGTCACATGTACATCGGCGCTGGCGCGCTCGTCATCATCCTCATCATCGTCATCCTGATCCTGATCCTCTAGACGCGATCGAAGGACCAGACCGGGGGCCGGCGCGCGGGCGCCGGCCCTGCTGCGTCCGGCGCGATTAGGGTAAGGAGCTGAACGTGGCCTTCGACGAGGAGCTTGCCGATCGCGTACGAGTGCTGCTCGCGGACGAGGCAGGCCTGGCCGAGCGGAAGATGTTCGGCGGGCTGGCCTTCATGATCAACGGCAACATGGCCTGTGGGATCATGCGCGAGGAGCTGATGCTGCGACTCGGCGCGGAGGGCGCGGACGCGGCACTGGAGCGTCCCCACGTGCGGCCGATGGACTTCACGGGCCGTCCGATGACCGGAATGGTCTACGTCGAGCGCGCCGGCCTCGACGACGTCGAGCTCAGAAGCTGGGTGACTCAGGCGACGGCGTTCGCTCGGTCGCTGCCGCCGAAGTAGCGCCGGGTCCGCATCAAGCTTTCCACAAGGGCCAGCGTTCATGCGGCCTTCGCCGGGGCATGGCTACCAGAGCCACTGGTGGGCGCCCCGGGCGCGGCGGTATCCCCGGTCCGTCACTCGATCGGAAGGAGACTCATGAGGATCACACGATTGCGGGTGCTCGCCGCGCTCGCCGCCGTTGGAGCGCTCGGGCTCGCGGCCGGAGGAGCGTTCGCCGTGCAGAAAGACGCGACCTCCGCTGCGGAGCTCGAGGACGTCATCAACGCCTGCCGCCACCCGAACGGCGGTTGGGTGCGGATCGTCGCCGCCGATGCCACCTGCCGCGCCCGCGAGCAGGCGGTGTCCTGGAACGTCGCGGGCCCGGCCGGGGAGCCCGGGCCGGCAGGGCCTCCGGGGCCGAAAGGCGACCCCGGCGCAGGGCTGACGAAGCTAGGCGATCTCGCCGGGATCGAGTGCACGACCGACGGCGGCGACGCAGGCAAGGTCGAGCTCGACTTCGCCGGCGACGACACCGTGCTCTTCCGCTGCGTCGCGGGCGGGTCACCGCCACCGCCGCCACCGCCACCGCCTCCGCCTGCGCAAGGGCTCGTCCTGAACGAGGTGGACTACGACCAGGTAGGAGCCGACGGCGACGGCTTCGTCGAGCTCAAGAACACGGGCACGGCGGCCGTCGACCTCGCCGGTCTCGCGCTTGTCTTCGTCGACGGCGCCGACTCGGCGGAGTACGACCGCGAGGAGCTCACAGGGACCCTCGACCCCGGGTCGTACCTGGTCGTCGCGGGCGATCCCCAGAACGGGGCGCCGGACGGGCTCGCCCTGATCGACACGGACGACGGAGCGCTCCTGGACGCGCTCTCCTACGAGGGCGGGATCACCGCAGCCGTCATCTCCGGACGGACGTACAGCCTCGTCGAGGGGACGATGCTGCCGGAGACGGTCGGGGACTCGAACACGGCGGCGGGCTCGCTCAGCCGCATCCCGGACGGAGCCGATACGAACGACGCGGAGTCCGACTGGGTTTTCACCACGACCGTGACCCGGGGGGCCGCGAACGTGGCGACGACCGACTGAGCACTGGACGGGGCGGCCGGGTCGCCGGCCGCCCCGTCAGCGCCTAATCAGTTTCGGGAGCGCTGGGCGCGCCGCCGATGAGGTCGAGCAGACGCCTGGTCCATGGCGCCCAACGCTGGTCGTGCTTGCGTTGGCGCTCCTCCGCCCTCTCCAGTTTCCTGCTTCCCGGCTTGTAGAAGCGGCGCGCCCAAGGGGATCTTGGCTTGGCGAGCCGTACGGCGCACACGAGTGCGACGAGCGTCACGACGATGCCGAGGAGGCCGAGCCAGATCTTGCCCTTGAGCAGGGCAATGACCACGAGCACGATGTGCAGCGCGATCACGGCCAACAGCGACCAGCGGCCGGCGTCCTCGCTCGTGTCCTCGTTCCAGGGGACGACGTGCAGGAGCACGAGCACGCCGACGGTGACCGCGACGATGACGGCGTCGATCGACGAACGCCCCTCCTCCGACCAGTAGACGTCCTGAAGCCGGAAGACGAGCGCGAACTCGTCGAGCACGAGCGCCGCGCCGGACCCGAAGACCGCGCAGAGAAGGAGATCCCAGATGGTGTCCACCGGCTCGAAGCCGATGATCAGCGTCCCTGAAACCAGGGCCAAGACGATGCCGACCACGACGTGGTGAAGGTGGACGCCGTGGACGCTCCCGCTCCCCCAGTCGCGGACGCGGGCGATGCGCGTGTACCCACGCGTGATCGCGAAGCAGATCAGGAAGGCGAGGAGCGCGACGAAGATCGGCTCCCGGCCCGCTTCGTAGATCGACGTCTCGTAGCCGGGGACGAACCGGAAGAGATTCACGTGGAGAGTCTGCCACGCTCCGGCAGCTTGTCCGCTTCGCCGCTAAGGTGGACGCCCCCTGCGACCACCGTGCAGGAGCCGCATGCCCGAGCGAAGGCTCACACCCGAAGAGCGAGCAGTCAGTCGCCAACGGCTCCGCAATCGGCGCTATCGACGGCGGCGTCTCATCGCTCTGGTCGTCGTCGTGGCCGGCCTGGTCGGGGTGGGCGGGCTCTTAGCGGGCTTCGTCTTCGGCGGCACCTCCTCGCAGAGCCCGGCGCTCGGCGCGTCCACTTCGACATCGTCGACGTCGACCGTCTGCGAGCCGACCGAGCCTCCGAAGACGGTGAGGCCGAGATGGTGGACGGGGCGCCGCCAGAAAGTGCTGGTCGACTCGGTCCTCCTCGGTGGCGTCACAGCGCTCAAGGAGAGCCTCAGAGGGCGGAAGGTCAAGGTCGTCGGCGAGCCCGCGATCATGCTCCCGGCCATGGAGGAA
>JBOHAB010000265.1:0-3174 GCA_050697655.1 Gaiellaceae bacterium
GACGACCTCGCCGTGCCCGAGCGGCTCGGCGCCGTCCACCTCCTCCTCCGGCGAGGCGAGCACGCGGAGCCCGTACCGCTCCTGGAGCAGATCGTGGTTGGCGACGTGGTCGGCGTGTGCGTGAGTCGTCAGCAGGTGCGTCGGCTGGACCTCGAGCCGGTCGACGGCGGCCAGCAGCGGCTCGATCGGCGCGCCCGAGTCGACGAAGACCGCATGGCCGCCCGTACGGTCCGCAATCAGATAGGCGTTCGAGAGCCACCCCGGATCCATGCTGCGCTCGACGATCATGGCGCGGGAAGCATGCCAGGGGTTGGGTTCTGCGAGTCGCGGCGCGCGGCGAGGTCGAGGTAGAGGAGCGTGAGCGCGACCATCGCGAACGGAAGCACCAGCGCGAAGAGAAGCGTGCCGAAGAAGTTGACGGTGGCCAGGGGCGCGGCGGTCAGGAGAATGACGATGACGCCGGTGAAGGGCCCCGTAAGGACGAGCAGGAAGAGGAGCACGGCCATGATTGCAGCAACTCTCCGCCAGTGCCCGCGGACGAGGGCTCGGCTCCCGTGGAAGGCGTCGCGGCCCCGCCGGCCCTCGAACCCGGCGACCTGCTGGACGAACGCCCAGTCCACCGCCTTCTTCACCGCGTAGGGAAGGCCGATCAACGTCAGGGCGAGCAGGGTGACGACGATGAGCGCGGCAAAGCCGAGCCCAACGAGCCGCCAGAGCTCGCCGCGCAGGCCGCGCAGCACGACGCCGATGCTGGCCTTGCCGCCACGGTCGAGCTCCCGCAGAACCAAAACCGCGGCCGCGCCGACCAGCATCGGCGCCAGCGCGTGGGCGAGGCTGCCGACGAACAGAGCAACGACGCCCTCGACCTTGTCGTCCTCGAGCGCGTCGAAGGCACGCCGCAGGCCTGTCGAGTGGAAGAGCGTCAGCTGTCCCGCCACGGCCAGCCCGCCCAGGGGAACAGCCACCAGGCCGACCGGCGCGAGGACGCGGACGTGCTCCGCATAGAGGCGCGCGGCCGCATCCATGATCTGTCCGCCGGCCCGCGTCTCGCGGATCGGCTCCGAGACGACCGGCCGCCAGCGAGTACGGAGGGCCGGGATGGCGAGCGCGGCGGCGATCGTCGCGAAGGCGAGCAGGGCGGTCCACGGGCTCGACGACGTGTCGTTGAGGAGGCTGGAGACCGAGCTGATGCCCCTGCAGAAGAAGCCGGTGACGGGCTCGCCGAGCGCTTCGCTCGTGGGCACGGTCGGGCTCGAGGTGCGCAGGCCGGCCATCCAGCGGAACGGCTCCAGCCACTGGTGCTTCGTGTTCGGCCCGGTCGGGCCGTTGGAGACGCCCGGCTCGTGCTGGCCCCAATGGCCGTTGTACGCGAGCCACGCGAACTGCGAGTCGAATGCAGGACGCGTCGGGACGAGGACCGGCGTCGGCGCGATGCGGGTCGAGGGCCCGCGGGTGTCGTCGCAGCCGAGGCCGGAGCCGTGTCTGCCGTTGCCGAGGAAGAGCGCCGACCAGTACTGGCTGGCGTGGGATCCCGAGGAGGCGTAGACCACCGGGTGCGTCCCCTCCTTCTCGACCCTCGGATCGTCCCACGACCGGCGCTCTCCGCCCGTGTGCTGGGCATAGGCGAGCTGAGAGGGGCCGCGGGCCAACGCCCGCCTGACCGTGGTTGCGTCGAAGGCGATCTGGATCATCTCCCAGTCGCTCTCGTGCAGGTCGTTGAACTGGTTGAACCAGTAGTAGAACCAGAACTGGAGCGCGATCCCGCGCACGCCGGGCTCCCTGGCGATGTGCGCGTACGTGACCGAGGAGCGCCCGTCCATCAGCTCGGCCGACTCCCGGGCGTACGTGCAGCCGGGTCGGCGCGGATGGCCGGGCAGGTTGAGGTAGTAGTCGGGCCCGAGCCCCGCGAGCTCGGACGCGACAGGGGCCGTGGCGAGCTGGTTGGTCTGCCGAAAGCTCCCGCCGGATCGTTGCCGGAGGAGCTGAACGTCGGGGTTTCCCAGCGTGACGTCGACCGGGGCGAGGCGGTACTGCTCCCCTTTCCGCGAGCAGGGCGGGTCGGGGTTCGTCTTCATCATCATGATCGGCGCATAGCGGGCTGCGAGCCGTTCGGCCGCGCTCTGGGCGCGGACGTCGGCCGCGCCGGCCAGGACGGCCAGCAACGCGACCGCGACGGCAACGTGATGCGCGACTCTCGCCATGACGCGGGTAGCATGCCCTGCGAACCCGGACAGGGAGGATGACCCGCATATGGCCGGCCTCGTCAGCCGAACCTCGAACGTCGTCAAGGCATGGATCTCGAAGCTGCTCGACCGCGCTGAAGACCCATCGGTGACCCTCGACTACTCCTACGAGAAGCAGCTCGAGATGCTGCAGAACGTCAAGCGTGGCGTCGCCGACGTCGTCACCGCTAAGAAGCGGCTCGAGCTGCAGACGCAGAAGCTCGAGCAGGAGCTTCCGAAGCTCGACGACCAGGCGCGCAAGGCGCTCGGGGCGGGCCGGGAGGATCTGGCCCGGGCGGCGTTGGAGCGCAAGACGTTCGCCCAGCAGCAGCTTCAAGGGCTCGACCAGCAGATCGCGGGGCTCGAGAGCCAGCAGGAAAAGCTCCTGGCCAACGAGAAGCGGCTCTCCGCCAAGGTCGAGGCGTTCCGGAGTCAGAAGGAGGTCATCAAGGCGCAGTACTCGGCCGCGGAGGCGCAGGTGAAGATCGGCGAAGCCGCGACTGGGATCGGCGAGGAGATGGCCGACACCGGCCTCGCCATCCAGCGCGCGCAGGACAAGACGGAGCAGATGCAGGCGCGCGCGGCGGCCGTCGACGAGCTCGTCGAGGCGGGCGCCCTCGAGGACTTCACCTCGGGCGAGACGTCGCTCGACCGCGAGCTCGCACAGCTTTCGGCGGAGAGCCAGGTCGACGACGAGCTGGAACGGCTCAAGGGCGAGCTGGCCGCCGGGAGCGCCCAGAAGGAGCTGGAGGAGAAGCAGTGATCGTCAGGCTGATGGGCGAGGGACAGTTTCGGGCCGACGACGAGCTCCGTTCCCGGCTGGACGGGCTGGACGATCAGGCCGAGGCAGCCGCCGACGCGGGCGACGAGCCCGAGCTCGACCGGATCCTCGACGAGATGTGGCAGCTCGTGCAGTCCGCGGGCGAACGCTTGCCCGACGACGACCTGAGCG
>JBOHAB010000266.1:0-3173 GCA_050697655.1 Gaiellaceae bacterium
GAGGCGGGCGAGCGCCCGCCTCCGCGCGAGGAGGCTCAGCGTGCCGCGAGCCCGACGGCCCCGGCGGGAAGCCCGCCGACCGACCCGAGCACGTCCAGGCTCCCGTCGCCGTTGACGGCGAATCCCTGCACCTCGGGGACGCCGCTGTTCAGCGAGTAGAGATAGCGGCTGCCCGTCGACAGCGCCAGGTCGAGCGGCGTGGCGCCGGTCGCGGCGGTGACGCCGTCCGCATCGAGCAGCGTGAGGCCGCCGTCGTTCCCGATCCGGTAGCCGGAGATCGAGTTGCTGCCGGTATTCGTCGTGTAGGTGTAGCGGCCGTTCTTCGTCACGACGACCCAGCACGCGGCCGTCTCAGTCGTGGCCACGTTGGCCGTGATCGGCGTGATCGTCCCGTCGCGTGCCAGGGAGTACGAGGAGAGCACGCTCGCGTCCGAAGCGCCGCCGAAGGCCTCCGAGACCATCAGTCGGCCGCGCTTGTCGAAGGCGAAGCCGAACGGAGTCTCGCCGGCCGACGGCTGGGCGTTCGGGCCGCTCGCGTAGCCGAAGAACCCGACTCTGTAGGTGACGATCAGATTCGTGTTCTTCTCCGTGACGACCAGGTGGCGGCCGTTCGGGCTGAACTCGATCTGCGCCGGCCCCGGGGTGGCCGAGCTGAGCGGCCGGCTCGACCCGGGCAGCGGAAGCAGATGGCCGAAGAGCGCGAGGAACCCCTTGATGTTCGCGGGGGTGCTAGCGTCTCCCTGGTTGAGGACGTAGACGAGCTTGCCCCGGACGGTGAGGCTGATCGGGCCGACGCCCCCGGAATCGGCCACGTCTGCCAGTCGGACCTGCCCCCGGTGTCCGACCCGGAGCATGGAGATCGTGTTGTCGCCCGCGTTCACGGCGAAGAGCCGGTCGTCGTCGAGGACGAGCGCGCCCTGCGAGCCGAGCCCCGCGCCCGTCCCCAAGCCGCCGGTGTCGACGGTGCCGTCGGGCGTGAGCGAGCCGTCGGAGGCGCGGTCGAAGATCGCGACCGCGTTGCCGGACGCCTCGTTCGTGAGCGTGTAGACGGCACCGCGACCGCCGGACGCCATGGCCGGTGCGGCCAAGACGAGGAGCGCGACGCCGAGCACGGCCGCAACGGCCAGTGTCGTGAGCCTGTGCATCCCGTTCTCCTTTCGTTGAAGCCCGCGGGGACGCTACGAGCCAAACCTTGCGCTTCCGTTGCACCGTCCTTAGGAGATGCTTAACGCCGCTAGACTGTGACCCGCGCGGGGCTATAGCTCAGCTGGGAGAGCGCCTGGATCGCACCCAGGAGGTCGCGGGTTCGAGTCCCGCTAGCTCCATGAAACCGCCGCAAAGCGCGATTTTCTGATGTCGCGCACAGCGCCTGTCCTGATCCAGGCGCCGCTCCCGACCGTTTCGTGGAGGCGGCAGGCCGTGCGTTGCGCGGAGGCGTTCGGCGCACGGATACTCCCGGCGTGAGTCACCCCAACATCGCCCACTGGGACGACGTCAAAGAGCACGACCACAAGGAGGGAAGCATCCATTCCGCCTGGCGGTACCTGGGCGAGGCCGCCGGGACGGTCAGCGTCGGCGTGAACCGCATCCGCATCCACCCGGGCTGCCGCTCGACGCCGCTCCACTCCCACGGCGACCACGAGGAGATCTTCTTCGTGCTCGGCGGCTCGGGCCTGTCGTGGCAGCGCACGGAACGAGGCGAGGATGTCGTCTGCGAGGTCGGCCCGGGGACCTGCCTCGTCCACCTAGCCACCGGGCCGGCGCATACGCTCGTCGCCGGGCCGGACGGCCTCGACGTGCTCGCGTACGGGAACGGGCGGCGCTCGGGGGCCGGGGGCTACGACTGGTTCCCGCGCATCGCGAAGGTCGGGATCGGCCCGTCACTCTTCGACGTCGACCTGACGCACCAGTGGGAGCTCGAGGGCGCGCTGCCCGAGCCGGAGCTGCCGGAGCCCGGCGAGCGGCCGCCAAACGTCGTCCGGCTCGAGGACGTCGAGCCGGAGCTCCTGGACCGCGGCGAGTTCGGCGACAGCTCGCGCGAGCTCGGCGCGGCCGCGGGCTCGGTCGAAACAGGGCTCAACCACTCGGACATCCCGCCCGGCAAGCTCAACTGCCCGGTGCACTGCCACGCTTCGGAGGAGGAGGTCTTCGTCGTTCTCGAGGGCGACGGCGTCTGCATCCTCCGCGAGGAGGAGCACCCGGTGCGGGCCGGCTCGGTGGTCGCGCGGCCGCCGCGCACGCGCGTCGGTCACGCGTTCCGCGCGGGCAACGGGACGAAGCTGCTCGCCTATGGCACGCGCGAGCCGAACGACATCGCCTGGTACCCGCGCTCGAAGAAGATCTATTTCCGTGGCGTCGGCCTGATGACGCGTCTGCCCGAGCTCGACTACTGGGACGGCGAATAGCCGTCGCAAGTCCGGCCGGCTTGCGGTCGTGAGCGTGAAGGCTCCATAAACGGCTCCCACACCCACCGCACGTTGGCGTTCGTCCAAGTTCTTCGACAGAAAGGCACCGCTTTGCGGCGTTTTTGCAGAGCCCTCTGACGTACTCGAACCGACGACCCCCTCCTTACCATGGAGGGCAGTCTCGGCGTCGTGGTCGAGTCGAGAGGTGTTGTCCCAGCAGCGAACAGAGGGCAAAGTGTTGGGGAAGGCCTTGGGGCGACCCGGCCTTGGGGCGAAAACTTGCTCTTTCGGGTTGCATAGGTGAGTGGATCGCACCCAGGAGGTCGCCGGTTCGAGTCCGGCTAGCTCCATCAGGTCGGTGGCCTCCGGCAGCGGGCCGGGACGACGCCGCGTCAGGTAGTTCGGCGGCGGGCGACATGGGCACCCCTGCCCGCCTAGTTGTCCTGCCCACACAGGTTGTGAACGGCTGAGGAGGTAATCCGGCCCTCCTTCCAGGCTGTGCGTCTGCCCAGACGTCGGCCAGAAGGAGGGCCAGATGCGCTTTCACCGTAACGCCAAGCTCGGACTCGCTGGGAGGCGGCAGCTCGTACTTCAGATCGCAGGCGGCAGCTCCGTACGAAAGGCGGCGCAGGCGTTCAACGTCTCCGTCGCGACGGCCCATCGCTGGTCGAAGCGCTGGCGGCAGGCCAGCGCGAGCGAACGAGAGAGCCTTTCCTGCTTGCTCGATCGCTCGAGCCGGCCCGCGCACAGCCCACGGCAGCTCGCGCC
>JBOHAB010000267.1:0-3170 GCA_050697655.1 Gaiellaceae bacterium
TGTGCCATCCGTGCAGGCGGTGGCTGGGGAAGAGCTTGCGCCCGCCCGGCCGCGGCAGCGGGAGGACGTGCTCGACGTCGGGCACCGAGGCGGCGACGGCGCCGACCACCACCTTGTCGAGGGGCCCGCACGCCGCCGCCAGGAGCGCTAGCCCCGCGACGCCGCTCAGCGTCTCGAATCTCCGCGAGGCCACGTCCTGGTGCGGCACGGCGTCTCCCGCCATGTGCGCGAGGAGCCCGAGCAGGAAGGCGCGGGGGCGCGAACCCGCCAACGCCCCGACGAGGCCTCCCGTAGCGACATGGAGGGAAACGACCACCGCGTGAAGAATTGCAGCCTGACCGTCGTCTAAGATCGCGTAACCGTGAGTCGTCTCTCCCTCGTCGTCGCCGTGCTGCTCGCCGCGCTCGTCGCGGCGGCTCCCGCGAGCGCGCAGGATCCACCCGTGATCGCGGACGGCGTCACCGTCGCCGGCGTCGACGTCGGCGGGATGACTCGCGCCCAGGCCAAGGCGGCCGTGCGCGCATCCTTCAGGCGGCCGGTCCGGGTGGCCCTCGGCGGGCAGCGTCTCTCCGCCCGGCCCTATTGGCTGGGTGCCCGGGCGAGGATCGCTGGCGCCGTGGGCGCTGCGCTTGCGGCCCCCGAGGACACGGCTGTGCCGCTGCGGGTGACGGTCGCGCGCGGCCTGCTGGGAAGGTGGGTGGAGCGCCGGGCGCAGGCCTTCAAGCGCAAGCCGGCGTCCGCCTTCATCAGGCTCGTCGGCGCGAAGCCGCGCATCGTCGCGGCGAAGCCGGGTCGCCAGCTCATCCGCGACAGGTCCCGGGCCAGGCTCCGCGCCGCGCTCCTCGCACACCGGCGTGCGGTCAACCTGCCCATCCGGAGAATCACTCCCAAGATCACGGCCCGTGAGGTAGGGCCGGCGGTCGTGATCAAGCGCGGCTCGCGGCGGCTCAACCTCTTCCGCGGCTCGTCTGCCGGAAAGATGAGCAGGGTGCGGTCCTTCCCCGTCGCCGTCGGCCAGCCGGCCTGGCCGACGCCGCTCGGGAGCTTCCACATCCGCACGAAGACGCGGAACCCCTGGTGGTATCCGCCGAACCAGCCCTGGGCGGAGGGCGCCAAGCCGGTTCCGCCCGGCCCCGGCAACCCGCTCGGCACGCGGTGGATGGGCCTGAACATCGGCGGCGTCGGCATCCACGGGACCTACAACTCGGGCTCGATCGGGAGTGCCGCCTCGCACGGCTGCATCCGCATGCACATCGGGAGCGCCGAATGGCTCTTCGAGCGCGTGCGGATCGGCACCCCGGTCTACATCATCGCTCGCTAGGTCGACCGCTACACTCGAAGCGGTCTCATGGCGCGCCGCGCGAAGCTCATCCTGCAGGCGGCGGCCGTCCTCGTGGTCGTCCTTCTCGTATTCCTGCTCGGCTGGAAGGTGACCCAGACCGAGGCCGGCCGCGGCCTCAGCGACGCCCTCGAGCGGGGCGAGCGGCCCTACCCGCCGGCGGTCGTCTTCGAGACGCTCGACGGCGAGGGCGAGATCCGGCTCGCCGACTACCGCGGCAAGGCGGTCGTCGTCAACTTCTGGGCTTCCTGGTGCGAGCCGTGCAAGGACGAGGCTCCGCTCCTCGAGGAGACCTGGCAGCGGTACCGCGACGAGGGCCTCGTGGTTCTCGGGGTCGACGCCCAGGACTTCCGCAGCGACGCCCAGCGCTTCGTCGAGCGCTACGGGCTCACGTATCCGATCGCCTTCGACGGCCACGGCTCCAGCCTCGGCCGGTTCGGCAACACCGGTTTCCCGGAGACGTGGTTCGTCGGGCGCGACGGTAGG
Organism: Gaiellaceae bacterium; assembly: GCA_050697655.1. GTDB lineage: Bacteria > Actinomycetota > Thermoleophilia > Gaiellales > Gaiellaceae > JAIBJN01. The sequence goes on from JBOHAB010000267.1 coordinate 1,826, forward strand.
CTCGTCGGCCAGCACATCGTCGGGCCGTTCGACCGCGAGCAGCTCGAGGAGAACGTGCAGGCCGCCCTCGCCACGCCGGCGCGATGAGGCGCCTGCTCGCTCTCCTCCTGGCGTTCGTCGTCCTCGTGGCGGCTTGCGGCGGGGAGAGCGACGAGCCGCCGACGCTCGCCGAGCTTGAGAAGAGGTTCATCTGCCCGACCTGCCAGACGACCCTCGAGCTCTCTAACGCCCCCATCGCCGAGCGCATGCGGGAGTTCATCCGCGAGCGGATCGCGGCCGGCGACTCCGAAAGCGAGATCGAGGCGGCCCTCGTCGACCAGTTCGGCGAGGCCGTGCTCGCCTCGCCGCCCAAGGAAGGTTTCAACCTGCTCGCCTGGGTGCTGCCGCTCGCCGGTGGAGCGGTCGCCGTCGCCGCCGTGGCCGTCGCCCTGCGTCGCTGGAGTCGCGCACGGCCGGAAGCCTCGCCGGCGGCCGTGGGCCCCGCTCCCGCGCTCGACCCCGACCTCGAGCGCCGGATCGACGAGGAGCTCGGTCGCTTCGACGGCTGAGGCTTCGAGCTAATGGAAGCCAAGATCCCGCTCGCGTTCGTCGCCGGGCTCGTCTCGTTCGCGACGCCTTGTGTCCTGCCGCTCGTTCCCGGCTACCTCGCCGTCGTCTCGGGCCAAGAGGTCGGCGTCGGCGGGCGGCGCGTCGTCGTCGCCAGCCTCCCGTTCGTCGCGGGCTTCACCGCCGTCTTCGTGGCGCTCGGGGCCGCTGCGGCCGCCGCGGGCAGCCTCCTCGACCGCGACATCTTGCTGGCCGTCGCCGGGCTCGTCGTCGTCATCTTCGGGTTCGCGCTCATGGGGCTCTTGCCGCTTCCGTTTCTCGACCGGCTCGCGGCCCCCGGCCTGGTCGAAGGGGCGCGGAGCACCGGCTCGGCGGCGCTTCTCGGCGGTGCCTTCGGCCTCTGCGCCGCGCCGTGCATCGGCCCCGTGCTCGCGGGCATCCTCGCCCTCGCCGGCGAGGGGCAGACGGTCGCGCAGGGGACGCTTCTGCTGCTCGTCTACTCGGCCGGCCTGGCGCTGCCGTTCCTTGCCGTCGGCATCGGCTTCGACCGCGCGCTGGGCGCGTTTCGCTGGCTCCGCGACCACTACGGAACGCTTCGGATCGTCGCGGGCGCAATGCTCGTCGCGCTCGGGCTCCTGCTCTTCTTCGATCGCTTCTGGTGGCTGAACGTGGCAGTGAACCGCGTCTTCGAGTTCTTCGGCATCGGCGTGTGAAAATCCGGGACGCACGCGCGGAAGATGCACCGGCGCTCGCCGCTCTCCTCGCCGAGCTGGGCTATCCCGACGAGGTGGAGCCGCTT
>JBOHAB010000268.1:0-3163 GCA_050697655.1 Gaiellaceae bacterium
GCCTGGGTCTGGTTCCGGGAGCACATCGGCGGCGGCCGCTGCCCGGTCGTCGACACCTGGTGGCAGACCGAGACGGGCATGGTCATGATCACGCCTCTTCCCGGCTTGACGACCACGAAGCCGGGCTCGGCGACGCGACCCTTCCCCGGCGTCGACGCAGCGGTCGTCAACGACCGTGGCGAGGAGGTGCCGCCCGGCGGAGGCGGCTACCTCGTGCTGCGCCGGCCCTGGCCCGCGATGCTGCGCGGCATCTACAAGGATCACGACCGCTTCGTCGAGACCTACTGGAGCCGCTTCCCCGGCATGTACTTCGCCGGCGACGGCGCCCGCATCGACGAGGACGGCGACTTCTGGCTCATGGGCCGGGTCGACGACGTCATGAACGTGTCCGGCCACCGGATCTCGACGATCGAGGTCGAGAGCGCGCTGGTCGACCATCCCAAGGTGGCCGAGGCCGCCGTCTGCGGGCGGCGGGACGAGACGACCGGCCAGGCGATCGTGGCCTTCGTCAGCCTCAAGGGCGGCGAGGACGGGTCGTCGGAGATGATGGCCGAGCTGCGCGAGCACGTGGCGACGAAGATCGGCAAGATCGCCCGCCCCGCCAACGTCGTCTTCACGCCCGAGCTGCCGAAGACGCGCTCCGGGAAGATCATGCGCAGGCTCCTGCAGGACGTCTCCGAGAACCGCACGCTGGGCGACACGACCACTCTCGCCGACCCGGCGGTGGTCGAGGAGATCAAGGAGCGCGCGGTGGCCGAGGCCTCCCAGGAGGGCTAGAGCGGTCGAGCTTCGCGCGTTCGAGGGCTCGGACGTCGGGGCCGCGGCGGAGCTCCTCGCGGCCCGCCACGAGCGCCACCGCGTCGCCGAGCCGCTGCTGGCGCCGGTCGAGGACGCCGGCGCCACCCTCGCACGAGCCTGGGCGAAGGAGAGCACGAGCGGCGCCGTCGCCGTCGCCGAGGGCGAGGTCGTCGGGTACCTGATCGGGAGCATGAACGAGAACGAGTGGTGGCATCGGCACGTCTGGGTAGGGCTCGCCGGCCACGCGGCACGCGAGCCGGAGCTCGTCCGCGATCTCTGCCGCTTCGCGGCCGAGCGTTGGGTCGCCGACGGCGCCCAGCTCCACGTGGCTCTCGTTCCTGGTGTGCAGGAGCTTGCAACCCCCTGGTTCCGGCTCGCCTTCGCGCACATGCAGGCGCACGGCATCCGGGAGAGCGGCGCCTCGGAGCCCGCCCGCCCGGCAGGCGTCTCAGTCCGTGACGGGACGATCGACGACCTGCGTGCGACGCCGTCGCTGGTCACGCAGATCTGGGAGCACCACCGGCAGGCACCGACCTTCACCGGCCTCGAAGTGCCACCGGTCGCGGCCTTCCTCGCCGACTGGGAAGAGACCCTGGCGCAGCCGGGAACCGCCTACTTCGTCGCCGAGCTCGACGGCCGAGTCGTCGGCCATCTGCTCCTCGAGCCGGAGGAGCCCGACCTCGCGAGACCGCCTGAGTCCGTCTACCTCGCGGTCGCCGCGACACTCCCGGAGGCACGCGGCCTCGGCGCCGGGGTCGCGCTCACGAAGCACGCACTCGCGTGGGCGCGCGAGGCCGACTTTGCGACCGTCCACACGGACTGGCGAGTGGCCAACCTGGAGTCGTCCCGCTTCTGGCCCGCCCGTGGGTTCAGGGAGACGTTCTACCGGCTCGCCCGCCGCGTCGAGATCGGCTGAGCCGGCACACCCCCCGTTCACTCCCTTGACACCTTGCGCGCCACGCGCGCGCTTTTCGGCACTAGACTCGGAAGTGGGTGGTGGGCCGGGGTGCCCCTGAAGTGGAAGGCTATTTCCGGTTGGATCCGGACAGCGCCGCCGTCACGCCCAGCCCCACGAGCACCGTCCCGGAGATCCAGCGCTCCGCCCGCAGGAAGCGCGGGTTGCCGCGGAGCCAATCCGAGGCGGTCCCGGCGGCGAGCGCGTACATCCCGTCGCTGACGACGGCGATGAGGATGAAGAAGGCCCCGAGGATGGCGATCTGGAGCCCGACCGAGCCCTTGTCCACGTCGACGAACTGCGGCAGGAACGCGAAGAAGAAGAGCGCCGTCTTCGGATTGAGGATGTTGACGACGATGCCCTGCGCGAAGAGCTTGTCCAGCCGCCGCGGGGGACGCTCGCCGGTCGTCTCGAACCGCTCGCGGCTGAGCAGCTTCCGCAGCCCGAGGAAGATCAGGTAGGCGGCGCCGGCGTACTTGACGACGTTGAACGCCGTCGCCGACTGCAGGAGCAGGGCCGAGAGGCCGAGCGCCGCGGCGGCGACGTGAACGAGCCCGCCCGCCTGGACGCCGAGCATGGAGACGAGACCGGCGCCGCGCCCGTGCGCGATCGACTGGGTGACGATGTAGAGGACGGCCGGGCCCGGGATCACGAGCAGGGCGACGGCCGCCGCGGCGAAGACCGCGAGCGTGCCGGCATCCGGGAACGGCATCGGGCCTGGTGTCCCTAGCGTTCCCGCATGAAGCCCTGGCGGGCGGCCGAGACGAGGGCTACCGCCTCGGGGAAGAGCACGCGCATCCCGTCGCGGAGCGCGATCGCCTGCTCGTCAGGCGTGCCGTCGACGTGCATCCGCTTGAGCGCGGCGCCGGTCAGCTCGACGGCAGTGTTGAGCGTCAGCGTCGCGAACTGCTCGCGCTGCGACTCCTGCACCGCCTCGGTCTGGCGCTCCGCGAACTCGCGGAGCCCGCGCATCAGGTCTTCCGGGTCGCCTCCCAGCGGGAAGCCGAATCCACCTTCCATTTCGTCCCTTTCGTCGGTCTCTCCACGTAATGTACGCACACGATGAGCTTCGCCGAAGAGCTGAACGCCCACATCGCCAACGAGTACGCCGCCTCGCAGCAGTACGTCGCCATCGCCGTCTATTACGACCAGGAGACTCTCCCCCAGCTCGCCGCGCACTTCTACCGGCAGGCCGTCGAGGAGCGAAACCACGCCCACATGATCGTGCAGTACCTGCTCGACGCCGACCTCCCCGTAACGGTGCCGGCGGTGGCAGAGCCGAAGACTACTTTCAAGGACCCGGTCGCCCCGGTCCGGCTTGCGCTCGACCAGGAGAAGGAAGTAACCGAGCAGATCAGTCGGCTCGCCACGCTCGCCCGCGAGGAGAACGAGCTCGTCGGCGCCCAGTTC
>JBOHAB010000269.1:0-3156 GCA_050697655.1 Gaiellaceae bacterium
GGGTGTGTGAGGGAACCGGGAGGTTCCCTCACTGTCTCAAAGAAGGGGGCACGTGGGGGAAACATGGTTTCCCCCCCGCGAGCGAGCCGGAGGCGAGCGACGTTCACTTACTCGACCACCCCGCACCAGAGCGAGATCGCGCGCGCGTAGACCTTGGCTCCGAACACGAGCTCGTCGATCCCCACCCATTCGTCCGGGGCGTGCGCTCGCGCGAGGTCCCCCGGGCCGAAGGCAGGGCTGGGAGTCTCCGCGAAGAGCGTCAGGAGCGCGCCGTCGTACGTCGTGTCGATGCCCTCGGCCTGCACCTCGACGCCGACATCCCGGCCGGCCTGCTGCGCCACCGCGACGATCGCGGAGTCTGGGTCGATCTCTGAGGGCGGATAGTCCGTGTACCAGCTCCAGCTGGGAGGATGCTCCGCCAGCCAGTCGTCCTCGGTCGCGACCGCGGCGACTGCCTCCTCGATCTCGGCCCGCGGGATCGAGCCGTATCCCCGCTCGTCGGCGTTTCCTGGCAGGTACGTGGCGTTGAGCGCGACCTCGCAGGACTCGGGGATGTTGGAGATGAAGCTCCCGCCGCGCACGACCGTCGGGTTGACGGAAGGCGTGCCGAGGAGCGGATGCCGCTTGTCCTTGCGCGCGACCCAGTCGGCGGTGAGGCGGTCGAGCCCGGCCAGCACGGCCATGGCCTTCTGGATCGCGTTGACGCCGCCGCCCTCGCGCCAGTGCGGCTGGTTCGTTTCGGCGTGTGCTGAGCGGCCCTCGATGGTCAACGTTCCGTGCAGGAGCCCGCGCGTGGCGATCCACAGGTTGAGCCGGGTCGGCTCGGGGACGAGCCCCGCGTCGCCGCGGTAGCCGCGCGCGATCGCCGCGACCGTTCCCATCGCGCAGGTCTCCTCGTCCGGGACGGTCTCGAAGACGACGTCGCCGGCCAGGCGGACACCGCAGGCATGCAGCGCCTCGAGCGCGAAGAGCGCGGCCCCGATCCCGCCCTTCATGTCGACGGCGCCGCGCCCGTAGATTCGGTCGTCGCGCACGTCGGCGGCGAAGGGTGGGGAGGCCCAGCGCGCGCGATCGCCGGCGTCGACGACGTCGATGTGGCCGTTGACGATGAGGCTGCGGCCGCCGCCGGCGCCGGCGATCGTCCCCACGGTGAGCGGCCGCCCCCGCCAGTGATGCCACGGAGGCATCATCGGGTGGTCGGCGAGCTCGGCGGCGTCGGGCTCCCACTGGTCGACCTCGGCGTCGAGCGCGAGCAGCCGCTCCCCGATATACGCCTGGAGCTCGGCCTCCTGGTTGGTCGTTCGCGCGGACCCCGGTGAGAGATCAACCGAGGTGGTGTCGAACTGGACGAGGGCGCGCACGAGCTCGACGAGCTCTTCCACGTTCGCCTCGATGTGCTCGTCGACGGCCCCGGTCGAAGGAAGGACCCGAGTCAAGGCGAGATGATCTTACGGCGGCTACGAGTGGTCGTGCCAGCGTTCCGGCTCGATCAGGGCCGTGACGCGCTTGCGCTCGCGGTTTTTGTACGGCGTGCCGCGGTAGCGCTGCGAGAGTCGATCGATGTCGACGAGACCCTCGTCGTCCCGGATCTCGACCACCTGGCCGAGCACCGTGACCGTGCGATACCAGTCTTCGAGGTCGAGCACCGTGATCGCAACCCGCGGATCGCGGCGCATGTGGCTCAGGCGCAGCCGTTCGAAATCCATGTTCACGAGGATGCGCCCGTCGTCCCAGTCGTACCAGGTGGCGGCCGCATACGGAGCGCCGTCGGATCGGACCGTCGCGATGACCGCAGCGTACGGCTCCTTGATGAACTCGACCAGCTCGTCGGGTAACGGCGCAGGGGGCAGGCCGTGCAGTCTAGGCGAGGGGGCGGTTAGGATCGCGGCCCCTGAGGCTCGTGCTAGCACCGCTGGGGGCGCTGCTCGTCTTGGGAGCCGCCGCGGCCTGCGGTGAGGACGAGGCGAGCCCTGCGGATCCGTCGGCGCTCGAGGGGACACCCTGGGTGCTCGCCTCCGGCGTGGACGTCGAGGGCTGGGAGGACGTGGCGCCGAGCGCGACGTTCGCGGATGGGATGGTCACCGGCTCGACAGGCTGCAACCGCTTCAGAGGCCCGTACACGGTGGACGGCGACTCGCTCGAGCTAGGGGAAATCGCACAGACGGCCATGGGCTGCCCGCCGCCTGCCGACGCCGTGGAGCGCGAGTACAACGGCGCGCTCGAGAGCGTAAGGGTCTGGCGGGCGGAGGACAACGAGCTCGTCCTGCTCGACGGCGACGGGGCGGAGCTCGTTCGTTACCGCGCTGCGACGCCGGTGGGCACGTGGGAGGCGACCTCGGTCATTCAGGCCGATGCGGTCTCGAGCTTGATCGCCGGGGCCGAGATCACGGCGACGTTCGCCGAGGGCGGCACGCTCTCCGGCTCGGCCGGCTGCAACACCTACCGGACGACGTACACGACCGACCGGGGCGGAATCGAGATCGCCGCTCCCGCGGCGACGAGGAAGGCTTGCGCAGGGCCCGATGGGATCATGGAGCAGGAGAACGCGTTTCTGACGGCGCTTTCGACGCCGTCGCGCTTTCGAGGTGGTCGGGCCCTCGCTCAACCTTCTCACAGCCTCAGGCACGTTTGTCGCGACGTTTACACGCGCGCGCGAGCCGTAGCCCGGAGCAAATGGGCGGGGAGCCGGACGGGATCGAGTACCTGCTCTGGAGGCACCAGCTTGGCGACGGCGAGGTCACGACGCTCTACGCGGTGCGGCACCCGCGCTCCTCGACTCAGGCTCGTGTGGTGCACTTTCCGGACACCGATCGTCTCGACGTCTGGTCCACGACGAACGAGGTCGATGAGGCCATCATCGGCGGCTTCTTCGTGCGCGATCCGTACCGGCCCCTCGGCGACCTCTGGATCGACGGCGATCCCATTCCCCACGAGCCGATCGTCCCTCCCTACGCTTCGCGCCGCGCCTGTGTCGCCATCAAGGACGGAGACGTTCTCCTCGCCGCGCGCGAGGACTTCCCCGACACGCCCTCCGGTGACCTCGTGCACGCCGGGCCACTGCTCGTCCGAGACTGCAAGGTCGTCTTCGACCCCGACCAGGACCGCGAGGGATTCTCGGCCGGCGCGGGGCAGTTCGACTCGGACATCACGGAGGGT
>JBOHAB010000270.1:0-3138 GCA_050697655.1 Gaiellaceae bacterium
GAGCGTGGGGAGGGTGTGTGAGGGAACCGGGAGGTTCCCTCACTGTCTCAAAGAAGGGGGTCCGTGGGGGAAACATGGTTTCCCCCACGGGAGCGAGCCGGAGGCGAGCGACGGTCACGCTGGGACGGCGACGGCGTCGCGGACGAGCCGCCCCAGGCGCGAGATTCCCTCGTCGATCGCCTCGGGCCGTTCGTAGGAGAACGCGAGCCGAAGCGACGACTCCCCGCCGCCGTCGACGAAGAAGTCCGAGCCCTTGATGAAGGCGACGCCCACCTCGTCGGCCTGGGCGAGGAGTCTCTCGGCGCTCATCCCTTCCGGCAAGTCGACCCACAGGAAATAGCCGCCGTCGGGCTCGTTCCAGCGCGTGCCCTCCGGCATCTCGCGCGCGAGGGCGGAGATCATCGTGTCCCGCCGGACGTGCAGGGCCTCCTGGACCTGCTCCACGTTGGGGTCGAAGCGGCCGCGCGAGACGAACTCGAAGAGCGTCGCCTCGACGAACATCACCGGCGAGACGTAGTTCTCGAGCACGAGTGTCTCCATCGCGCCGATCAGCTCCTCCGGGAGGATGGCGAAGCCGACCCGGATGCCCGGGGCGACCGTCTTGGAAAAGGACGAGAGGAACATCACGCCCTCGCCGCCGGCAAGCTCGAAAAGGCGCGGCAGGCCGTCGCCGCCGAAGCGGAGGAGGCCGTAGGGGTCGTCCTCCAGAATCGTCGCGCCGTGCGTCCCGGCGACCTCGATGAGGCGGCTCCTGTTCGGCTCCGAGAGCGTGCGCCCGCTCGGGTTCTGGAAGGTCGGGATCGTGTAGACGAGGCTTGGGCCGGTCGTTTCGGCGAATGCCTGCTCGAGCGCGTCGAGGTCGAGGCCGTCGTCGGAGAGCGGGACCGACTCCACCTCGGCGCCGAGCCGTTTCAGGATCCGGAGCGAGCGGTCGTAGCAAGGCGCCTCCACGAAGACCTTCGCGCCGGCCTGCACGTGGTGCCGCGCGATGAAGCTGAACGCCTGGAGTGAGCCGTTCGCGATCAGGACGCGGCCGACGTCGACGCCGTGGCGGTCGGCGATCCATTCGCGCAGCGGCAGGTAGCCGAGCGCAGGCCCGTAGTTGAGGGCGGTGGCCCCGTCACGGGCGAGCGCCGCCTGCGCGCAGTCGCCGAACTCGTCGATTGGAAGCAGATCCGGGCCCGGAAAGCCCCGGGCGAAGGAGATGAGAGTCATGCGCCGAGTCTACTCACTCAGGTTCGGACCGAACCGGTTGGGCGGTTTCGACGAACCAGGCTGGCGTCTGGACCTAGAAAGGAGAGAATCGTGGCAGGCATACCGGGCTATCCACGGGTCGACGACCCGGATTCGCGTGACCGTTTTCTCAGGCGTGCGCTCGCCGCCGGGGGAACCGTGCTCGTAGGGGGCGCGTTGGCGGCGGCTCTACCGCGGCTTGCGTCCTCCGCGCAATCTCCGGCGCAGGACGCGGAGATCTTCAACTTCGCGCTGCTCCTCGAGCAGGTGCAGGCCGCCTTCTACGACGAAGCGGCCTCGCAGGCAGCGCTCCCGGCGGAGCTCCTCGACTTCGCCAAGGTCGCCGCCGGGCACGAGCGGGAGCACGTCGGCTACCTGACCGAGGCGCTGGGAATGGCCGCGCAGGAAGCGCCCGCGACGGACTTCGGCGACGCGACAACGGACGCGGACGCGTTCGCAGCCGCGGCCGCCTCGCTCGAAGACCTGGCCGTCGGGGCCTATAACGGCCAGGCGGCCAACCTGACGGAAGCGGGCCTCAAGGCGGCGGCCACCGTCGTCTCGGTGGACGCCCGGCACGCTGCCTGGGTCCGCGCGATCGCGGGTAGGCCGCCGGCCTCGCAGGCGGTCGACGCGCCGCTTTCGCGGGCCGAGGCCGAGCAGCAACTCGACGAGCTCGGGTTCATTCAAGAGGCATGAGGGGAGGCGCCATGACGTTTCGAGACATTCCCGATCTCGCTCTCGACGACCTCGACCGGGACGGCGCGATCAGAGAGGCGCTCGACCGGCTGCCACGGTCATCTCGAGGCGGCTTCCTGAAGGCAGGGAGCGGCATCCTGGCGGCGGTCGCTCTCGGCCGGCCACCCACGGCGAGTGCGGCGCTGAGGGCGGGCGACGTAGCCATTCTCAACTACGCGCTCGCGCTCGAGTACCTGCAGGACGCCTTCTACACCGAGGCCGAGCGGAAGGGAGCTCTCTCGGGGCCGGCCGCGCGCCTGACGCGCGTCGTCGGAGCCGTGGAGCGAGCCCATGTGAGGGCGCTCCGCGACGTGCTCGGCAAGAAGGCGATCGCGAGGCCGTACTTCGACTTCCGCGGCGTCACGGAGAAGGCATCGAGCTTCATCCGGACGGCGGTCGCCTTCGAGGACCTCGGGACGGCCGCCTACAAGGGGCAGGCGCACAACATCCAATCCCCGCAGGTGCTGGCCGCGGCGGTCGGCATCCACACCGTCGAGGCTCGGCATGCCGCGTGGATCAGGTACATCGCGGGGAGCCGTCCGGCCGCCGAGGCCTTCGACCAGGCGACGTCGGAGGCGCAGACCCTCCGCCTGGTGCGAAATACCGGCTTCATCGCCCGAAGACCCCGAACGCGCGCGAAGAAGAACAAGAAGCCGGCGTTCACGGGATGAGCCTGTCACCCCGCCTGCGGCTGATCGTCGTCGCGGCGCTCGGCGGGGCCGCTCTCGGCGTCACAATCGGCTCGGTTCGTCCCACCGAGAGCGACGGGAGCGTGCCCCGCTCGTCCGCGACCGCACGGGGCGGCGGAGCCGTGGCGCTCGCCGACCCGCCGGAGCCTGCATTCGAGGTGCCGGCGCCGACTCGGCTCCGTGCCTCCGCCTTCGAGTCGAGCTGGGCGCCCGTGCTCAGAGCGGTGACCGCGCGTTCGGGGCCCGGGGCGGGCTTCCCAGGGGTCGCCAGGGTCGGAGCCAGGACACCCGAGGGAACGACGAACCTCGTGCTGGTGCTCGGGAGCGAGCAGTCCGAAGCCGACTCGCTCTGGGTGCGCGTGCGCCTGCCCGTCCTTCCCAACAACACGACAGGCTGGGTGCCCCGATCGGCCCTCGGCGGCTACGTGGTCGTGCGGATGCACCTGATCGTCGATCTCGGCGACCGCCGGGCGACGCTCCT
>JBOHAB010000271.1:0-3112 GCA_050697655.1 Gaiellaceae bacterium
GGCTCGGCTCGAACGGCCCGATCGTCGTGTCGCCCTTGACGTCCCACTGGACGTGGCCCGGCTCGACGATGCGACCGGCGGGAAAGGTCGTGCCGCGGATCACCCGAGGCACGTGCTCGGCGATCGCCTCCTCGTTCCCGAGCCCGTTCTGGACCGAGCAGACGGCGCCGTCCGCGAGGGCGTGCGCGACCGCGGCCACCGCAGCGTCCGTGTGCATGCTCTTCGTGGCCACGATCCCGAGCTCGCAGGGAGGCAGCTTCGAGGCGTCGGCCGTCGCGTGCGGGCGGCCGACGAGCTCGCCGGCGCCGGAGAGACGGAGGCCGTGCTCGTTGATCGCGCGGACGTGCTCGGCGTCGAGGTCGTACGCCCAGACCTCAACGTCCTCGAGCTGCGCGAGGGACGCCGCGAAGAGGGAGCCGACGGCTCCGCATCCGACCACGCAGACCCTCGTCACGGCCTCCCCAGCGTCACCTCGCGGCCGCCCGTGAGGCCGCGTGGACGGAAGAGGAGAATCAGCGCCATGACGACGCCCAGCGTAACCAGGCGGGTGCCGGTGGGGACGGTGAGCTCGGTCACCCCCAGGTCGAGCCCGTTCTCCGCGGTGAGGAGCAAGGAGTTGACGCCGCTGACGAGCAGCGCGCCGACCACCGCCCCCCAGAGGCTGCGGACGCCTCCGATCACGAGCATGGCGAGGGTGACGAAGGTGAGGTCGAGGTACACCTGCTGCGTCGTGATGCTGCCGAGGAGGTGCACGAGCAGGCCGCCGGCGAACCCGGCCAGCGCGCCCGAGAGCGCGAAGGCGAGCAGCCGCTGCCGGTAGATGTCGATCCCCGCCCCCTCCGCGGCGGGGGCGTCCTCGCTCGAGGCGCGGAGGACCCGGCCGAAGCGGCTGCGCTGGTAGAGGAAGGCGAGCACGGCGACCGCGATCACCCCGACCGTCGCCTGGAGGAAGCCGGTCGTCTCCGGGACGAGCGAGAGCGTCCGGGCGCCCGGGCCGATCGCCTCCCAGTTCCGGAGGACGTTGTTCGTGATCACGAGCACGGCGAAGGTGGCGATGCCCGCCGAGAGCCCGGACAGACGCATGAGCGGCCCGCCGACGATCAGGGCGAAGAGGCCGCCGACGGCGGCGGCGAGTAGGAGCGAGACGGCGTTTCCCACCTCGGCGCCCGCGATTACGGGGAAGAGGTCGGGACTGAGCGAGAGCTTCAGCGCCTCCGGCACGGTCGTCAGGCCGGCGGCGAAGGCGCCGACGGCCACGAAGCTGATGTGGCCGAAGGAGACGACACCCGAGTTTCCGACGAAGACGTAGAGCGCGATCACGATCGTCGCCATCACGAGCGCGAAGCGAAACTGGAACTGCACCGACCGCGACGTGAAGCTCCCGACCACCCCGACCAGAGCGAGAAGCAGCACCGGCGCGAGCAGCTGGGAACCCGCGGTGAGCCGTCTCATAGCCGCTCCCAGGCCGCGCGCGAGCGGGTGAAGAGACCGCTGGGGCGCGCGAGCAGGACGAGGATGACGAGCAGGAAGAGCGCGGTGTCCAGGAAGACGCGCCCGTCGGCCGGGAGGACGTCGCCGAGCACGGCGGCCGCGAACCCGATTGCGAAGCCGCCCAGCGTCGCGCTCACGAGTCGGTCCATGCCGCCGACGACCACTCCCACGAGCGCCGGGATCACGAGCTGGAAGCCGTAGCTCGGCGTGACGAGAGGCCGCTGCACCGTGAGCAGGACCGTCGCCGAGGCGGCCAGGATTCCGGCCAGGATGAACGCGAAGCGGATGACCGTCGAGGCGCGGACGCCGAGCAGCCGCGCCGTTTGCGCGTTCATCGCGGCCGCGCGCATCTGCAGCCCGATGTCGGTCCGCGTGAGCACGGCGGCGGTCGCGCCGAGGAGCACTCCGCCCACCGCGATGGAGACGAGAGTCACCCAGCGGATGCGCAGGTCGCCGATCTCGACTGCCCGGTTCAGCCCGGGGAGGACGCCGACGTTCTCCCCACGCGCACCGAAGGCGAGGAGTGCGACGGCCTGGAGGAGGAACGAGACGGCGAACGTGGTCACCAGCATCGTCGTCGGCGTCGTCGTCCTGAGCGGCCGGTAGGTGACGTCCATCGCGAGCGCGAGCGCGATCACGACCCCGAAGCACGTAACGAGGCTGACAGCGAGCGGCAGGTGGTTCGTGAGGGCGAGCGCGTAGGCGCCGGCGGTGATCAGCTCGCCATGGGCGAAGTTGATCAGCCGCATGACGCCGAAGACCAGGCCGATCCCCATGGCGACGAGCGCGTAAATCGACCCGAGCGCTACGGCGTCGATCAGGGTCTGGAGCGCGCTCATGATCCGAAGTAGGCCGCGGTGATGCGGGCGGTGTCGTCGGCGTCTGCCGGGGTCAGCGTCAGCCTGAGCTCCCCGTTCGCGAGCACGTGGGTGCGGTCGGCGAAGCCGACGGCGAACTGCGCCCGCTGCTCGACGAGCAGGATCGTGACGCCGCTCTCCCTGATCTCCGCGAGCGCGGCGAAGACGTCGTCGACGACCGCGGGCGCCAGTCCCAGAGAGGGCTCGTCGAGGAGGAGCAGGTCGGGCCGGGCGACGAGCGCCCGCGCGATCGCGAGCTGCTGCTGTTGTCCGCCGGAGAGCACGCCCGCGGGGCGGAGGCGATCCTCGGCGACGACGGGAAAGAGCGCGGCCACGCGTGCGAGGTCCTCCTCGGCCCCGTCCCGCGAGCGGCGCCCGACCAGCCCGAGCCGAAGGTTCTCCTCAACCGTGAGCTCCGGGAAGATCTGCCGGCCCTCGGGCACGAGCGCGACGCCCGAGCGCACGATCGCGTCCGTCCCGAGGCCCGCGAGCGGACGCCCTGCGTGCCGGATCTCCCCACGATACGGCTGGACGACGCCCATGATCGCCAGGAGCGTCGAGGTCTTGCCGGCGCCGTTCGGGCCGACGAGCCCCACCACCTCGCCGCGCTCGAGCCGCAGGCTGAGCTCGCGAACGGCGGGAACGCCGCCGTAGCGAAGCTCGAGATCTCTGATCTCCAGCATCGTGTCAGGCACTGGCGCTCCCGAGGTAGGCGGCGGTGACGTCGATGTTGCGCCGGATCTCCGCCGGCGTCCCTTCCGCCA
>JBOHAB010000272.1:0-3110 GCA_050697655.1 Gaiellaceae bacterium
CATGTGGGGAAGCACGAGCCGGGTGATGCGGAGGAGGCCGAGGACGTTGGTCTCGACCATGATCCGGTCGTCCTCGTCGGAGCCCTTTTCGATCGTCGTGCGGCCGAGTGCCAGCCCTGCGTTGTTCACGAGGATGTCGATCCTGTCGAACTTTCCTACGGCGACTTCGACAAAGGACCTGCTGCTGCCGGGATCGGTCACGTCGAGCTGCCCGACCACGTGGCCTGCTCCCAGCTCCTCCGCGATCGTCTCCAGGCGATCGGTGCGGCGGGCGCCCAGCGCGACGCGCGCGCCCTCGGCCGCGAGCGCCCGGGCCGTCGTCAGCCCGATGCCGCTCGAAGCGCCGGTGACGATCGCGGTCCTACCCTCGAGAGCCGCCATGAGCGCTAGGCCGAGGTGCCGACCGTCGCATCGACGAGGTCGGCGAGGTCGGCGCCGTGCCGTCCGCGCGCGAGCCCGACGAGGTAGCAGAGAAGCGGCGCGTTCGTCCGTTCCCCGCTCGCGTGCGCGGCCACGCGCGCCAGCTCGAGCAGCTCGTCCATCTCGGCACGCGAGAGGTCGTAGGCGGATGCGTCCTCGCCGACCGTCTCGGCGAGCTTTGCGCGCGCCTCCTCCAACCATCCATCCATGGGCGCAGCTTAGACTCTCGCCCGAAACATGAAAGTGGGTGTCGCCAGGGAGTCCGATCCGGGGGAAACCCGCGTGGCCGTCGTGCCCGACACGGCGCGGCGGCTGGTGGGCGACGCGGTCGAGGCGCTCGTCGAGCGGGGAGCCGGCGAGACTGCCGCGTTCTCCGACGGCGCCTACGAGGATGCGGGCGCGCGGCTCGTCTCGGCGGAGGAGCTCTACGCCGAGGCCGACGTCGTCTGCAAGGTGCGCCGGCCCTCCGCCGAGGAGGTTCAGCGCCTGCGTGACGGGCAGGTGCTGGTCGCCCTCCTCCAGCCGCTCGTCCATCCGGAGCTGAGCCGCGCGCTGGCCGAGCGCGGCGTCACAGCCTTCTCCCTCGACTCGATCCCTCGCGTGACCCGCGCCCAGCCGATGGACGCGCTCTCGTCCCAGAGCACGGCCTCCGGCTACAAGGCAGCCATCCTCGCCGCGGAGCGCCTCGGCAAGTTCTTCCCGATGCTGACGACCGCCGCCGGCACGATCCCGCCCGCGAAGATCCTCGTGCTCGGCGCCGGCGTCGCCGGGCTGCAGGCGATCGCCACAGCCCGCCGGCTGGGCGCCGTCGTCTCGGCCTTCGACGTGCGCCCGGTCGTCAAGGAGCAGGTGGAGAGCCTGGGCGCGGCCTTCCTCGAGCTCGACGTCGAAGGGGCCGAGGGGCTCGGCGGCTATGCGGTCGCGCTCGCCGAGGACCAGCACGCGCGCGAGCAGCAGCTGATCGCCCACCACGCGGCCGGGTCCGACGCGGTCATCACCACGGCCCTCGTCCCCGGACGCCCCGCCCCCGAGCTGATCACGGAGGAGGCCGTGCGCGGCATGGCTACGGGGTCCGTGATCGTCGACCTCGCCGCCGAGGCCGGCGGCAACTGCGCGGCGACCGAGCCCGGAAAGACGGTCGTCGTCGACGGCGTCACGATCGTCGGGCTCACGAACCTGGCGGCGACGATGCCGGTCCACGCGAGTCAGATGTACTCGAGGAACGTCCAGGCCTTCGTCGGCCTGATCGTCGAGGAGGGCGCTCTCCGGCTCGACTTCGAGGACGAGATCGTGCGCGAGACCTGCGTCGCCCACGGCGGCAAGGTCATGCGGGAGCCCGACGATTGAGCCAAGCGCTCCTGAACAGCATCACCGTCTTCGTGCTCGCCGTCTTCCTCGGCATCGAGCTGATCTCTCGGGTGCCCGCGCTCCTGCACACGCCGCTCATGTCAGGGACGAACGCGATCCACGGCATCGTCCTCGTCGGAGCGATGCTGATCGCCGGCTCGGCCGACTCGACGCTCGAGCAGGTGCTCGCGTTCGTCGCCGTCGTCTTCGCGACCGTCAACGTCGTCGGGGGCTTTCTCGTCACCGACCGGATGCTGGAGATGTTCAAGCGCCGACCGGACCAGCCGGAGGAGCCCGAGTGATCCTGGCCGTGTCGCAGACGACGATCAACCTGGCCTACCTCGCTGCAGGGGTCTGCCTGATCGTCGGGATCAAGCGGCTGTCCTCGCCTTCGACGGCACGCTCGGGCAACGTCGTGGCGGCGTTCGGGATGGCGATCGCGATCCTCTTCACCCTGCTCAGTCCCGAGATCGACTCGTACTGGCTGATCGTCGCCGGTGTCGCCGTCGGAACCGTGATCGGGGTCGCCTCGGCGCGGCTGGTGAAGATGACCGCGATGCCGCAGATGGTGGCGCTGTTCAACGGCGTCGGTGGCGGGGCGGCGGCGCTGATCGCGGCGGCGGAGTTCCATCGGCTCAGCCCCGCGACCGGACACGTTCTCCCCGAGTACATGGGGGCGATGCTCTTCTCGGCGCTGATCGGCTCGATCAGCTTCTCGGGGAGCTTGGTCGCCTTCGCGAAGCTGCAGGAGCTCCTGCCCGGCCGGCCGCTCGTCTTCGCCGGCCAGCAGATCGTGAACGGCCTCCTCTTCGCCGCGCTCCTCGGCGTAGGCGTGCTCGCCGGCGCCACCGAGGCGGGGGTCTGGGCGGTCGTGCTCGTGGTCGGGGCCCTGCTCTTCGGCGTCCTGCTCGTCCTTCCCATCGGCGGCGCCGACATGCCGGTCGTCATCTCGCTCCTGAACGCGTTCACCGGCCTGGCAGCCGCGTCGACCGGCTTCGTCCTTGAGAACACCGCGCTCATCATCGGCGGGACGCTCGTCGGGGCTTCGGGGACGCTGCTCACGATCCTGATGGGGCGAGCCATGAACCGCTCCCTCGCCAACGTCCTCTTCGGAGCGTTCGGCGCCCCCGCGGCGGCCGCGGGCGAAGCGCCGGCAAACGGCGAGGCGAAGAGCTACCGGGAGGTCACCGCCGAGGACGCCGCGGTCATGCTCGCCTACGCGAGCCGGGTCGTGATCGTCCCGGGCTACGGCCTCGCGGTCGCGCAGGCGCAGCACAACGCGCGCGAGCTCGCCGACCTGCTCGAGCGGCGCGGCGTGGACGTCAAGTACGCCATCCACCCGG
>JBOHAB010000273.1:0-3051 GCA_050697655.1 Gaiellaceae bacterium
CTGCCACACTGGCTGCGCTACTACAACGAGCGCAGACCTCACAGCTCCCTCGGCGGCCTACCACCGACCAGCCGCGTTCACAACGTCCGTAGGCAGGACAGCTAGCCGTGGTGTGAGCGCTCGGCCTCCTCGGCGTCGGCCTTCGTCTCGTGCACCGTCCCGTCCGGGTGCTCGGGCGGGGAGTAGAGGGAGTAGAGCTTCAGCTCCCGGTCTCCGGTGTTGACGACGTTGTGCCAGACACCGGCCGGAACGATCGCTGCCCAGTCGTCGCTGACCTCGTGGGTCTCGTCGACGCGGTCCTCGGCGGCGCCGAACTCGACCCGCGCCGATCCCTGCTCGATGCGGATGAACTGGTCGATGTGGTCGTGTGCCTCGCGGCCGATGTCCTCCCCGGGCGCGAGGCGCATCACCGTCAGCTGCGTGTGCTCACCCGTGAAGAGCACGGTGCGGAACGTGTCGTTGTCGAGCGTCGCGCGCTCGATGTCGTCTACCCAACCCAGCATGGAGCACCTCCAGGCTCGCTCTCGTCGTCTGGCCCAGGCTACCGGCGTGGGCGTCGTGCTAACCCGTGTCGCAGAGCCCCGCGACGGCCCGCACGCCGTCGCCGGGAATGCCTGGGATCCGCTGGCGCATCATCCGGCGAGCCGTCGCGCGGTACGCCGCCACGTCGGGCTCGGCCACGCTGAATGCAGGCGGGGTGAAGCTGACTGCGAGCGTGCGGGACGGGTCGATCCCGCGCAGGAGCTTGACGAGGTCGGGCAGCCGGCGGCCCGGGATGTCGGTCGAGACGTACGTCTTGGCCGCATCTGAGAGGCGCGCAAGGGAGCGGACGGCGCGCATGGAGTTGATGCGGGCGGCCATCGCGGCCAGGATGCAGCGCTGTCGGACCATGCGGGTGTAGTCACTCGAGGCGGAACGCGAACGCGCGTAGGCGAGCGCGTGTCGGCCGTCGAGGGAAACCTTCTGCCCCTCCCAGACCTCGACGTCCGTCCACGGTTCACCCGGGTAAGCCGGAGAGGTGAGGTCGTCGACGCTGTCCGGCGCGATCATGCGGATGCCGCCGAGCGCGTCCACGACCTCCACGAACCCGCGCAGGTCGACCATGACGTAGTAGTGAACCGGGATGCCGAGCAGACCGGAGACGGTCTGCTTGAGCGCCGTGGCGCCGGGGTCCTTCCCGCCGGGAAAGAGCTCGGGCCGGGCCTGCGCGAAGCGGTACAGCGCATTCAGGATGTCGGGGAACGTGCCGTAAGCCTCGCCTGCTTTGCCGACCAGCGGTGCGTTGTCGAGGTTCCGAGGGATCGAGAAGAGCGCGGCCCGGCCGGTGTTTGCCTGCACCGAGACCGCGATCATCGTGTCGGCCCGCAGACCGACTCGAAGGTAGCCGGCGTCGCCGCCGATGAGCAGGACCGTCGTCCACTTACGACTCTCGGGCTCCGGCTCGGGTGGGGGAAGCGGGCGGTCGCCGTGGAGCGCCTGGCCGGAGCCGGGAACCAGCGTCGGCAGGAAGGCGAGCTCGGCAGGGGAGAGGACGTCCTGCGGCTCCTCGTCCGCGAACACCGTGTCGATGGTGTCGTACGTGACGTAGGTGCCCCAGCCGAGGACCGTATGCGGCGCGGCCGTCAGGACGGCAAGGACGAGGAGGGAGAAGGCGGCGGGCAGGGGGCGCGGACGCCCGAGGGCGCGGCGCATCTCGCGGGCGGCGAGAGCGTAGGCGTCGGCCACGATCCAGAACCTGACGGCGAGCACGAGCCCGTTGACGACGAGGAGCCCCAGGAGCACGTCCAGGCTGACGATGTCGTCCGCGAGCGTGGATCCGCGCCGCGTGAAGTACCAGGCGGCGGCCAGCACTGCGGAGGCGGCGAGGCCGGCGATCGCGAGCCCACGGAAGATCCGTCCCGAGTAAACCTGCCCGGCGCCAGGAAGAAGCAGCGAGAGCATCCCGCTGAGAAACGGCTTCGGCATGTGCCTAAGGCCACGTGATTCTATGCTGCGCGTCAGATCCCCTCTCCTCGACACTGGTTAGACGGCCAGCAGCATGAGGATCTTCGTCATCGGTGCCGGCCTGGCCGGCCTCGCGGCTGCCGACGCGCTCAGGCGCGAGGGGGTCGAGGTCGTCGTGGTCGAGGCCCGCGCCCGGGTCGGCGGACGCGTGTGGTCCGCTCCGTTCGCGGGCGGCGTCGCGGAGCGTGGCGCCGAGTTCGTCTTCGCGGGAGACGAGGTGCTCCAGGCCACTGCCCGCCGTCTCGGCCTGCAGCTCTATCGCAAGGGCACGCACTACGGGGACCGGGAGCCGCGCGGTGGGCCGGTGGTTTCGGCGGCCGAGCTCGAGGACGCGGTCCGTCGCCTGGCCGAGGTCGCAGTCGACGGGACCGTGCTGGACGCGATCGCGTCTCTTCGGCTTCCGTCCGGCGCGGCGGAGGCGATCGCCGCCCGGGTCGAGGTCTCGAGCGGCTATCCGGCCGGCGACCTGGACGCGACCGTGCTGGCGGAGACGGGCGCCGGTTTCGGGCGCTTCGACACCTTCGGGATCGAAGGAGGCAACAGCCGTCTCGCCGAGGCTCTGGCCGTCCCGCTCGGTCCTGCGCTCCTCCTCGACACGGCTGTGGAACGGGTGGCCTGGGACGAGCGCTCGGTGCGGGTCGGCTCCCCCGGGCTTGAGCTCTGGGCCGACGGCGCCGTCATCGCGATCCCGGCGCCGGCCGCCGCCGCCCTGCGCTACGAGCCGCCACTGCCGGCGCCGAAGGCCCGAGCGCTTGCAGGCGTCCGCTATGGACAGGCGGCGAAGCTCCACGTGCCGCTGACGGCGCCGGTCGAGCCCAGCGCCGTGCTGGCCGTACCGGCGCGCTACTGGTGCTATACGCAGCTCGCGCCCGACGGGAGCCCGGCGCCGTTCCTCGCGTCCTTCGCCGGAACGCCGGACGCGCTCGAGCGGCTGCGCGTGTGGGCCGGGCCGGCAACATGGCTCGGGGCAGTCTCCGCGCTGCGTCCCGAGCTCCAGCTCGACTCCGCCGAGCCGCTGCTGACTACCTGGCACGACGACCCGTGGAC
>JBOHAB010000274.1:0-3047 GCA_050697655.1 Gaiellaceae bacterium
TAGGTCTCGGCCGTGACTCCCGAGGACGGCGTCGCGACCGCCACGCCGACCACGACGATCGCGGTCAGAAGCGCCAGCCCGAGAGCGGACGCGACCCGATTTTGCCGCAGCATCCTTCTCATCTCCGATACCTCCGTCTAGTTGTCTCCCCCAGATGAACTGGGATGATTAGAGGCTTGCAATGCGGCGTGTGAGCGAGCGTGTGAGGAATCCGGCCGTCGAGGCGGGGGCGGACTTGAGGATCCAGCTCCTCGGCACGCCCACGGTCCAGCGAGGCGGGATCGCGGTGGAGGCGCCGGCGGGACGCAAGCACTGGGGCCTGCTCACGTTCCTCGTGCGCACCGAGGTTCCGTCGTCCCGAGAGCGCCTCTCGGGCCTGCTGTTCCCGGAGGCCGACGATCCGCTCGGCGCGCTCCGCTCAGCGCTCTCTGCGCTCCGTCGCCAGCTCGGGCCGCACGCCGAGGTGGGCGGCAATCCGGTGCGGCTGTCGCTCGGGCCGGCCGCGTTCGTCGACGTCGAGATCCTCCGCAAGGGCTCGTGGCTGGAAGCAATCGCCCTGCCCGGCCTCGGACATGAGCTCCTCGACGGCATGGCGTTCCGGTCGAGCCCCGGCTTCGAGAACTGGCTCGAGAACGAGCGCCGCCATGTCGCTGGGACGACGGCGGCCGTACTGCATGAGGCGGCCCTCGCGCTGCTCGCCCGGGGCGAGGTCGAGTCCGCGACGGATCACGCGTCTCAACTCGTCCGCCTCAACCCGTACGAGGAGAACTCGCACGTCCTCCTCGCGCGCTGTCTCCGAGCTGCCGGCGACCCCGACGCCGCGGCCCGCCAGGTGACGGCGTGCACGGAGCTCTTCAACCGCGAGCTCGGCATCGACCCGAGCCCGGCGCTCCGGGCGGCCGCCGCCGACCCTCCCGTGCCTAAAGGGCCGAAGGTATCCGGACGAGCGGCCGTGCGGGCTCAGGTGGAGGCCGGCGAGGCGGCCATCGCAGCCGCCGCGATCGAGACCGGCCTCGTGCGGCTGCGCGGTGCCGTCGCAGCCGCCCGTGCGGCCGGCGAGCTGGACCTCTTGGCCAGGGCGCTCGTCACGCTGGGCGGCGCGCTCGTCCACTCGGCGCGCGGAACGGACGAAGAGGGAGCGGCGGCGCTCCACGAGGGCAGTGCGCTCGCCGAGCAGCTCGGCGAGAACGCGCTCGCGGCGACGGGCTGGCGCGAGACGGGCTGGGTTCAGTTCCTGCGTTCCCGCTACGACCGCGCGGAAACGTCCCTCGCCCGCGCCACGGACCTCGGGCGCGGACACGACGAGGAGCTTGCCTGGGTCGACGTCATCCTCGGTTGCTGCAGGAGCGACGTAGGCCACTACGCAGAGGCCGCCGAGCGTCTGCGCTCGGCAATCGACCGGTCGGATCGAACCAACTCGGTTCAAGCCGGAGCCTACGGCCGGGCCATGCTCGGCCGGCTGTACCTCCTTCGCGGAGAGCTCGACGAGGCGCGGCACATGCTCGACGAGGCGCTCGAGTTCGTGCAGAGCCACGGCTGGACCGCGTTCGTGCCGTGGCCGGAGTCGTTCCGCGCCGAGATCGACCTGCGCGTCGGGGACGTCGATGCGGCGGAGGAGCGCTTGGAGCACGCCTTCGCCCTCGGGTGCCAGGTGGGCGATCCGTGCTGGGAGAGCATCGCAGCCCGAGGTCTCGGGCTCGTCGCCGCCGAGCGGGGAGACGTGCCCCGGGCCCTCGAGCTGCTCGCCGATGCGCCCAGGCTCTGTCGCCGCTTGCCCGACACGTACCTCTGGATCGAGGCGTACGGGCGCGCCGCGCTCTGCGCCGTCGCTCTCGATCACGGAGCCGAGGCGAGCGGGCTCTGGATCGGCGAGCTGGAGAAGATCACGGCCCGCAGAGGCATGCGTGAGCTCCTCGTGCACGCCCTGGTCTACCGCGCCCGTCTCGGAGAGTCGGGCGCGCTCGTCGCGGCCCGAGCGCTTGCGGCCGAGATCGACAATCCCGCTCTCGACGAGCTGCTCGCGTCGGCCGAGCTGAGCGCGGCCGCTTAGAACTCCAGCGCCCATCCGTACAATCGACGCATGGTCGAGACCGCGTACGAAACCCTGCCCGAGCTCGAGTCGACCGAGACGCGGATCGGCGCGAGCACCGTCGTCATGAAGTTCGGCGGGACCTCGGTCGCCGACCCGGACAAGATCCGGCGCGTGGCCGCCCGGCTCGTGGCAACGAAGCGCGCCGGGTCGCGCGTCGTCGCGGTCGTCTCGGCAATGGGCTACCACACCGACGAGCTGCTCGACCTCGCCCACCAGGTCTCGCCGCAGCCGAAGCCTCGCGAGCTGGACATGCTGATCTCGGTCGGCGAGCGGATCTCCTGCGCCCTGGTGGCCATGGCCATCTCAGACCTCGGCACCGACGCGGTCTCGCTGACAGGTTCCCAGGCGGGCATCGTCACCGACACCGCGCACGGGAAGGCGAAGATCGTCGAGGTGAAGGCCCACCGCATCCACAAGGCGCTCGACGACGACCGCATCGTCCTCGTGGCCGGCTTCCAGGGCGTCTCCACCGAGTACGACGTGACCACGCTCGGCCGCGGAGGCTCCGACACGACGGCGGTCGCGCTCGCGGCCGCGCTCGGCGCCGACGCGTGCGAGATCTACACCGACGTGGATGGTGTCTTCACCGCCGATCCGCGCGTCGTTCCCGCGGCACAGAAGCTGCACGCGGTCAGCTACGAGGAGATGCTCGAGCTGGCCGCATCCGGAGCGAAGGTCCTTGCGCTACGCTCGGTCGAGTTCGCGCGGAACCACCGCGTGATGGTCCACGTCCGCTCGACGTTCACCGACGAGCCGGGAACGTGGATCAGGGAGGAGGACGAGCGGATGCTGGAGAAAGCGTTGATCTCGGGCGTGACGCACACGGTCGAGGAGGCGGTGTACGAGGTGGACGGCGTGCGCCCGGCCGACCTCTTCGAGGCGCTCGCGGCCGCCGAGGTCAACGTGGACACGATCATCCAGATGGACTCCCGCATCGTCTTCTCCGCGCCGGTCG
>JBOHAB010000275.1:0-3002 GCA_050697655.1 Gaiellaceae bacterium
GTCGTAGGCGAGCCGGGCGGCCGCCTGGGTTTCGTCGCTCATAGGCCAATCATTGGCTTACGAGCGGTGGAGGGTGTGTGAGGGAACCGGGAGGTTCCTCACTGTCTCAAAGAAGGGGATCCGTGGGGGAACCGTGGTTTCCCCCACGCGAGCGAGCCGGAGGCGAGCGTCGGTCACTTCGTGCCGTAGAGGCGGTCGCCCGCGTCGCCGAGACCCGGGACGATGTAGCCGCGCTCGTCCAGTCCCCGGTCGATCGACGCGACGACGACGTGGACGTCCGGGTGCGCCGCGTGCAGGCGCTCCATGCCCTCGGGCGCCGCGATGATGGCGATCATCCGCACCGACTGCGCGCCGGCGCGCTTGAGGATGTCGACGGCGGCCGCAGTCGAGTTCCCCGTGGCCAGCATCGGGTCGAGCAGGATCACGTCTCGCTCGGCGACGTCGGCCGGCAGCTTCACGTAGTACTCGACAGCCTGAAGCGTCTCCTCGTTCCGGTAGAGGCCGATGAAGCCGACGCGGGCTGCGGTCACGAGCGAGAGCACGCCGTCCAGCATTCCGATCCCGGCGCGGAGGATGGGGACGACGGCCACCTTCTTCCCTGAGATCCTGGGCACCGTCACCCGCTCCATGGGCGTGGCGATCTCGACTTCTTCGACCGGCAGGTCCTTGGTCACCTCGTAGGTGAGGAGCACCGCGACCTCGTTGACGAGCTGTCGGAAGAACTGCGTCGGGGTCTCCTGGTCGCGAAGCAGCCCGAGCTTGTGCTGCACGAGAGGGTGGTCGACGACGGTGAGGCGCGCCGCCGTGACGCTCATCCCCGGTACTCCGGGTAGCCGCGGTAGCCCGGATAGAGCGGACGGCGCTCGCACAGGGCCGTGCTGCGGGCGCGCAGCGCCTCGAGGTCGCCCTCGCTGAGCGCGCCGGCGATGATCGAGCCGACCTCGCGCAGGTCGTCCTCGTCGAACCCGCGCATCGTCACGGCCGGGGTGCCGAGCCGGACGCCGGAAGCCTCCATAGGCGGGCGCTCGTCGAAGGGGACCGTGTTCCGGTTCGCGGTGATGTTGACCTCGTGCAGACGATCCTCCGCCGCGCGGCCGGTCCAGTCGCTCCGGCGCAGGTCGACCTGGACGAGGTGCGTGTCCGTGCCCCCGGTGAGGAGGTCGAAGCCGCCGTCGAGGAGCGCGGCGGCGAGTGCGTCCGCGTTCGCGCGAATCTGAGCCTGGTAGCCGCGGAAGGCGTCCGAGGCTGCGATCTTGAAGCAGGTCGCCTTTGCGGCGATCACGTGCAGGAGCGGGCCGCCCTGCATCCCCGGGAAGACCGCCTTGTCGACGGCGACCGCGTGCTCCTCCTTGCAGAGAATGAAGCCGGCGCGCGGACCGGCCAAGGTCTTGTGGCTCGTCGAGGTGACGAAGTCGCAGTGCGGCGTCGGGTTCGGGTGCAGGCCGGCGGCGACGAGCCCGGCGATGTGTGCCATGTCGCAGAGGAGGAGCGCCCCTACCTCGTCGGCGACCTCGCGGAAGCGGTCGGCCTCGATCGTGCGCGGGTAGGCGGAGGCACCGCACACGATCAGCTTGGGCCGGTGCTCCTGGGCGAGCCGACGCAGCTCGTCGAAGTCGATCAGGCCCGAGTCGCGGTCGACCCCGTAGCCGACGACGTCGTAGAGCTTCCCCGAGAAGTTGACCTTCAGCCCATGCGTGAGGTGGCCGCCGTGGTCGAGCCGCATGGCGAGGATCGTGTCCCCCGGCTCGAGGCAGCTGAAATAGACGGCCATGTTCGTCTGCGCGCCCGCGTGCGGCTGGACGTTTGCGTGCTCGGCGCCGAAGAGGTCCTTCGCGCGGTCGATCGCCAGCTGCTCGATCTCGTCCACGACCTCGCAGCCGCCGTAGTAGCGGCGGCCGGGATATCCCTCGGCGTACTTGTTCGTCGGCACGCTCCCAACCGCCTCGAAGACGGACGGCCACGTGAAGTTCTCGGAGGCGATCAGCTCGATCGTCCCCCGCTGACGCTCGAGCTCGCGCCCGATCAGCTCGACGAGGTCCGGGTCGATGTCCGCCAGCGCGGCGCGCTGCAGCTCCTCGAGAGTCTCGACCGCGATCGCCATCCCGGCCACTTTACTGCGCGGCGAGGGCTGCGGCCGCTGCCCCAAGCGCCTCCTCGGCGGTGACCGCACCCTCCCGGAGGACCGTCGGATCGGGGCCCGTGAGGTCGACGACCGTCGACGGCGTCCCGGGTAGCTCGCCGGCGTCGACGACCGCTCCGCAGGCGTCGAGGATCTCCCTGTGAATGTCCCCGGGGCGCGCGGGATCAGGCTCGCCGTGGCGGTTTGCGCTCGTCGAGGCGACGAGCCCGACGCTTCGGACCACCTCGAAGGCCTGAGGCGGGAGGTCCGGCACGCGCACGCCGATCGTCTCCGGCCTCGTCCCGGTGAGCCAGCGGAAGCGGCGGGCCGGGTTCGGGAGGATCAGGGTGTACGGGCCCGGAAGCAGCGCCCGCGCGACGACGGCGGCCCGGCCCAGCGCCTCGGGGACGGCCTCGAGGATCCCGTCGAGATCGGCCGCGAGCACCTGCACCGGCATCGTCTCGGGCCGCTGCTTCGCAGCGTAGAGCCGGCGGCACGGTGGCTCGCGGTGGGCGTCCGCGCAGAGGCCGTAGACCGTGTCGGTGGGAAGCACGACGAGCTGCCCGGCCCGCAGCGCCGCGACCGCTTCGTCGCTCATGCGTGTCCCCAGCGCCTGTGGATCACCTCGGTCACCGAAGGACAGTCTGCCCGCCGGTGGTGCGGGATTTGCGCGCCGAGCCCTCCACAGGGGTGTCCTTCGCAGCCACGGACGGGGCCTGTCCCCGGACGTGGCCGCTAGGGACGGTGCGCCTCGACGACTCGGTCCCGCCCGGCGAGGTCGCGGGTGCAGAAGACGCCGAGGTAGCCGAGGGCCGCCAAGCCCTCGGCTACCTCCGCGGCCTGGCCGTCGCCGCACTCTAGGACGAGGTAGGCGCCTGGGGCG
>JBOHAB010000276.1:0-2991 GCA_050697655.1 Gaiellaceae bacterium
GCACCCGCGGCGTCGTGCGGCTTGAGCGGGGGATCTGAGCGGCGCACCCTTCACATTGGCCCGGGGGTCTGGTCTAATCTACAACAAAATGGTTGTAGATGATATCGCCGACGAGGAGGTGGACCGCCTGTTTCAAGCACTGGCCGACGCCACCCGCCGCGACATCCTCCACCGCTGCACACGAGGCGGGCCGTCGGTGTCGCGTCTGGCCAAGGCCTACCCGATGAGCTTCGCAGCCGTGCAGAAGCACGTCGCGGTGTTGGAACGGGCGGGCCTGGTCACAAAGGAGCGGCGCGGGCGAGAACAGCTGGTGCACACCGACCTCACCTCCGTCGACCGGGTGCGACAGGTTCTCGACGAGCTCGAGCAGACGTGGCGCGGCCGCGCCGAGCGGATGTCAGATCTGCTCGCGCGGCGTCCGAACGCGCGAAAAAGACAACCCTGAGGAGGACAGCAGATGATGAGCGTGACGAGCCTCGACACCGACTACGACAAGCTGACGACCACACTGGTGGCCGACTTCGACGCTCCGGTCGACGACGTCTGGCAGCTGTGGGCCGATCCGCGCAAGCTGGAGCGCTGGTGGGGCCCGCCGCCCTACCCCGCGACCTTCGAGAAGCACGACCTGTCTCCCGGCGGCGAGGTCACCTACTTCATGACCGGCCCGGAGGGCGATCAGCCCCGTGGCTGGTGGCGCGTCACCTCCGTCGATCCGCCGGCGTCGCTGCAGTTCACCGACGGCTTCGCGAACGACGACGGAACGCCCAACGAGGAGATGCCGGTGATCGACGTCGAGGTGCGGCTCAGCGAACGTGATGACGGCACGCGGATGGAGATCAGGTCGACCTACGAGTCCCGCGAGGAGATGGACAAGCTGGTCGAGATGGGCGCGCTCGAGGGCTTGCAGCAGTCGGTCGGACAGATGGACGCGTTGCTCCCGGATCAGGAGGTTCCCTAGTGCGGAAGATCAAGTCGTATTTCTTCATCTCCCTCGACGGCGTCGTCGAGTCACCCGACAAGTGGCACTTCCCGTACTTCGACGACGAGATGGGGGCCGCGGTCGGCGCAGGCTACTCCGGCGCGGATGCCTTGCTGATGGGCCGCGTGCTCTACGACGAGTGGGCTGCGTACTGGCCCGAGCATGCGGACGAGCCGTTCGCCGACGTCATGAACTCGATCAAGAAGTACGTCGTCTCCAACAGCCTGCAAGCGGCGGAGTGGCAGAACTCGGAGATCGTCAGCGGCGACGTCGCCCAGAAGCTGAACGAGCTGAAGGCGCAGGACGGTGGCGACGTCGCCGTGTCCGGCAGCGCCACCACTGTCCGCTCGCTGCTGCGCCAGGGCCTCCTCGACGAGCTCAATCTGCTCGTCCACCCGGTCGTGGTCGGCGACGGCCTGGCTCGGCTCTTTCCGCCGGACGAGCAGACGATCCCACTCGACCTACTGAGCGCAGAAACCTTCGAGACCGGCGTGCTGAACCTCAGCTACGCCCCGGCCGAGGATTGAACCAGCGGAAGGAGACCGACAGATGGCAGCACGGATCGTTGTGACGGAGTTCGTATCGCTCGACGGCGTGATGGAGGCGCCGGGAGGCGAAACGTTCAAGTACCCGGGCTGGAGCTTCGAGTTCGATCGCGGTGACGACGGAAATCAGTTCAAGCTTGACGAGACGATGCAATCCGACGCCCTCCTGATCGGCCGACGCACCTATGAGAGCTTCGCCGGAGCCTGGCCTGAGCGTGAGGGCCCGTTCGCCGAGAAGTTCAACTCGATGCCGAAATTCCTCGTCTCGACGACGCTCACGGATCCGGAGTGGAACAACACGACCGTCCTCGACAGCGGCGACGCGACCGCCCAGGTGCGCAAGCTCAAGGAGGAGTTCGACGGCGAGCTGCAGGTGCCGGGCAGCCACCGGCTCGTCCAGGAGCTGATCGAAAGCGACCTCGTCGACCAGATCAACCTGAT
Organism: Gaiellaceae bacterium; assembly: GCA_050697655.1. Taxonomy (GTDB): domain Bacteria; phylum Actinomycetota; class Thermoleophilia; order Gaiellales; family Gaiellaceae; genus JAIBJN01. The sequence continues at coordinate 1,966 of JBOHAB010000276.1, forward strand.
GGTCTTTCCGGTGATTCTCGGGACGGGCAAGAAAGCCTTCGAGGAGAAGCCCGAGCGACGCAACCTTCGGCTCAAGGAGTCGAGGGTCGTCGGCGACGGTGTCCTCGTGCTGATCTACGAGCGCGCCGCCTGAACCTCAACGGCCTTCGGATCTCGCTCCCGCGCGGGCCAGCCGGTCGGCGAGCCCCTTGCGTCCCTGCTCGATCCTGTTCGGGTCGCGGAAGAGCACATAGAGGGAGTTGGCCTGGTCGAGCAGGGCAACGAGCTCGAAGGTGAGCTGCGCGGGGTCCAGATCTGCGTCGAGATCTCCGTCCTCCTGGGCGCGGCGCACGTTGGCTTCGAACAGCTCCATCCATCCTGCGTAGGTGGCGACGACGCGATCCCGGACCGGTCCGACGCGGGTGTCCCACTCGGTCGCCGCGGACACGAAGAAACAGCCGCCGGGGAAGACGTCGCGTTCGACGTACGAGAGATAGCCCTCGCAGAGGAGCCTCAGCCGAGGCAGCCCTTCCGGTGCCTCCAGCCCGGGCCCGACGACCTCGACGCCCATTACCTCTTCAGCGGCGGCGATCGTGGCGAGCTGGAGGTCCTGCTTGGAGCCGAAGTGTGCGAAGAGGCCGCTCTTGCTCATCCCGATCTCGCGAGCGAGCCGGCCGATCGAGAGCCCTTCGAGGCCTTCGAGGGTGGCGAGGCGAGTCGCAGCGTCGAGGATCGCCCGGCGGCTTCGCTCGCCGTCGGAGCGCGTGCGTTTCCTGTCGGTTGGGGAACTCGCCATGGGGCCGGCGCTTGACAAACTAGCACGACCGGTCGTACTATCACGAACTTCGCACGATCGTTCGTATTAGCTTCGAAGACTCTGGAGGTCGAGCTCATGAGCGCTGTAGGAGCATCGTCGAGCACCGCGACCGAGGCCCTGGCCGAGCGCCTGTTCTCGGCGGCGCTCGGCACGCTCGAGGTGGGATCCGTTCACATCGGAGGTCGGCTCGGCTTTTACCGGGCGCTCGCCGAAGGGGGCGAGGAGACGCA
>JBOHAB010000277.1:0-2957 GCA_050697655.1 Gaiellaceae bacterium
CTTCGGTGAGCGCGTTCGAACGCGTCGAGTCCATGCTCGGCGGAACGGCGAACCGGCACCGTGTGGTCGCCGTGCTCCTATGCATCGCCGCGCTCGCGCTCGTCACGGGCGTGATCTATCTCTGCACGGCTGCGCAAGAGCTCGCTCGTGATGCGGCTCGTGCGGGCGCTGCCGGGCATCGACATCCGCATCGTCGCCGATCCGGCGCGACGGGAGGCGCTGGGCGCAGACCGCTAAGTGCGCTCGGTCGCCAAGACCGCCGCGAGACTCCGGATTGCCAGCGGGATGGACGCTTCGTGGATGCAGCCGTAGCCGAGCACGAGTCCTGCTGCTCCGTAGCCGGAGTGGGCGTACCGGGACAGCGGAACGACTCGGACGCCGTGCCGCTCGGCGCGGGCGGCGACGGCCTCGTCGTCCAGCCCGTGCTCGAGGCGGACGAGGACGTGGAGGCCCGCTGCGATCCCTTCGACTTCGAGCTCGGGAAGATGGTCGTGCAGAGCCGCGCTGAGCGCGTCGCGGCGGCGGCGGTAGACCGTGCGCGCGCGGCGGACGTGGCGGTCGTAGTCTCCGCTGCGGATCAGCCGGGCGAGCGTGCGCTGCTCGATCGGCGGCGAGCAGACGTCGAGGAGATGCTTGACCTCCTCGGCCTCGTCGGCGAGGTGCTCGGGGACGACGGCCCAGGCGAGCCGGAGCGCTGGAGCAAGGGTCTTAGAGGTGGTGCCGAGGTACGCCACCCGGGTTCTGTCCAGACCCTGGAGCGCCCGGATCGGCTCTCGGTCGTAGCGGAACTCGGCGTCGTAGTCGTCCTCGATTACGAGCGCGTCGTGCGTCCGCGACCACTCGAGGAGGTCGCGGCGGCGGGCGCCGCTGAGGACGGCGCCGGTCGGAAACTGGTGGGCCGGGGTGACGATGACGGCGTCCGCGTCGAGCCCCTCGACCACCAGCCCGTCGCGGTCGACCGGCTGGGCGACCGGCGCGAGACCGTTGCTTCGCAGCCGCTCGGGCTGGCTGTCGAGCGATGGATCCTCGACGCCGACGCGACGGGCGCCTCGGGCGGCGAGAACGCGGGCGAGCAGGTCGACCCCCTGGGCCGCGCCGCTCACGACGATGATCTGCTCGGCGGCGGCGACGACGCCTCGCGTCCGGCCGAGCTGGTCGGCGAGCGTCTCGCGCAGCTCGCGCTCGCCCCTTGGCTCGCCGTAGTCGAGCGCGGCGAGGGGCGCCGAGCGCACCACCTCGGAGAAGGCGGACAGCCAGCGTCGCCGGGGAAAGAGTGCCACGTCCGGCGTGGTCGGCGTGAGGTCGAAGCGCGGCGGGGGCGAGGGCTTCTCCGTCGGGCTCGCCGGCGGGGGCGGCGAGGCCACCGAGGCGACGACCGGCGCTGACTTCGTGGGGACGGCGAGGAAGCCCTGGGCAGTGAGCTGGCCGTAGGCCTCGCTCGCGACGCCGCGGGAGACGCCGAGCTGCGCGGCCAGCGCGCGGGACGACGGCAGCCGGACCCCGGGGCGGAGCGCGCCGGAGCAGATTGCCTCGCGCAGCATCCGTTCGGCAGCGGCCCGCAGGGTCTCGCCGTCGCGCGGCTGGAGCCGAAGCCATCTGGCCTCGTCAACTTGCATCCAACTGGATCTTTACACAAGGCCAGTCGACGGGAACACTAATGCCGTGACCGCCTCTTCGACGAACGAGGTCGCCGTCGTCGAGCTGCGCCAGTACACGCTCGTGCCAGGGCGGCGTGACGAGATGATCTCCATCTTCGAACGCCACCTGATCGAACCGCAGGAGGACGTCGGCATGCGGGTCATCGGCCACTTTCGCGACCAAGTGGACCCCGACCGCTTCGTCTGGCTGCGCGGCTTCCGCGACATGCCCTCCCGCAGGGCCGCGCTCGAGGCCTTCTACAACGGCGCCCTCTGGCGCGAGCATCGCGACGCCGTCAACGCGACGATCGTCGACTCCGACGACGTCCTCCTGCTTCGCCCCGCCCCTGGGTCGTCGTTCGGGAACGGCGCCCAGGCTGCAGGCGGGGGCGGCCCGATCGTCGCCACCATCTGGCTCTTCGCCCAGCCGGTCCCGGCCGAGACGATGCGCGTCTTCACACAGGTGGTCGCGCCTCGCCCGGCCGGGGCCGGCGCCACTCCGATCGCCCTGCTCGTCACCGAGCCGAGCGAGAACGACTTTCCCCGGCTGCCGGTGCGCGAGGGCGAGAACGTGGTGGTCTCGCTCGCGCGCTTCCACGACGCGGCGGCGTACGAGGCCGGTGCAGCGGAGCTGGTGAGCGCGCTCGGCAAACGCCTTGCCGGACCGCCGCAGCCGCTGAGGCTGGAGCCCGCCGAACGCTCGCGCCTCGCATGAGCCTCTTCGCCGTCATCCGCAAGGTGGGGCCGGGGTGGGACCCGGCACGGCCGCTCCGCGAGCAGCCGGCCTGGAGCGAGCACGCCGAGTTCATGGACGAGCTCGCGGCGGAGGGCTTCGTCGTCCTCGGCGGGCCGATCGGAGGCGGCCCCACGACGCTCCTGATCGTGGACGCGCCGAGCGAGCGCGAGATTCGCAGTCGGCTCGGTCAGGACCCCTGGACACCGATGAAGCTCCTCCGCATAGCGAAGATCGACCCCTGGGACCTCCTCCTCGGGACGGAGGTGATCGCCGCGTCGCCTTCTTTGCGCTGACGGAGAGCAAGGGCCCGAGCTGGGACGCCTCGCGTCCCCGCCGCGAGCAGGACGGCTGGGACGAGCACGCAGCGTTCATGGACGGGCTCGTCGAGGACGGCTTCGTCGTCCTCGGCGGCCCCCTCGGCGACGGCGAACGCGTCCTGCTCGTCGTCGAAGCCGCGGACGAGCGCGAGATCGAGGCGCGCCTTGCCGCAGATCCGTGGCTGCCGATGGGAATCCTCGAGATCGCGACGATAGGCCCTGGACGATCTGGCTCGACGGCAGGCAGGGCGTGCAGCGGGCTAGCCC
>JBOHAB010000278.1:0-2942 GCA_050697655.1 Gaiellaceae bacterium
CACTACCGTAATTGCTTCCGTCGTCCGACGTGAGCAGTACGGTGACAACGTGACGGGTGCGGACAATCAGCAGGAAAGGCTGGATGGCTACATTTCCGGCTACGTCGACGGGGAAGGAAGCTTCTCCGTTGTCGTCAACCGGAATCCGTCATGCAAGACCGGCTACCAACTCGTCCCTGAGTTCCACGTCAGCCAGAACGGCGACCGAGCTCAGGTGCTCGAGATCATTCGCCAGCGCTTGGGCGGATGCGGCTACATCAAGTCGAATGGCAGGCGTGATCAGGCGGTTGTCTTGGTGGTTCGCAATCGTGCGGACCTGCTGGACCGCGTGATTCCCTTCTTCGAACGGTCGCCGCTTCTGTCGTCCAAGCAGCGGGATTTCGAGAAGTTCGCATGCATTGTTCGTGCGATGGGAGCTGGTCACCATCGGAGTCGCGAGGGCTTTCAAGAGTTGCTCTCGCTCGCGTTGTCCATGAACGGAAATGGACGTTTCCGACGTGTGCGATGGGAAGACGTGATTGATGGCCATCCGGAATCCTCAGAGACTGGACGCCGGACCAAGGCGAAGGAGGCCTTGGAAGAGACAGTCCGAACTGCGCGGCGACGCGCAGAGTCAGGCAGAAATGACCTGGCCCTCGAGCGGTAGAGCTCGGGAGTAACAAGATTGTCGGTCCCTATCTGTCGTGGGCGTTGGAGAGTTGAGAGGAGTCATCCTTAGTACGAGAGGACCGGGATGAACGCACCGCTGGTGTATCTGCTGTCCTGCCAAGGGCACTGCAGGCTAGCTACGTGCGGACGGGATAACCGCTGAAAGCATCTAAGCGGGAAGCCTCCCTCGAGATGAGCTCTCCCATCCCCTTGAGGGAGTAAGGCCCCTGGTAGAACACCAGGTTGATAGGCCGGCTGTGCAAGCGCAGCGATGCGCTAAGCAGACCGGTACTAATGGGCCGAGGGCTTGACGGGTTTATTAACCCTTGCTCTGTGCAGTTTTCAGGCTTCGCCGGGACCGATCGGTCCCGCAAGTTCGGTGGCGATAGCGAGGGGGAAACACCTCTTCCCATTCCGAACAGAGCCGTTAAGCCCCTCTGCGCCGATGGTACTTGGCGCGAAAGCGCCCGGGAGAGTAGGTCGCCGCCGGTCTTTCACCAGGGCCACCCGCTGCGGGTGGCCCTTCTTCTATCCGCCGCCGGACCCTGACGACGATGATCGGACCCCGCTTTTCGGTCACCCCAAGTGAGAGTCCAGGGTGATTTCACCTCCAACCTATAGCGGTGTCGGCCCACCCGCGGAGCGAGCCGCAGGCGAGCGCAACGGGTGGGCCGGGCTGGATTTCGCGCGGCCGGCTGAAAACCGGGCTCTGAGAGCGGATCTGAGCCGCTCGGCGAGAGCCCCGCGTGTGAGCGGATGCCCTCTGGGCGGCGACGGACAGGCGGGTGGAGCTTCAGGAGGTTGTGAGTGGCGGCGATCAGGCGCCATTCCGAGCGGGCAGCGGCCCGGCCCCTGCGTTTGAAGCGCCCGATCCGCCGGTTCGCCTTGATCTGTGCGAACACCGGCTCGACCATCGGCATCCGCTTCGAGTAGAGCGCGCTGCCTCGCTCGGTGGCGAGCACCCTTCGCATGAAGTCGTAGTACCCGCCGAGCCGCGTCTTGCGCGATCGGTTCCGGGTCGTGTCCGGGGCGACGATCGGGGTCATGCCTCGTTCTCGCAAGGAGTCGATGTGGTCGTTCGACCAGTAACCGGCGTCGGCGAGGACGATACCGGGACGCTCCTCAACGCCCGCGTCCTCCAGCTCGCGCTCGGCCGCTGAGACCATCGGATCGAGCTGCTCGAAGTCGCCTCCCTCGGTGGCGACCTCGGCGGCGACGATGATCTGATCCTCCGTGGCGACGGCCTGGGCGTTGTAGGCGGGGATGAAGTTGCGGCCGAACTTCATCCGCCGGGCGTCGGGATCGGTGGTGTTGATCTTGCCGCCGGGTTTGTCGGGAGGCTCGTAGGGCTTCGGCGGGGTGCCGAAGCGGCGCCCGTCCTTCATCACCCCTCGCGAGCGGTAGGCCTCATAGGCGCGGTTTGCCCGGCGCTCCCCGCGCCAGTTCTCGACCAGGCGGCGATGAGCGGCCTCAAGCCGCCTCTCGCGGTCCCGCGGGACCGGTTCTTTCCTTGCGGCGCGCTCGGCGTCGAGGCGTCGCTTCGCCTCTCGCAGCCAGCCCTTCCTTCCGTGCTGGGTCGTCAGCTGCTCGGGGAGCTCATCGCCCCGGGCCTCGCCGTAGCGCTGATCCTCGGCGGCGTCGATCTCGGCTGCCTCGGCGAGGATCTCGGCGGCGATCTCCTCGTAGGTGTGGATCGCGGAGTCAGACGCCGCGGCGGCGAACTTCGATCCGTCGACGGCGAGGACGCCAGCGCGGACCAGGCCCGCCTCGGCGCAGAGCCCGAGCACCTGACCGAACAGGTCGGCGAGGGGCTCCTGGTGGCGAACCCGGAAGCGCGCGATCGTGGCGTGGTCGGGGACCTGGTTGGCGCAGATGACCCGGAAGGCGACGTCCTCGCGGCAGCGGCGCTCGATCCCTCTCGAGCTCCGCTCGCCCACGCAGTAGGCGTAGGCGAAGAGTCCCACCATCATCTTCGGCTCGTGGGCGGCCCTTCCGTGGCCGTCCGCGCAGTAGGCGCAATAGAAGCGCTCGAGGTCGAGTTCCTCGACCGCCTCGATCACGAACCAGGCGAGGTGGTCCTCCGGCAGCCAGTCGCGCAGGTCCGGCGGCAGAAGCAGCGGTTGGTCTCGATCGCAGGTGAGGAAGTTCTGGGCCATGGCTCAGTTTCTCCCTGCAAACGGAGAAAGCGGTAAGCGTTCAGTCGGTCAGCGCTCGGGCGGCACGGGGAGGACCGGTTGACATAAGCAGGCCCACCGTGGGTCGCGGCGAACCCCTCGGGCATGGAACGCGCCGAG
>JBOHAB010000279.1:0-2918 GCA_050697655.1 Gaiellaceae bacterium
GGCGCTGGTCGCGTCGCCGCTGAACACGATCACGATCGTGTTGATCACCGCCGCGACCGCAGGCATGATCCGGATAACCCAGAACGGCACCTGCTCGGGGCGCGCGAGCAGCGGAATCGCGAGCACCACCGTCAGGGCTGGCATGATCAGCAAGCCGGCGACGTGGAAATGCGAGGGGTGGGGAAGGATCACGCCGATCACGCCGAGAATCGCCCCGCCGATCCCCATGTAGGCAAGCGCGCGAGCCAACGCGGCCGATGACTCGGAGCCCTGCCTGCCGACACGCCCCGAAATCGGCACCGCAACCGAGCCGACACCAAAGGCCCGGTCCCGCGCTTCACCTGTCGGTAGAAGTCCCATCTGTGAGACGAAACTACGCCCGTCGGGCCGAAAGGCCCGCATACGTGGGATATCGGCAGCTATTACGAAAGCTGCAGTGATGTTCTAGCTGCCGCGAACGAAGCCTTCAGACCGATCGGACATCCGCGAGGGGACGCGGGCATCCTCGTGCCTGAAGCGGCGCGTCTGGGTGCGCGGACCCGATACGACGACCATCGCCCCGCGGCCTGGGCTGAGCGTGAAGTTACGCCGTTCGATCGGCTCCGGCTCCTCGAACGGGGCTCGCAACCGGACCCGGGGCAGGATCGTCGCCAGAATCGCCTCCATCGTGTGTAGCGCGAGGTTGGAGCCGACGCAGTGCCGGACGCCGGCGCCGAACGGGGCCCAGGCGTGGGCGTCCGGCGGATCGTCCAGGAAGCGCTCGGGCCGAAAGGAGTCGGGTTCGGGATAAAGCGACGGCTCGTGATGGAGCAGGTACATGCAGGGGATCACGGTCCAGCGCTCCGGCAATGCGTACCCGGCAAGCTCCATCGGGGCGGTCAGCTTGCGGGCCGTGATCGGGAGCACGGGGCGCTGTCGAAGCGTCTCCTTGACCGCCGCCCGCAGATAGGTCGGGTCCCCCGTGCCCGCGTCGGCAGTCGCTTGCTCGAGCACCTCCGGATGTCGCACGAGCCGCTCGAATGCCCACGCCGTTGCGGTCGCCGTGGTGTTGTAACCGGCGATCAGCATCGTGATGACCTCGTCCCGGATCTCCTCGTCGGTCAGAAAGCCAGCGTCTTCAGGCCCCTGCTGAACGAGCATCGACAGGACGTCGTCGCGGGAGGATCCGGCCGGATCGAGGCGCCGCTGGCGGATCTCCTCGTACAGGATCTCGTCGATGGCACGCGCCACCTGCATGACTCGGCCGAACGGGGAGCGCCCACCGAGCTCGTGCTGGAACTGTGGCAGCACTGCGAGCGGACGCTCGACCCGATCCAGCATCTCGACCAGAAGGCCGCGGAGGCGTGCGCGTCGCTCGCCTTCCGCGACGCCGAACACGAAGTCGAAGATCAACTCGAGGCTGAGCCTCCGCATCCGCTCGTCGGTGCGGAATGGCTCGCCGACCGGCCACGTCCCAAGATCTCGCTCTGCCAGCTCGACCGTGAGCTCGTGGAAGCGCCGCACGTGGCTGTGGTGAAAAGAGGGCATGATCAGGCGCCGGTGCCGGTGGTGCTCTTCCCCGTCCATCAGGAACAGGGAGCTCGACCCCAGCACCGGACGGAACAGCGCGTTGGTGGGGCCCATCCGCAGCAGCTCGGGATCCGCCTTGAAGATCTTCCTCACGGCGTCCGGGTTCGAGACGAACGACGCCCGGTTCAGGCGGCCCAGGCGGACCGAGAAGATGTCGCCGTAGCGGCGGCGGCTGTCCTCCATGTAGCCGACCGGATCCCGGAACCACCTGAGCGACTGACGCATTCCAGACGCTCGAGGCCCGGGTGGGAGGACCGGCTCGAGAGCATCAGCCCAGTGATGGTGCGACGGAGCGGTCTCCTGGGCGGGCGCAGGGGGCACCAGTTAAGTATCGGCGCGAATCTGCGAAACCTTGAGTGTTTCGACGCCAACCGGACAGAATCCTGCAAAAGCCGGAAAAAGCCCCCAAAAGGCTCGTCAATCTGTCCAGGGTCACCTACCTCGGCGCGGCAACCTCGGTCTTGAGCCCGGCGACCAAGGCGTCCACTCGCGCCATGGGAAACGCCGCCAACGTCGTCGGGAGCCCCTCGGCGTCCTGGGACGCGGGCCGCACCGCATCCAGCGCGCTCTGCGAGTGGCGCCGCACCTCGGTCAAAGCTTCCGTCAGGGCGCCCGTGTGCTCGATTCTGGCGACGACTGACGGCACCGATCGCCCACCGAGGGGTCCGCCGAGCTCATCGCGCAGCTCGTCGTCGGCATGCAGCGCGATCACCACGGGGAGCGTGTAGATGCCCGCGCGAAGGTCGCTGCCGGGGCGCTTGCGCGTCGGCTCGTCCCCCAGCGTGAGCTCGCGGATCTCCTCGCTGATCTGATAGGCGACGCCGAGCTCGCGTCCGAACCGTGCCCAGGAATCGAGCTCGCCCGCCATGCCGGCCGCGAGTGCGCCCAACCTCGCGGCGAGGGACATGAACGTTCCCGCCCGTGCATCGAGAGCCGTCCCGCAGCGCTCCACCGTCCGCTCGACGTCGAAACGGTCCTCCGCGTCGACCATCTCGCCCTCCGCGATCCGCTGAATCGCCGCCCCGATCTCCCGCGCGAACCGCGCATGTGCCGCCGGTGTAGTTCGGAGCGCTGCCGTGAGCGCCAGATCGCCGAGGAGGAGTGCCATCGCGTTGTTGAGCCAGGCGATGTCCGAGTCGACACGGGAGGACAGGCGCGGCAGGCAACGATCGACCAGAGCGACAAGCTCGGCCGATGCGGCAACGGCGATCGTGGCCTCCCCCAGATCATCCCTGCACGCCCGAGCCACACCGATGGCACAAGCCGCCGCGACAGGCCCACCGCCTGCGCGCACCTCGCGCTCGAGCGTCTCGAAGCCGAACGGAAAGCTCGTTTGCAGCGAGTCGAGC
>JBOHAB010000280.1:0-2915 GCA_050697655.1 Gaiellaceae bacterium
CGTCTCCGCCGCGCTCCCCCCGTTGACGGCGAGCGCGAGCCGCCGCGACGAGTCCTCGTACACGAGCAGCGCTCCGGGCGCGACGTCGGCGAACGCCGCCGCGAACGTCGCCTCCCGCTCCGACCCGCCGGTCCGCACGCTGAGCGCATCCCCGCGAACCGTCGCCCCACCCTCGAGCTCGGCGGAGCGGGCGCCGAGCGTGGCGTTCCCGAACCGGTCGAGGTAGAGGACGCTGGCGACCAGGTCGCCGTCCTCGCGGCGGGCATGGGGGACCTCGAGTCGCACCAGGGACCGGGGCTCGATCGCCTCGCCGGCGGCGCCGAGCGCCGCCCCGAGCGCCACCCGCGCGGCGACCGGTGCGAACAGGTCGCGTCCGTGGAAGGTCGCCCACACGGGCTCGAGCCCGAACGCGGAGGCCGAGACGTCGACGGCCTCGACCGCGCCGCCGAACCCCTCGATCGCCGGCCACAGGAGCCCGTTGTCGGGGCCGACCAGGACCCGGTCGGCGTCCCGGACGCGCACGGCGAGCGCGCGCCGAGCGGTCCCGACGCCGGGATCGACGACCGCGAGGTGGACTCCGGGGGGCGCGTACGGGAGCGCATCGGCGAGCGCCACCGCGCCGCGGCGGACGTCTCCCGGCGGCACCCCGTGGGTGAGATCGACGATCGCAGCGTCGGGCGCGATCCGGGCGATAACCGCGCGGCACACGCCCGCGAACTCGTCGTCGTGGCCGTAGTCGGAGAGGAACGTGATCGGGAGCGCTCCCACGCTCCAAATCTAGCTACGCCGCTTCCGCTTCACCTTCCACCTGTGCGTCGCGGGGGTGGGGTCGATGTTGCCGGCCTGGTCGGTGGCGCGTACCTCCAACTCGTGCTTGCGGTCCGCCTTCACCTTGCGCCTGAACGGCGACTCGCACGGCTCGAAATCGTCGCCCGAAGTCCTTGCCTTACCCTTCTTCGACTGTAGCCGGCACTCGAAGCTCGAACCCGGCTCGTCCGATTCGAACTTGAACTTCGCGTTCTTGTTTCGCTTCCGGGTCTTGACCCGCTTCTTCGGCCTCTTGGTCACGTCGGTCTCTGGCGGAACGGTATCGACCGTGAACGAGCGCCTGGCCGGGGCTCCCGTTTGGCCTCCAACGTGCCTCCCCCGGACCCGGAAGGCGTGGGCCCCGTCGGCGAGCGGCGCCAGCGTGCGCGGAGAGCTGCAGGCGACAAAGGTCCCGCCGTCGATCCTGCACTCGCGCAGGGTGCAGCCCGCCGGCCCCGTTGACGTGAAGCCGAAGGTCGGGGTGGGGTCGGCGATCATCGAGCCGACCGCGGGCCCCGAGGTGATCGTGGCCACCGGCGCCGGGGGGACGAACTCGTCCGCACCGATGTCCCGGCGCACGATGCAGTCCGTGTTGCCGTCCATCGCGCGGGGGTTGCCGTCGAGGTCGGATCCGGTCGCAGCTGCCGGGTTGCCCTGGTCGATCATCGGCGAGCCGGCCCGGAGGTGGTAATTGTTCGCGGCCGGGTTGACGAATTGCGGCGCAGCCGTGGTCTGGAAGTTGTCGCAGCCGGATCCCGTCACGGGGCCGCGAGAGAACGTGATCGCGCAGGTGGCCCCGTTGACCGGGCCGATCTGGTTGCCAACGATGCTCGAGTCGAGAGTGAGATGGGCAGCGTTCGGGAAGAGGTCGTTCCCGAAGACGGTCACGTTCGTGGCGGTGACGTCCCCCTCGCCTGATCCGGTTCCGTTGCCGGGGTCGTCGATCGCAAACAGTCCGGTGCTCCCGCCGGCGAGCACGTCCCCGTCCAGCGTCACCGAACCGCTCGTGTCCCTGACGTCGACGTTCGTCATGTGGTCGAAGACCTCGTTTCGCCTCAGGATGGCGCCGGTGGGGGCGGGCGGATTCCCCTCGACGATCTGGATTCCGATCGTCACGTCCCCGGGTTCGGGGGCGCTGATCGTGTTGTCCACGATTGTCGGCGTCGCGTCGAACACCACGCTCATCGCGGTGCCTGCGTTTCCGCCCTGGCGCGTGCCCGTCATCGTGTTGCCGAAGACGGTGGGGCTGCCGCCACCCGAAACGGCCACCCCCTGCTGGAGGTTCTCGAAGCGGTTGCCGGCGATGGTCGGCGAGCCTGGCAGGACCACCGAGACACCCCTCTGGTCGTCGGCGCCGCCGGACGTGTCGGTGAAGACGTTGTTCTGGACCGACGAAGCGCCGGCTCCGGGCTGCAACAGCACGTACGTCCCATCGCTCGCATCGAGATCAACGAACCTGTTGTCCCTGATCGTCGCCCGGCCGTTGAGCTGAACAACGTCGGTGTCCGCCGCGATCGTGAACCCCCTGATCGTTCCCGCGGCGCCGGCGGGAGGAACCTGGATCGCGTTGCCGGCGCCACCGTCGAGCAGCGTCTCGGGCTCGACATCCCCCCTGAACTCCTGTGTGACGAGAGATTTCCCGTCATTGAGCAGGACGCTCTCGTTGTAGGTCCCACCGTCGACAACGACCGCATCACCCGCTGCCGCAGCATTGACCGCAACGAAGATGTCCTGGCAGGGTTGCGTGACCGTGCAAGGCGGAAGGTTCGAGGAAGCGTCGTCGTCGACGAACTGATTCGCGCCGCTCGCGCTAGCCGGAAAGGCGAAGAACAGGAGTGCCGCTGCCACGGCGATCGTACGAGGTCCCGTGGGCGCAACACGCCCGTTCATGCGTGCGACGCTAGACCGCGGGGCTTACCGCTCGCTCACCGCCGCGTCGGCAAGCAGCGCCTCGACGAGCCCGTCGATGTCGTGTCGCTCAGCCTCGACGTGGACCTCGAGCCCCGCGTCGCGGGCGGCGCGGCTCGTGATCGGCCCGATCGAGACCACCCGGGCCGCGGAGGGGAAACGGTCCCCGACCGCCCCGACGAGGTTGCGCACGGTCGATG
>JBOHAB010000281.1:0-2875 GCA_050697655.1 Gaiellaceae bacterium
CTAGTTGCCTAGCGGTACGGCGGCGCGTACTGGAGGCCGCCGTCAGTCCAGAGCGCGTTGAGGCCCCGCTCGAGCTCGAGCGGGGAGTCGGCCCCAACGTTCCGCTCGTAGATCTCGCCGTAGTTGCCCACCTGCTCGATCACCTGGACGGCGAAGTCGGCTGGGATTCCGAGGCCGGGATCGAAAGCCTCGGCCTCTCCGCCAGCCTCCGTCGGGGCCGGCTGGCCCAGCAGGCGGAGGATTTCCGGATCCGTGCTTCCGAGCATGTCCTGGACGTTCCCGGACTCCACGCCGAGCTCCTCGGCCGCGATCGTCGCGAACACCGTCCAGTTGACGGCGTCGGCCCAGTCGTCGTCTCCGTCCCTGACCACGGGGCCAAGCGGCTCCTTGGACATGATCTCGTCGAGGATGACGAGAGCCTCGGGGCCACCTTCGCCCTCGGGCCAGTTCGAGCGGATGCCTGCGAGCTGGGAGGCGTCGGACGTCCAGGCCCCGCACCGGCCCTGGATGAACGCCTCCTGGAGCGGATCGGTCTCCTCGAAGGCAAGCGGCTCGTACTCGATGCCCTCCGCCTGGAAGACGGTCTCGAGGTTGAGCTCCGTCGTGGTTCCCGAAAGGACGCAGATCGTCTCGCCGTCGAGGTCTGCGAGCGACTGCACGCCGCTGTCCGCGGCCACCATCATCCGCTGGTTGTCGTAGAACGTCGTGTGCAGGAAGCGAGCGCCTTCCGTGCCGTCGCGCGACGCCGTGTACGTCGTGTTGCGGATGAGAACGTCGACTTCGCCGGACTGGAGCGCCGTGAAGCGCTGCTCGGCCGAGAGCACTGTGAACTCGACGGCCTCGGAGTCGCCCAGCACCGCCGCAGCGACCGCGCGGCAGAAGTCGATGTCGAATCCCTCGGGCGCGCCGGCCTCGCCGGTGAACCCGAACCCGGGCACCGCGTCGTTCACGCCGCAGCGAAGAGTTCCCCGGTCGATCACCTGCTGGAGGACACTGCCGCCTTGCTCCTGGCCGCCCGCCTCCGTCTGGCCGGTATCCCCGGCCGCCTCGCCGCCGTCGTCATCGTCGTCATCCCCGCCGAGCGAGCACCCGACGGCGAAGACCAGGATGGCCGAGAAGACGACGCAGAGCGCCAATCCCTTGAACAAACGCACCGTATAACCACCCCCTGGGTCTGACAGCAGCGCCAGGCTAACGGATCGGCGCGCCGAGTGTCAGGCTCGGACTTGCAGGACCGCGGCCCCGCGGATCGTGCCGTCCCGGAGGCGCGCGAGCGCCTCGTTCGCCTCGCCGAGCGCGAATGTCTCCACCTCGGTTCGCACCGGGACGCGCGGAGCGAGCTCCATGAACTCCTCGCCGTCGCGCCGCGTCAGGTTTGCCACCGAGCGGAGGACGCGCTCGCCCCAGAGGAGGTCATAGGGAAAGGACGGGATGTCGCTCATGTGGATCCCGGCGCAGACGACGACGCCGCCCTTCGCCACCGCGGCGAGCGCCGCGGGAACGAGCCCGCCGGCCGGGGCGAAGAGGATCGCGGCGTCGAGCTCCTCGGGCGGCGGGCCGAGGGCGTCGCCCGCCCACTCGGCGCCGAGGCTGCGCCCGAAGCTCTGGGCCTCGTCGTCGCCCGCGCGCGTGAAGGCAAAGACCCGCCGGCCCTGGTAGCGGGCGACCTGGGTGACGATGTGCGCGCTCGCGCCGAAGCCGTACAGGCCGAGTCGCTCGGGCTCGCCGGCGAGGCGCAGCGCGCGGTAGCCGATCAGCCCCGCGCAGAGAAGCGGCGCCGCCTGCAGGTCGTCGTAGCCCTCGGGCACGGGGAAGCAGTAGCGCTCGTCCGCGGCGACGAGCTCGGCGTAGCCGCCGTCGAGCTGGTAGCCGGTGAAGCGGGCGCGGTCGCAGAGATTCTCCCTCCCGCTCAGGCAGTAGCGGCACTCGCCGCACGTCCAGCCGAGCCAAGGAACGCCGACCCGCTCGCCGGCCGCGAAGAGGTCGCCGGCGGCAGCCACGCGGCCGACGACCTGGTGCCCGGGAACGAGCGGAAGCTTCGGCTCGGGCAGCTCGCCGTCGACCACGTGCAGATCGGTTCGGCAGACGCCGCAGGCGTCCACGGCGACGACGACCTGCCCCGGGCCGGGCTCGGGAGCGGGAAGCTCGGCCGCCCGAAGGGCTGTCCCCGGGCGGTCGAGCACCATGGCCCTCAGGGGACGACCCGCTCGCCGGCCTCGCGGAGCACCTCGCCCAGAATCCCGGTGATCTCGTCGAACTGCGCCTGCTGGGCGACCAGCGGCGGGGAGATCTGGACGACGGGGTCGCCGCGGTCGTCGGCCCGGCAGATCAGTCCCGCGTCGAGGAGCCGCGGCGACAGGAATCCACGGAGCAGCGTCTCGCACTCCTCGTCGGTGAACGTCTCGCGGGTCTCCTTGTCCTTGACGAGCTCGAGCGCGTAGAAGAACCCGGTGCCGCGCAGGTCGCCGACGATCGGGAGCTCGAGCAGCTGCGCGAGCGTCTCCCGGAATGCGTCCTGCTCGGCGGCGACGTGCTCCACGAGCAGCTCGCGTCGCATGATCTCGATGTTCTTGAGCGCGATGGCCGCCTGGACGGGATGGCCGCCGAAGGTGATGCCGTGCGTGTACATGGCCTTCCCCTCGAGGAAGGGCTCCATCACTTGGTCGGTGGCGATGACGGCGCCGATCGACGCGTGCGCCGAGGAGAGCCCCTTCGCCGAGGTGATCAGGTCCGGGCGGATGTCGTAGCGCTCGGAGCCGAACCACGCCCCGATCCTGCCGAAGCCGGTGATCACCTCGTCGGCGCAGAGCAGGATCCCGTAGCGGTCGCAGAGGTCGCGGACGCCGGCCCAGTAGCCCTGGGGGCGTGTACGCGC
>JBOHAB010000282.1:0-2862 GCA_050697655.1 Gaiellaceae bacterium
CGAGGCCGCGAGCAGCGCCGCGAGCACGACGCTCGCCCCCAGGCCGACGAGCGCGCAGCGGTCGACGAGGCTGCGCAGGTGGTCGGCCGCGCTCGCGCCGCGGCCTATCGCCACGAGTCGCACCGCGGCCATATCCATGCCGAAGCGGGTTCCTGCCGAGGCAACGAAGGCGACCTGGACGGCCACGGTGACGATCCCGAAGGCGCCCGGCAAGAGCGTGCGGCCGAGCAGGATCTGGGTTCCGAGCGCGGCGGCGACCCCGACGCAGAGACCGACGACGTTCGCCGCCGTGCCGGCGAGCAAGGTGCGTTCTTCGTTCACGGAGTGCTACTCGAGGTAGCCGAGGCCGCGGAGGCGCTCCTCCACGAGGCGCTCCTCCTCCTCGCTGAAGATGCCGACGGCGTCGCCGGCCGGGCTGCTACCCCATTCCGGATCGGGCTCGAGCCCGACGGCCTCCGCGACCCAGCCCGCGAAGTCGCCGAAGGATATCTCCGGTCCCTCCTCGGGATCGACCCCAGGGCCTGCGCAGGCATAGATCCCCTCGGGCCGGTGGTCGCCGGAGAGCCAGTCCGCCTCCTCGACGAGCTGACGGGCGTGGGTCAGGCTGTAGAGCGGCGCGGGCTGGAGGAGAAGGTCGGGCGCGCGTTCGACGTACGGGCCGGAAAGCACGTCCTCCTTGTGGAGAACGCCTCCGATCGGTCGCGCCCCGGTCTCCGGGTCGGCGAACTCCAGCAGGGCGGCCGCGACTTCGTCGCGCATGCGCTCGTAGTCTGCGCGCCCGACGGTGCCGTTCGGCTCCCGGCCAACCAGGTTGAGAGAAACCCCTTCGCCCGTTGAGATCACGCTTGTGTAGGCGGAGGTGTTCGCCCAGTCGATCGGCGCCGTCGGAACGGCAACGCGACCGTGGAGGCCGAGTCGGTCGTAGGCGACGCGGGCGAGGGAGCGGACGCGTCCCCAGGCGAGCAGGTTCACGAGCCCGGAGCCGCGGCCGAAGCGCAGAAAGCCGAGGTGCTCGAGCACCTTGTTCATCGAGAGCGCGCGGGTGCAGGGCTGATGGCCGTGGTCGGACATGAGGACGACGAGGTCGTCGTCGTCCGTCCGCTCGATCAGTGTCGCCAGCTCGCGGTCGAGCAGCCGGTAGACATCGCGCACGCGGTTGGCAACCGGCGAGGCGGCAGCTTCCTCGTGGCGGGGATGCCCGGGATGGACGTACTCGAGCAGGCAGTGCTGGAGACGGTCCGGCGAGACAAAGACGATGCAGGCGGCATCCCAAGGCTCCGTGTCCAGGAGCGCGCGCGTGGCCTCGGCGCGCTTGCGGGTCAGCTCCTCGAGCTCGGCGACCAGCTCGAGCGGCCGGTGCCGGAACGTCGTCCACGAGCCTCCGTTGATAGGCCACTGGAGGCGAGGGCCGACATCCGCCGGGCTGGTGAACGTCCGTCCCGGGGGGACGACGCCGCCGGCGATCGCCACGCCGCGCAGCTCCGGCGGCGGGTAGGTGAGCGGGACGTTGAGGAGGAGCGTCGTCTTCCCCGCCTCCGAGAGGCGGTCGGGCCAGGTCGGCGCGAGGATGGAGCGGTAGGAGACCGGCAGCCGGCGGGTTGCGCCGGGGCGGTACTCGAGGATGTCGAAGACACCGTGGCCGCCCGGATCGCGGCCCGTGAGGAAGGTTGGCCAGGCGGCCCAGGAATGGGAGGGGAGGCACGAGCGTGAGACGCCGCGCCGGCCGCGGACGATCAGCTCCTGAAGCGCAGGCAGCTCGCCGGTCGCGAGCAGCGGGTCGAGGATGTCCCAGTCGGCGCCGTCCCAGCCGACGACGAGCACGCGGTTGGCCATGGCCGCGGAGGATACCGAGCGCCCGGGCGCGTTCAGGAGCCGAGGTCGTAGGGGTTGCGCCCGCAGGTACCGCCGGGCGCGGCCGCGACGAAGCCGGCCCAGAGATCCCACCAGTCTCCGTCGGCCGTCGTCTCGCTCGCGGCCTGTCGGCGGGCGAGGACGACCATCCTTTCGTCGCTGGTGACGAAGAGCGGCGTCCACTCGTCGCGGAGGCCCGCGAGCGCCTCGGGCCCGTCCTCCCAGGCGCTCCACCGGTCCTTGTGCACCAGAAGCAGCGTTCGGTCGGCATCACCGCCCGGTGGGACGCCCCCGAGGGACGCCAGCGTCCTGACGTCGCCGTCCCAGAGTTTCCGACCGAAAGTCGAGGCCGTGTAGGCGGGAAGCAGCCGGCTCGTATACCGGTCGGTCCACACGACGTTCATCCGCGCGGCCTCCGGCGTCGAGAACCACGAGCGAAGCTCGTGCCAGCGCTTGGCCGGGTCGTTCCTCCACGCCTCTCTGGCGTCACACCCTGAGAACTCGCGAAAGCCTGGAATCAGGACGACGGCGGCGAGCCCGACGACCGCCAACCGCGCAGCGCGGAGCCCGTATCCGCTGCGCAGGAGAAGCCAGAGACCACCGAAGGCGCCCATCACGAGCGGCGGAAAGATCGGGTACCAGTAGCGGATGTTGGTGATGTTCAAGACCCAGCGGCCCGAGGAGAACGACCCGAGCCCGACGAGGGCCATCGTCACGAGAAAGCTCAAGAACCACGCTGCGAGCAGCCAGAGACGGCGGTCTCGAAGGCGCACGAGCGCGAGGAGGGAGAGCCCGGCAAGGACCATGAAGACCCAGCCGGTGTCCCAGGCCAGGAGCAGGCGGGGAAGGACCAGCAGGGTGTCGAGGAGGCTCCCGAGCTGGTCCTGGATGTAGGCCATCCGAACCTCGCCGTCGACGACGTCCGCTGTCCCCCGCTCGCGCAGGAGTCGCGCGTGCACGATCGGGTCACCCAGGGAGATCCAGCCGTAGAGGAGCTCGAGCGCGACCGTC
>JBOHAB010000283.1:0-2818 GCA_050697655.1 Gaiellaceae bacterium
GTCATCGCCGGTGCGGCCGGCCGCGACTTCCACAACTTCAACGTCGTCTATCGCGGGCGTGACGACGTCGAGGTGGTCGCCTTCACGGCGACGCAGATTCCCGACATCGAGGGGCGCGTCTATCCGGCGGCGCTGGCCGGATCGCGCTATCCGGAGGGAATTCGCATTCTTCCGGAAGGGGACCTTCCGGCTATCGTCCGCTCCGAAGGCGTGGACGAGGTCGTCTTCGCCTACTCGGACGTCACGCATGAGCACGTCATGCACGTCGGCTCGCTGGCGCTGGCGGCCGGTGCCGACTACGTCCTCCTCGGCGCTCGGAAGACGATGATCCAGTCGGAGAAGCCGGTAGTCGCTGTTTGCGCCGTGCGCACCGGCTCCGGCAAGAGCCAGACGACGCGGTTCGTCGCCCATCTCCTGCGCGAGGCGGGCAAGCGTGTCGCCGTCCTCCGTCACCCGATGCCCTACGGCGACCTGACGAAGCAGGCGGTGCAGCGCTTCGAGCGCTACGAAGACCTCGATGCCGCCGACTGCACGATCGAGGAGCGCGAGGAGTACGAGCCTCATCTCGCCGAGGGCAACCTCGTCTTCGCGGGCATCGACTACGCAGCGATCCTCTCGCGCGCCGAGGAAGAGGCGGACGTGATCGTCTGGGACGGCGGCAACAACGACACGCCCTTCATCGAGCCGAACCTGCACATCGTCGTCTGCGACCCGCACCGGCCGGGCCACGAGCTGCGCTACCACCCGGGCGAGACGAACCTGCGCATGGCCGACGTCTGCGTCATCAACAAGACGGAGACGGCGCCTCCGGAGGGGGTCGAGGCGGTGCTCGACTCGATCCATCGCGTGAACCCTCGCTCCGAGGTCGTGCTCGCCGCCTCGCCGTTCCACGTCGAGGACGGGCGCACCGACGAGATCCGCGGCAAGCGGGTCCTTGCAGTCGAAGACGGGCCGACGCTCACGCACGGTGAGATGGCCTACGGGGCCGCCGTGCTCGCCGCCAAGCAGCACGGGGCCGCCAAGCTCGTCGATCCCCGACCGTTCGCGGTCGGCTCCATCAAGAAGACGTTCGCAGCCTACCCCCATGTCAGCGAGCTGCTGCCGGCCATGGGCTACGGGCGCAAGCAGATGGAGGAGCTGCGGGAGACGATCGCCCGCTCGGACGCCGAGCTCGTCCTCATCGGCACGCCGATCGACCTGCGGCGTGTGATCTCGATCGACAAGCCGGCGCTCCGGGTCACCTACAGGCTGCAGGAGCTGGGCGAGCCGACGCTCGGCTCGATCCTCGAGGCGCGCGGGATCATCGAGCCGGCGACTGCGCTGACCTAGCAGGCACGAGCCGATGCTCACCGTCCTCGCGCTGGGCGGGAACGCGCTTCTCGGCCCCGGGGAGCGCGGAACCGCCGCCGAGCACCGCGCCAACCTCGCCGCCACGTTCGCGGCGGTGGCGCCGTTGCTCGAGGGCGAGGTCGTCGTCACGCACGGGAACGGCCCGCAGGTCGGCAACGAGCTGCTCCGGCAGGAGCTGGGCGCGGCCGAGGCACCGGCACTCCCGCTCTGGGTGGCGGTCGCGCAGACCCAGGCCGAGATCGGGACGCTCGCGGCGGCCGAGCTGGCGGCGGTGGTCGAGAAGCCGGTGGCGGTCGTTGTCACCCACATCGTCGTCGACCCCGTCGATCCCGCCTTTGGGACCCCGACGAAGCCGATCGGCCCGCACTACCCGAGCGGGCGTGCGCGCGAGCTGGAGCGCGACCGCGGCTGGACCCTTCGGGAGGAGCAGGGGCGCGGCTGGCGACGCGTCGTGCCGTCGCCGAGGCCGCTCGAGGTCGTGGAGCTGGGGACTGTGCGGACACTCCTCGAGTCGGGGCAGCTGGTCGTCGCGGCCGGCGGTGGCGGGATTCCCGTGGTCCGGCGGGACGGTTCTTTCGACGGCATCGACGCCGTCATCGACAAGGATCACGCCTCGGCGCTCCTGGCCGTCGGCCTGGGCGCGGAACGCCTCGTGATCCTCACGGAGGTGGCCGGCGTCTACAAGGACTTCGACGCGGACGGGGGCGACGGCGAGCCCCTCGGCGTGCTGAGCCCGGAGCGGGACGCGGGAATCGTCGTGGAGCTCCCGGCCGGGAGCATGCGTCCCAAAGTGGAGGCGGCGTTCGGGTTCGTCACGCAGACAGGCGGGGAGGCGCTGATCACGAGCGCAGAGGCCGTGAGAAACGGCGAGGCCGGGACGAGGGTCGCCCCGGCCTCAGCTCGCTAGTAGGGGTCGTTACGACCTTGCGGGTGCTCTTGCCCTCGATCGCAGCGGCGACGAAGCCGACCTTGATCCGCTTCGGCTTCTGCTCCTCGGGCTTCGGCACGCGGATCTCGAGAACGCCGTCCTTGTAATCGGCGTTAATCGCGTCCTCCTTGACCCCCGGCGGGAGCGTGACGTCCGCGAAAACGTCCCGTAGCGGCGCTCGAAGCGGTAGAAGCGCTCGTTCGAGTGCTCCGAGGTGCGTTGCCGCTCTCCGCTCACGGTGAGGACGTTGTCCTCGAGCTCGACGGCGATGTCGTCCTCGGCGATGCCGGGGAGGTCGAACGAGAGCACGAGCTCGTTCTCCGTCGCCCAGACGTCGACCGACGGGAGCCACGTCGAGGACTGGCCGTTCCGGGCGCAAGACCTCCGGTGAGCGACCTTCCTTTCCTTGATTGCAACAGATACCATGATAAAACCTAAGTGTTAGACTGTCGAGTTGCCTCCACGTTAGGATGGGTGCGTGATTCCAGCCCATCTGCAGGGGCGCGACTTCCTCCGCGTGAATGATTGGGCGCCCGAGGA
>JBOHAB010000284.1:0-2791 GCA_050697655.1 Gaiellaceae bacterium
CGGAGGGAGTGATCGTCGCCCAGGGCGGCGCATTCGCCGGCTGGAGCCTCTACGTCAAGGAAGGCAAGCCGAAGTACTGCCACAACCTCTTCGGCATCCAGCGGTTCGAGATCGACGGCGACACCGAGATCCCGTCGGGCACCCACCAGGTGCGCATGGAGTTCGCCTACGACGGCGGCGGGCTCGGCAAGGGCGGGACCGTCTCGCTGTACGTCGACGGCACGAAGACCGGCGAGGGGCGGGTCGAAGGAACCGTGCCGATGGTCTACTCGGCCGACGAGACCTGCGACGTGGGGTCAGACACGGCCTCGCCCGTCAGCGACGACTACACCTCGGAGGGCAGCCATTTCACGGGCACGGTCGAGTGGGTGCAGATCGACATCGACGAGGCCGCCGAGGATCTCGACCACCTGGTCTCGCCGGAAGAGCGCCTCCAGATCGCGATGGCGCGCCAGTAACGTTTCCGTCCGCGGCCGGTGTTAGAGTCGCGCCGTGATCCGCCTCCTCGTGCGCACGGTCGTCCTGCTGGCGGCGAACGCGGTGGGGCTCCTGGTAGCGGCGGCGGTGCTCGACGGCATGCAGCTCGACTTCGGCGGCTTCATCGTCGCGCTCGTGGTCTTCACGGTTGCCGTTGCCTTGCTGCAGCCGTTTCTCGCCAGCACGATGCACCGGCGCGGGGCTACCGCAGCCGCGCTCGGCGGGGTGGCCCTCGTCGCAACGTTGATCTCGCTGATCATCACCGACCTGGTCACCGACGGATTGTCGATCGACGGAGTCGGCACGTGGATTGCGGCTACCGTCATCGTCTGGGCAGCCGCGCTCCTGGCGGCCTTCATCCTCCCGTTCCTCGGCCTCAAGAAGTACCTCGAAGAGCGCTGATCCCAGCGTCGCTCGCGACCGGCACATAGGGGGCTCGCCCCCGCGTCGCGATCGGTCGACTCCGTGCGTGATCTCACACGGATGACGCGGCGTGCGTTTGTGTCTGTATCCGGTCGATTCGGAAAGGAGATGCCATGAATCTCGAGCTCACGGGCAGAGTCGCAGTCGTCACGGGCGCCTCGAAAGGGATCGGGCTCGCCGTGACCGAAGCGTTGCTCCGCGAGGGCGCGCGCGTCGTGGGCGCCTCCCGCGGGCGCTCGGACGAACTGGACGCGCTCGAGGGCGACTTCGTGCACGTCGGCGTCGACCTGACGGATCACGACGCCCCGGCCGCCGTCGTCCGCGGCGCGATCGACGAGTTCGGCGGCCTCGACATCCTCGTCAACAACGCGGGTGGGCCTCCTCCCGGCGACAACCTGCCCCACACGGGCTTTCTCGCGCGGAGCGACCACCATTGGCGCGCGATGTTCGAATTCAATCTCTTCTCGGCAGTCCGCGCATTTCGGGCCGCGATCCCGCTCATGCTCGAGCGCGGCGGCGGGGCAATCGTCAACATCACCTCCGGCAACGGGCGCCAGCCCACTCCCTTCAACCTCGACTACTCGGCCTCGAAGGCGGCTTTGATCAACGTCACCAAGGCGCTTTCGGAGGAATTCGGGCCGCAGGGCGTCCGCGTCAACAGCGTTGCACCGGGACCGGTGCGAACGGCATGGTGGACCGAAGAGGGAGGCGCCGCCGACATCCTCGCCGAGGTCACAGGGAGTGACCGCGACTCCGTTCTCACCAAGCTCGCGCCGGAGATGATGAACCTGACGACCGGCCGCATGGTCGAGCCGCGCGAGATTGCGGATGCAGTGCTCCTGCTCGTCTCCCCTCGCTCGGCGAGCACGACGGGCACCGAGATGATCGTCGACGGCGGCCTCCTCAAGGTCGCCTGACCGCGCGTCCCGGTCCTTGCTCGAGGCCTTCTGCGTAACAGGCGCTAGTCGGAGCGTGCTGCGTAGTCTTCGCTACCGAGGATGTGGAGCGAGGCGTAGGGCTCGTCGCCGACGACCCAGCTGTCGTGGCCCGGCGGGATGTAGAAGAAATCGCCGGCCTTCATTAGCCGTTCGGTGCCGTCGTCCATCCTTGCGATCGCCTGGCCGCTGAGTACGAGACCGACGTGCTCGACCTGGCACGAGGCCGTGCCGACGGTCGGCGCCACGTGCTCCGACCAGCGCCAGCCCGGCTCGTACGTCGCCCGACCAAGGATGGTGGGGCCGACATGGTAGACGTCGAACCGCCCCTTCTCGAAGTGGCGCGTCTCGCTCGGCTCGTCGAGGTTGATTAGTTCGAGGGTCGTCGCTCGAGTATCGCAGTCGAAGTACGGCTCGTCTCGGATGTCGCGGCCGCAGTTGTTCCGTACACCTCGGCGAAGCCTTGCCGCCAGCTCGGGTAGCGCAGAGTCCAGCCGAGCTCGCGTTTGGCCTTCGCGTTGGAGGCGCCGCGGGCCTCCGTTCCGATCATCACCGCGGCCTCGCCCGCGACCAAGCGCGCGAGCCAGCGGGGAACGCGGCGGGGCGGCTTGGCGCCAAGGGCTTGGGCGAGCACCGGCAGCCATTCGCGCAACGGCGCGGGCTCGTCGTCGACGATGTTGTAGATCGCCGGCCCATCGTGCTCGAGGGCGAGCACGGTCGCCGAGGCGGCGTCGTCGAGGTGGATGAACGAGGCGATGCCGCCCCCGTCGCCGACGATCGGGAACCGGCGCTTGCGCACGGGCTCGACCAGCCCGTCGTTGGGGGCGCCGTAGAAGCCGCCGTAGCGCAGCGCGACCCCGCCGGCGTCGGTGACCGCCTGGTCGAGATACCGCATCGCGGCTTGGCTCTCGCTCGTCGTTGGCAACGGGTCGGGGTCGAGCGGATCGTCCTCGGTC
>JBOHAB010000285.1:0-2787 GCA_050697655.1 Gaiellaceae bacterium
GGCGAGGCCGTCGAGATCCCGGACTTGCTCATCGTCTCGAACCGGGGCCTCGCCTTGCCCTGGTTCGACAAGGTCGGCGAGGGCTTCGCCTTCGGGCTCGTCGCCCTCGTCGCGCTCGCCGCGGCGGTGCTCGTGTGGATCTGGCGCACACGCCGGTTCGACCGCACCGGGGAGCCGCACCGGCGCGGGCTCTGGGCCGGCGGCGTCCTGCTCGCGATCCTGGCGGCCGGCTTCTTCGCTACCGGCAGCCCGTGGGCGCTCGAGTTCCCTGAGCTCGGCGAGCGCTCGACGACCGGCGGGTTCCGCCTGAGCCCGGAGTACGCGGCGCTCCTCATCGGACTGGCGCTGTACACCGCGAGCCATATCGCGGAGATCGTCCGCGGCAGCATCCTCGCCGTGCCCGGCGGTCAGTCCGAGGCAGCCAACGCCGTCGGCCTCTCCGGCTGGCAACGGCTCCGCCACGTCGTCCTGCCGCAGGCCTTCCGGATCTCGGTGCCGCCGATCGCCAACCAGTACCTGAACCTGATGAAGAACTCCTCGCTCGGCATCGCGATCAGCTACTACGAGCTGACGAAGATCACGCGCGTCTCGATCTCGCAGCAGGCGCCGGCCGTGCAGGCGATCCTCCTGCTGATGGGGATCTACCTCGCGATTTCGCTCTCGATCGCGCTCGTCACGAACCTCGCCAACCGCAGGCTCACCCTGAAGGGACGCCGGTGACCACGCAAGTCGACCTGCTGGAGCCGCTGCCGCTCCCCGAGGGTCCGCCCGAGCGCCGGCTCCCCCCGCGCCAGTGGATACGGGAGAACCTCTTCGGGAGTGTCCTCGACTCAGTCCTGACCGTCGCCTTCGGGCTCTTCCTCGCCTGGGCCGCGTACCGGATCGGGAAGTTCGTCTTCGTGGATGCGGAGTGGGAGGTCGTCGAGCGGAACCTGACTACGCTCATGGTCGGAACGTTCCCGCGCGACGAGCTCTGGCGCCTCTGGGCGGCCCTCTTCGTGCTCGCCGCCTCACTCGGGTTCGGTGCGGGCGCACTCGGCGCGCAGCGCCGCCGCGAGGTCGCCGAGGGACGGGCACAGCCGGCGCCGAGAGGGGTCGCCGCCCGGCGCCTTGCGCCGGTCGTCCTCCTCGTCGGCGTGCTCCTGTGGTTTTCGGGCTCCCTCCGGAACCTCGTTCTCGTGCTCGCCGTCACTGCCGTCGGCGCAGTCTTCAACGTCGTCGGCCGGAGAACGCCGCGACGCCTCGAGCGCTCCGTGCCGCTGATCGTCCTCGCCGGAGTCCTGGTCGCGTTTCTGATCGTCGTCGCCTTCGGCGGGGTCAAGTGGAGCGACTGGGGTGGCTTCCTGCTCACCATCTTCCTCGCCGTCGGCGGGATCCTGCTCTCCTTCCCGATCGGCATCCTCCTCGCCCTCGGTAGGCGGTCGAGCCTGCCCGCGGTGCGGATCGTCTGCACCGCCTACATAGAGCTCATCCGCGGGGTGCCGCTGGTCGCGCTCATCTTCATGGGCGTCTTCATGATCGGTTTCTTCCTGCCCCAGGGGGTCGAGCGTCCCGACCTCGTCGTCCGAGTCCTGATCGCGTTCGTCATGTTCACGTCCGCCTACGTCGCGGAGATCGTCAGGGGCGGCCTCCAATCCGTGCCCACGGCCCAGGTCGAGGCGGCGCAGGCGCTCGGGCTCTCCCCGTACCGCACGACGCGGCAGATCGTCCTGCCGCAGGCCTTGCGAACCGTCATCCCCGCCCTCGTCGGCCAGTTCATCAGTCTCTTCAAAGACACCTCGCTCGTCTTCGTCGTCGGGATGGGCGAGCTGCTCACGATCGCCGAGAACATCACGAAGCAGCCGGACTTCATCGCGCAAGGGCGCATCGTCGAGACCCTGGTCTTCGCGAGCTTCGTCTACTGGACGGGGTCATACTGGATGTCCCGCGAGAGCCAGCGGCTCGAGCGCCGGCTCGGACTGGGAGAGCGATGACGGTGAGCACCGACAACGGCAAGGCAATGATCGAGCTCGAGAACGTCTCCAAGTGGTTCGGAGACTTCCAGGCGCTCAAGGACGTCGACCTGACGATCGGCCGGCAAGAGGTGGTGGTCGTCTGCGGCCCGTCGGGCTCGGGCAAGTCGACGATGATCCGCTGCATCAACCGGCTGGAGAAGCACGACGGCGGCCGGATCGTCGTCGACGGGATAGAGCTCTCGGACGACATCCGCAACATCCAGGAGGTACGCCGCGAGGTCGGGATGGTCTTCCAGCAGTTCAACCTCTTCCCGCACCTGAGCGTGCTGCAGAACATCACGCTCGCGCCGCGGCACGTTCGCCGCCGTCCGCGCAAGGAGGCGGATGAGAGGGCGATGGCGCTTCTCGAGCGCGTGCGCATCCCGGAGCAGGCGCACAAGTACCCGCTCCAGCTCTCGGGCGGCCAGCAGCAGCGCGCGGCGATCGCGCGCGCGCTGGCGATGGAGCCGAAGATCATGCTCTTCGACGAGCCGACCTCGGCGCTCGACCCGGAGATGATCAAGGAGGTGCTCGACGTCATGACCGAGCTGGCCGAGTCGGGGATGACGATGATCGTCGTCACGCACGAGATGGGCTTCGCCCGCGCCGTGGCGCACCGGATGGCCTTCATGGCAGAGGGCGAGATCGTCGAGGAGGGCTCGCCCGAGCACTTCTTCACGGCGCCGCGGGAGAAGCGGACGAAGGAGTTCCTGGCGCAGATCCTCTAGCGCTCGACGATCAGTCGCGGAGAGGCAGGCGGCTCACGGCACGCCCGATGCGCCGCCCCTGGGCG
>JBOHAB010000286.1:0-2716 GCA_050697655.1 Gaiellaceae bacterium
CGCTGCACCGGCGCCTGCGCCGGCGACGATCGCGACGACAACTCCGGCCCCGGCAACGGCCACGACGACGATCGCGACGACAACGATCGTGACGACAACTCCGGTCACGACGACAACGATCGCGATGACAACTCCGGTCACGACGACGATGGCGACGACGACAACTCGGGCCCCGGAAGCGGCGATGAGGACGACGACGACGACGACGACGACGACGACTCGAGCGGCCACGGCGACGGTGAGGACGATCGATGAGGCGCCTCGCCCTGGCGACCCTGCTCGCGGCCGGCTCGGCGTTCGTGGCAGCCTGCGGGGGCGGAGGCGGCGACCAGGCCTCCGCCCCCCAGCAGGCCACCTCGACCGCGGCCGGCGCCGACAGCACCACCGAGACGTTGTCGCGGGCGTCCCGCAGGGGCAGCGACCCGCGCAAGAACGGGTTCGAGGTTGCCCTCGGCGATTGGGCGCTCACGACCGAGGCCGAGTCGATCCGGCCGGGCCGCACCGTCTTCGTCGTAACGAACCGCGGCACGATGCCGCACGGGTTCGAGATCGAGCGCGAGGACCGCGACGACGAGGACAAGGTCGAGAGACGCGTGTCCTCCAACCGGGGGAGACCGTCGAGGTCGAGCTGACCCTCTCGAAGGGCGTCTACAAGCTCGAATGCAACGTCGAGGGTCACGACGACATGGGCATGGAGATGCTCCTGGAGGTCAGGGGCAACGCGCCCCTGACGGCGAAGCCGGCGGCCGCGGCGTCCAAGCCCGCCGCGGTGTCCATCGAGGCCTTCTCGTTCGCCCCGCCGACCATCACGGCCAAGGTCGGCCAGGAGATCGCCTGGGAGAACCACGACCCGGCCGATCACACGGTCACGGGCGACAACGGCTCCTTCGACTCCGGGACCATGGCCCAGGGAGCCACATTCAAGACCTCCTTCGACAGCCCGGGCGAGTATCGCTACATCTGCAAGCTCCACCCCGGCATGAAGGGCACGGTGGTGGTCGAGGGCTAGCGAGCCTCTGACAGACTGTCGGGTGAGAATTGATGAGCTCGAAGCCCGACGAGGCGAAGGCCGGTCTGATCCAGAAGACGGTCGAGCACGCACGCGCGAAGCTCCCCGCCGAGCAGGCGGCGCGGCTCGAGGCCTTCCTCCGCATCTACTACGGCGCCGTGGCGGCCGACGACCTGCTGGAACGCAGCGTCGGAGACCTCTACGGCGCCGCGCTCGCCCACCTGAACTTCGGCCTCCGGCGCACCCCGGGCGAGCCGAAGGTGCGCGTCTACACGCCGCAGCTCGAGGAGCACGGGTGGACGTCGACTCACACGGTCGTCGAGATCGTCAACGACGACATGCCCTTCCTCGTCGACTCGGTGAGCATGGAGCTCAATCGCCTCGGCAGCGGCGTCCACCTGATCATCCACCCCGTCGCTCGGGTTCGTCGGAACGAAAACGGCGAGCTGCTCGAGGTTCTCCCCCACGACGCGGACGCGCCAGACTGCAATCTGGAGTCCTTCATCCATGCGGAGATCGTGCGGGAGACCGACCCCGCCCACGTCGTGCAGGTTCGCGAGGGGCTCGAGCACATCCTGGCGGACGTCCGGGCAGCGGTCGAAGACTGGCCGGCCATGGTCGAACGCGGGCGGGAGGTGGTCGCCGACCTGGCGGAGCATCCGCCGCCCGTCGAGGCGGAGGAGCTGGCCGAGGCGACCGCCCTGCTCGAGTGGATCCTCGACCACCACTTCACCTTCCTCGGCTACCACGAGTACGACCTCGTCACCGAGGACGGGGAGGACGCGCTCAGGCGCGTCCCCGGCACCGGGCTCGGGATCCTGCGGGACAGCGACCCCGACCCGGGCATCGTCAAGCTCGGGCACGAGGCGAAGGAGCTCGCACGCGAGAAGGAGGTCCTCGTCCTCACGAAGGCGAACTCACGCGCGACGGTGCACCGTCCGTCCTACCTCGACTACGTCGGCGTCAAGCGCTTCGACGAGTCGGGAGAGGTCGCAGGCGAGCGCCGGTTCCTCGGCCTCTACACGTCCACCGCGTACAGCGCGAGACCGGACGAGATTCCGCTGCTGCGACGCAAGGTGCGCACGGTGCGCGAACGGTCCGGGCTCCCGCCGGGAAGCCATGCGGACAAGGCTCTCGTCGAGATTCTCGAGACGTACCCGCGAGACGAGCTCTTCCAGATCTCGACCGACGACCTCTTCGAGATCGCGATGGGCATCCTCGACCTCGGGGAGCGCCAGCGCGTGCGCCTCTTCGTGCGGCGCGACCGCTTCGGAAGGTTCCTCTCCTGCCTCGTCTTCGTGCCCCGCGATCGCTTCAACACACAGGTGCGCGAGGCGATCCAGAAGATCCTCCAGGAGACCTTCAACGGCACGACCGTCGATTACAACGTGCGCCTCTCGGAGTCCGTCCTCGCCAGGCTCCACTACGTGATCCACACGACTCCCGGCGTTCCCCTGCCCGCCTACGACGTCCGCGAGATCGAAGCGCAGCTCGTCGAAGCGACGCGCTCCTGGGTCGACGACCTTCTCGACGCGCTCGTCGACCAGCTCGGCGAGGAGGAGGGTACCGAGCTCTTCGCGCAGTACCGCGACGCCTTTCCCGTCGCCTACCGCGACGACTTCACCCCGCCGGCGGCCGTCCTCGACATTCAGCGCATGGAGCGACTCGATCCCGAGGGCGACCTCGAGATGACCCTGTACCGGCCGC
>JBOHAB010000287.1:0-2702 GCA_050697655.1 Gaiellaceae bacterium
CTCGTCCAGGCTCGGCTGGCCGAGCGAGAAGTCGGCGATCCTGATCCCCGCTCGCGACAGCTCGGCGACGGCCTCGGCGCCCCGGTCGGCATCCGCGCACGAAGACGAGAGCGCCGCCGGGTCCGGCTCGAGGTGAACCGAGCCGAGCTCCCGTTCGAGCACCTGCTCGGCCTCAGGCCGCTGGTCGGGATCGAGGAGGCGCACGTGCAGTGCGCCGGAGCCGACCGAAGCCTTGAGCTGGCCCGGCGTCCCCTCGGCGATCACCTGGCCGTGGTCGATGACGGCGATTCCGTCGGCCAGCTGGTCGGCCTCGTCGAGATACTGGGTACAGAGGAGGATCGTCGTGCCCCCGGCGCGAAGCGCTCGAATGATGTCCCACACCTGGTTGCGCGAGCGCGGATCGAGGCCGGTCGTCGGTTCGTCCAGAAACATCAGGTCGGGCGTGACGACGATGCTCGCCGCGATGTCGAGCCGGCGCCGCATTCCACCTGAGTAGTGCTTGACGAGCCGGCCGGCCGCCTCCGCGATGCCGAACGCCTCGAGCAGCTCGGTCGCGCGTGAC
The DNA here is from genome assembly GCA_050697655.1 of Gaiellaceae bacterium. GTDB lineage: Bacteria > Actinomycetota > Thermoleophilia > Gaiellales > Gaiellaceae > JAIBJN01. The sequence continues at coordinate 563 of JBOHAB010000287.1, forward strand.
TTGGCCGCAGCCCGCTTCAGACCGAGCAGGCGCCCGATCAGGATGAGATTCTCTCGCCCGGTCAGATCCTCGTCGACCGAGGCGAGCTGGCCCGTCAGGCTGACGAGCCCTCGCACGGCGTCGGCCTCGCGCACGATGTCGTGCCCGAGCACGCGTGCCGACCCGGCGTCGGGGCGAAGCAGCGTCGCGAGCATCCGCACCGTCGTCGTCTTGCCGGCACCGTTCGGGCCCAGCACGCCGTAGACCGAGCCGCCGCGGACGGCCAGGTCGACGCCGTCGACCGCGCGAGTCTCGCCGAAGGACTTGACGAGGCCGGTGGCCTCGATCGCCAGTGGGATCTGCCCGTTCATTCGCCTCCTTGTCTCGTGCTCTTGATGAGACCGGGTGAAACGGCGGAAGTAATCGCTGCTCCAGTCTCAAGGGGAGCGAATCCAGGCGATATAGGGCTTCCCTGCCAATCGGGGTGCGGCTAGCACCCATGTTGCGTTGCTAGCTCGCCTTGCGGGCGACCACCAGCAGGTATTCGTAGTGATACTCGGCCGGGCCGCCGGGAGCGCCGCGGTTTGTCCGCTCGGCGAGCTCGAGCGACTCTCGGTCGAACTCGGCCGCCCGCACGGGATCGTCGGCAAGAAAAGCGCGGAGCGCGATGGAAGGCCCGAAGGTCTCCCGAAGGAGCTCGACGTACGCCCGGGCGCTGTCGGCTCGCTCGACGTACTCTCGGCGGTCGAGCCGGAGCGCTTCGACCCTGTCGCCGAACAGCTCGCGCACGTGCGCCTCGTCGCCCCAGAGGAGCGGAGACTGCGCGTGCGGCGGAGGTGGGGGCGCGTAGCGGGCGAAGCCCTCGAAGAACTCGCCGCCAAGGCCTTCGGGGGTGAAGCTGGCCAGGCCGATCGTCCCACCCGGCCGGCACACACGCAGGAGCTCGTCGGCCACGGCCTGGTGGTTCGGAGCGAACATGGCGCCGAACGAGGATGTGACCACGTCGAATTCCTCGTCGGCGAAAGGAAGCGCCTCGGCATCCGCTTCCACCCAGTCGAGCTCGACACCCCGTTCACGAGCCGCGCGCCGTCCGGCCTCGAAGTTCTCCGGCGTCAGGTCCGCGGCGACCACGCTTGCTCCCGCCTCCGCGGCCCGGATCGCCACGTTGCCGGTCCCCGCCGCCACGTCGAGCACTCGCTGACCCGCCGAGACTCCGCACGCCTCGACCAGCACGGGCCCGATCTCCCAGACGGTCTCGAGGGCGAAGCGGTGATAGTCGCCGAGCGCCCACATCGCCCGCTCGGCGGCCTTGTGCTCCCGGTCGAGTTCCTGCGCGGATGTCTGCTGCGCCGTCATGCGTCCTCCCATCTCGTCGATCCTGGCCATCGCTGCGACCTCGGCCAGGAGCCCTCGCGATTGGCTGTCCATGCGGCCAACGTAACGTCGCTGGCCTGTGGCGACTTCGCCAGGACCGGCCATCTTCGGCACCCTCGGACTCGCCGGGACCGGCTACGCGCCGGGTGCGCCGAGGAGGCCGGCCCGAACAGCATGTGCCGCCGCGGCCGTCCTCGACGGGAGCCTGAGCTTCCGGAGGATGTTGGTGACGTGCCGGTGGACCGTGTGCTCGCTCACGACGAGGCGCTCGGCGATCTGGCGGTTCGTAAGCCCCCCGGCGAGCAGGCTCAGGACCTCTCGCTCCCGCGGGGTGAGCTCCGCGAGCGGCGAGGAGCCGTCATCTGTAGACGCGGACAGGAGTGCGTTCGCCCGCGCGGCCTCTCCCTCGGCTCCCAGCTCGAGCAGCGACCCGAGCGCTGTCGCCGCCTCATCCTCGGCTTCCTCGGCGCGGCCCAGCGCCACGAGGCTGGTTGCAAGCTCGATCCTCGCCTGCGCCGTCTCGTAGGGCGCGCCGCTCCGCTCGAAGCCGTCGACCGCGTCCTCGAGGAACGTCCGAGCGCGGCTGTGGTCGCCGGCCGCGGCCGCCAACACCCCTTCGGCCAGGCCGGCGGCGGCTCTCAGGGGTGCGGTGCCCACCAGAAGCGCGACCTTCTTCAGCTCTTCGAGCGCGGAGGCGGCCTCCTCCAGCTCGCCCCGGCTCGCCCGCACCCGGATGAGCAGCTCGAGCGCGGGCGCGCGCGCGAGTCTCCTGTGCTCGGGCATATGC
>JBOHAB010000288.1:0-2700 GCA_050697655.1 Gaiellaceae bacterium
GCGTGCCGCCTCGAGGCCTCCGCTCCCGAGCACGGCGCGCCCGAGGGTCGCGGTGCCGAGCAGCGCGCTCTCGACGGCGTTCACGGCCAGCGGCCGTGGCCGCGGCTCGAAGACGACCACGTCCTCCTCGAGCACGCTCGTGTCGCCGAAGCTGCGCTTGTAGTCGGCATCGCCGAAGCCGAAGTCGAGCGTGTGCACCGCCGGGTCGGCGCAGAGCGTCTCGACGAGCTTCATGAGCAGGTACGTTCCGGGGCGGTGCTCGCCGAGCGCCGGGTCGTACCCGGTCACGGACGTTCCGAACGTGCCGCGGTAGGCGCTGCCGTGCCAGAAGGCCGCAGGCTCTCCTCGGAGGTAGAGCACGACTCCCTGGAACCAGCCCTTGTCCATGGCGAGCCCGGTGAGCTGCCTCGAGAGTTCGTCGTCCGAGAAACCGACGCCGAGCGACCGCTGGTAGGTCTTCTGCTGAACGCGCTCTGAGTCGGCGAAGAGCCGGTCGAGCCCGTCGCGGTTCGTGTACGTGCGAATCTCCACCTCCCCCGGGAAGGCTTCCTCCAGGCGGCGCTGGTAGCGGCGAATGTGACGCCGTCGCTCTCTCGAGCGCAGCGCGAGGAACTCCTCGATCGAGCCGGGAATCGCGCAGCGCCAGTGGAGGAGCGCCCGCTCGAACCGGCGCCGCCTGACGATGCCCGCCTGCTGGCGCGCCGCTGCGTGGAGCGACGAGCCCACAGTCAGCATCCGCAACCGCACGAGGTCGACGCGCTCCCCCTCGAGCGACTCTCTCAAGCGGTCGAACAGAACCGCGGCATCCGGCTGGGCGCCGAGGATTCCGCCGTACGCGACCGTCAGCATCCGCAGACGCGGGCTCACCCCGACGTACCCGAGGCGGGCGGGCAGTGTGACCTCCTCGAGGCGGCCGACGACGAGCGAGACAGGCTCGCCGGCCTCCTCGAGCACGAGGACGTGCGGCCGCACGACTCCCGGGGCGTGCCGGACGACCGTGAGGAAGACGTCAATGTCGCTCGTGAAGCGCGGCGCCTGCAGCGAATCCCAGACCGGCCGTAGGCTCTCGACCTCCTCCTGCGTGCGCGCGACACGGACGGAGCGGTCGGCATCGGCTCGGGGCGCGCTCACCGGAATCCGGTTCCGGACTGGCCCTGCGCGGGCGGCGGGCGGAGCGCGTAGCGCGTCGCGCTCGCCCCGAGCGTCCACTCGGCGACGACGAGGCGCGGGAGGTTCTGGAGGAAGCGGTCCCTGAGCTCGGGCTGCGTGAGCAGGCGGCGGTAGATGACGGGCAGGCGCAGGAGCGCGAAATGGTGAAGGGGAACGCGGGCGAAGAAGCCGCGGACGGGACCCTCGTCGACGACGCGCCGTGTCCGGACGATGCCGTAGGCCGTGCGGCGCTGCTGGCGCCGGAGATCGGCCCAGGTTTCCCTGTCGTGGTCGTGGTGGGCATGGAAGCGCGGGTCGAAGACGAGGTCGACGCCGGCGGCCTTCGCCTCCGCACAGAAGACGCCGTCCTCGCCGCCGTAGCTCTCGTCCCACCGAAAAGGAACGTCGCGGGGGACGGCGACGCAGTACGAGGAGAGGAACGCCACCTTGCGCGGCTCGCCGAGCGGCAGATAGGGCGTCTCGCCCTGGAGGTGCGCGACCCAGCCCCAGGCCGTACGGCTGTCGAACGTTCGCGCGCAGCCGATCAGCGCGCCCGGAAACTCGCGCAGCGCGCGCTCGAGGCCGGCTCCCCAGCCGGGCGCCGGGATGGCGTCGGAGTCCAGGAAGACGACGACCGGGCGCGTGGCCACCTTCCAGCCCGAGTTCCTGGCGCCGCCGGCGAAGCGGGGCGGGTCGTTGCGGACCACCCGTGCCCCGGCGGCCTCGGCGACCGGCCCCGTGCGATCGTGAGATCCGTCGTCGACGACGATGATCTCGGCCGGAGCCGGCTCCTGCGAGCGGAGCGCCTCGACGACCCGGCCCACCGTCCGCTCGGCGTTGAAGGCGGGGATGACGACGCTGACGTCGAGCTCAGCGCCCATTGCCGATCACCAGCAGGCGCAGCGCGAGCGAGTCTGCGAGGAACTTCGCGGCCCAGTTCGGATATTGCAGCGGCGCGTAGCGTCCGTAGAGGGGGAAAGAGCCGGGCACGGCCCCGTCCGTCGCGCGCCAGCGCCCGCGGGACTGGAGGCCGGCCGCCTGCTCGACCGCCTCGAGCCCGGCCTGGAGGAGCGTCGGGTCGCCCGTCTCCCGGTAGAGGCGGAGCCAGACGCCCCCGTTCTGCGCGAGGCCCGTGACGCAGACGTAGCGCGCGCGCGGCGTCCACTCTCGGTCGTAGGTGGCCGGGAGACGCCCGAGCTCGCGGTAGATGCCGGAGAGCGCGTGCGCCGTTCGCAACGCCGCGTCGGTGTACCGCTCGTCCCCGAGCAGGGCGCCGCTCTCGAGCAGGCCCCGCGTGGTGTAGGCCAGGCCGTGGCTGTTCGGGAGATCGCCAGGGCGAAAGGCGCACGATTCGAACCAGCCGTTGGGGTGCTGCACGGAAAGCACCCAGTCGAGGTGGCGGACGGCGACCGCGCGGAACCTCTCCTCGCCCGTGACCTCGGCGAGGCGGACGAGCGCCCAGGCGACACGGGCGTCGTAGGCGTGGGGGATCCCGTGGTGCTCGTGCTCGCCCTGCCAGGTCCCGTCGGCGCTCTGAGCCTTCTCCAGCCA
>JBOHAB010000289.1:0-2669 GCA_050697655.1 Gaiellaceae bacterium
GCGACCGGCATGCTACTCGGTCGAACCTCGGGCGACATGCGAATGCCGGCGGCTCAGAATGACGCTTGCGAGCGCCGGGTGCAGTCTTCATGGGAAGCCACGTTAGGATGTTGACGTTGCTGGCAACGGCAGCATGAGCTGGGCATCACCCGTGCATCACGGCGACGGGATTTGGCGGCGCTTCGCGGAAATCGCCACCGAGCCTAACCAGCACGGTTGAGCCAGATCTGCCGCCGGGGTGGGTGCATAGGCCAAGAATCCGGCTTACAGGCCTGCTACGGAGAAAGCCCTGGCAACAGGGCTTTCTCCAATTGACGGCCGATTTGGGCCCCGACGTCATTCGTAACGGAGAGCGTCGGCGGTCCGAATCCGTGTGGCTACCTGGGCCGGAAGGCTGGTCGCGGCGACGACGACGAGCACGGCTCCGATTGGAATGAGGGCGAGCGACCACCACGGTGCGAGGACGGCATCCTCGGTTGTGCCGCTCGCGGCCTTGACGAGCGCGAGGAAGAGCCCGATCCCGAGCGGGATGGCGAGGAGTGAAGCAATCACCGCGAGCGTCGCGTGGGCGCTGACGAGGGTGGAGGTGATCTGTGTCGGCGTGAGGCCGATCGTCTTGAGCACGCCGTAGTCGCGGGTGCGTTCACGGACCGAAAGCAGTGTGACGGCGACGAGCGTGGTGGCGGTGATCAGCAGCAACACGGCGTCGAGGGTATAGACGAGGAGTGGTAGCTCATCCGGAACGTCGCTCGCTTCGCCGGCGGGCCGCGCGTCGAGCGTGGCGTCGAGCGAGAGCGCGACGGCCACCACAGCGCCGGTCAACACGATCGCGGCTGCGAGGAAAAGCGCCCGGCGCCGTCGTGCCAGTAGGTCTTTGAGCCCGAGCCCCATTGTCAACGGCAGGAAAGATCGGGTGAGAGCGCGGGCAAGACGCGACTTCGGTGGAGACGAGCTGCCGGCTCGTATCGCTTCGACGACGGTGTAGCGGGTGCTGCGGCGGGCAGAGGTCAGCGTGCCGGCCAGGAGCACGGGAATGACGACGCAGCTCGCGACGAGGATGTGCCAGGGGTTCGCCGCGATCGTTGGTGATCCGATCAGCGTCTCGGCGCTGGGTGCGGCAAGGCGCGGTGCGACCAGCACCCCCAGCGTGAAGCCGAGGGCCGCCGCGAGCAAGCCGAGGGCAGCGGACTCGAGCGCGAAGACGGCTCCGACCTGGCGCGGGGTGAAGCCGGCCGCCTTCAGCAGCCCAATTTCACGGTGTTGAGCGCTGGCGCGGGCACCGACGAGGATCCCGATCACGACGAAGCCGACGATCAGGAGCAGGATGGTGTACGTCGTCACGATGAGCTCGATTGGCTGTGCATCGGCCAGGGCGTTGTAGCGCTGGTCTTGCCAGGTCTCGACAAAGAGATCGCCGGAAACGCCTGCAGCCGCCCGCTCGGCAAACGCCCCAGACGCGGAGGGATTGGCCAGTCGAAGCGCCTGTGTCCAGCGCCAGTTGGCTCGATCCGGCTCGATCCGCTCGAGCGTGGCGCGCGTGATCCAGGCAAGGCCGGGGTTGCGGCGGGGGTAGCGGGGCTGGCTGGGTACGACCGCCGTCCCGAGAACCGGAAGTTCGACGGAGCCGCGTGGCGTCGTGAGCTCGAGCGTGGCGCCGACCTCGATGCCGAGTGCACGGGCGAGGCTGCGTTCCAGCACGATGCCCCCGCCGCGCAGCTCCGAGCCGTCGGTCAGCACGGGCATGTTCACGGCCGTGCGGCCACTCAGGCCGGCGAGCTCCGCTCGCTCGGTGCTTTCAGGCGGCCCCACGGTCGCCCTCACGAGAGGAACCGGCGCGCCGCGCTCGGTGATCCCGGGGAGCTCGGCGAGCGCTTGCGCGTCGCCTTCCGAGGGAACGGAGGCGAGCACATGTGCCCCGTTGGCTGCGTCGAACGTCTGCTGCCAGGGATCGCGCCCGCTCGAGCGCACCTCCAGCGCCAGCACGATCGTTGCCGCCGCTGCCCCCGCGATCGCGATCGTGAGCGCGCTCGCGAGCAGACGCGAGCGGACACCCGCGAACGCCAGCCTGAAGAGCAGCCCCGTCATTGCGGGCTCTGCAGCTCGAGTAGGGGAGCGACCTGGCGAGCCGCGGCCAGCTCCGTCTCGTCGGCAACCAGCCCGTCGCGGAGCGTGATCACTCGGTCGGCCGCAGAGGCGACACTCGCGTCGTGCGTGACGAGCAGGAGCGTCTGCCCGCGGCTGCGGGCCTCGCGGAAGAGCCCGAGCACGTCGCGCGCTGCTGCGGAGTCGAGGTTGCCCGTCGGCTCGTCGGCGAGCACGACGTCAGGCGTGTTCGCCAGCGCGCGCGCCAGCGCGACCCGCTGCTGCTGCCCGCCGGACAGCTCCGCTGGGGCGGCGTCCGCCTTCCCGGGGACCCCCAGATCGCTCAACAGCTCGTTCGCGGATCGCCGCGCCTGTCTGCGCCGTCGGCCGACTAGGAGAAGTGGGAGCTCGACGTTCTCGACTGCGGACAGCGTCGGCACCAGGTTGAAGAACTGGAACACGAAGCCGACCTTGCGACGACGCAGACGTGCGAGATCGGTCTCGTTCAACCCATCGATCCGCTCGCCGTCGAGCCAGACCTCACCCGCCGTCGGTCGATCGAGCCCGGCGAGCAGATTGAGCAGCGT
>JBOHAB010000290.1:0-2654 GCA_050697655.1 Gaiellaceae bacterium
GCCACATTGCCCGCGAGCCCGGTCCGCCCCGGCTGGTGCGCGCAGAGACCGCTCACGTCGCGGGATCCTCACCCGCTACCGGCCGGCGGAGGACGAGCCGGCCCAGCGCGAGGGCGATCAGCGCGATCGCCAGCGTTCCCAGGAACCCCGCGAGCCCGGTAGCGAGTCGCGGATCGTCCACGCCGGGAACGGCGTAGTCAGGGATCGGCGAGCTTTCCTGAAGCGCGTGCAGCGTCCCGTCCTCGAGGAAGCCCTTGTCCTCGGCCACCTTCTCGAGGCCGTCGGGCGAGGAGCTGGCATAGGGGGACACGCCCACGGCGAGCCCAACGGCGACTGCCAGCGCAAGGATGAAGAAGACTCGCAGCGAGATCCGGCTCATGACTCAGGCCTCCTTGGGGGCGGGAACGACCGCCGGAGCTCCGGCGTGCCGGTCAGGGCGCAGCGCGTAGACGAGATCAGGCCGGGTCGCCATCGTCGCGGCAACCGCCCCGACGGTGATCACTGCCTCGCCGATGCCGATGAACGTATGCACACCGAGCATGGCTCCCATGACTGTTCCGAGCGGGACCGTGCCCGAGAAGGCGAGCTCGATCGCCGTCGCAGCCGCACCCGCCATCACAGCGAGCCACGTCCCGACGGCGGTGATCGCCAGGAAGCCGTTCCTGCTGCCGCGGAAGCGTGTGGCGGCGACAACCATCAGGGAGCCGACGAGCAGCGCCCCGATGACGCCCATGTTGAGGATGTTGGCTCCGAGCGCCGTGATCCCCCCGTCGGCGAAAAGAAAGGCTTGCATCGTCAGGACGACCGCCATGACGACGGAGGCGATCCACGGCCCTAGCAGGATGGCCGCAAGGCCGGCTCCGAGGAAGTGCCCGCTCGTGCCGCCCGCGATCGGGAAGTTGAGCATCTGGGCGGCGAAGATGAATGCCGCCGTCACGCCGAGAAGAGGGATTCGGCGTTCGTCCAGGGTGACGTTGGCCACCTTCAGCCCGTAGAGGACGGCCGCGGCAGCTAGAACTGCGCAGACGCCCGCCATCCCGTTCGACAGGAACCCGTCGGGGATGTGCAGGGCGAAGAGTGATGTGAACACGGGGAACCTCCCTAGCTCTCGTCCTCGGCGGCCTCGGCAGAGCAGTGCGGGCAGAGGCCGACGATCGGGAAATGGGCGAAGCGTGCGTGGAAGCCGAATGCCTCCTGGATGCTCTGACGAACCTCGTCGAGCTCCGAGGCCGGGACAGCCCTCACGGCATCACAGGACTCGCAGACGAGGTATTCGCGCTCGGCCGCCGAGGCGAGCTCGTACAGGCCGGCGCCATGGCCGAGGTGGACGTGCCGGACAATGCCCAGCTGCTCGAGGGTCTCGAGGTTGCGGTACACGGAGGCGAGGTCGGAGCGTGGGACGCGACCGGCCACCCCCTCGGCGATCCGGTCTGCGGACACGGGCCCGTCTGCGGCAAAGAGCGACTCCAGAACGAGCCGTCGCGCCGACGAGACTCGAAGCCCCCGCTCGCGCAGAGCGGCGATCGCGGCGGCCACGTCCTCGACGACGGTCGGGGGATTGAGGTGTGTCAGCGTCACGTTCTAGTTCCTCCAAGCTGCGACTGCATCTCTTCTTCGGCGGCGGCGCTAATACGGTTCGGTCGCACCTGCGAAGAGCTCGCAGCTCTACGTTAGACCGGGCACGGTGCGCACTGTCATCGCGACGCCGAGACAGATGATCACGACGGCGCTGAGCGCGGGCAGGGCGCGGACGAGGCCGCCGTCGAAGCTGAGCCGGCCGAAGACCCGCCTCGCCGAGACGGCGAGGATCCCGATCCCGCTGACAACCGAGGCTAGGCCGACGCTGAACGCGAGGATCAGCAGGAGCCCGAAGCCGACTCGATGGAGTGAGATCGCCGCGAGGAGCACCACCAGCGCCGTCGGACAGGGCAGAAGGCCGCCCGAGATTCCAACCGCGAGAAGGCCTCGCAGACCGGTGTTCGGCTCGGGCACATGTGAATGGCCGTGTCCGTGGTCACCGTGGTGATGATTATGGTGGTCGGGGCCGGGGTCGTGCTCATGGTCGTCCTCGCCATGGTGGTGGTGGAGGTCGTGCCCGCGCCTGCGCTGGATCCAGTCGCGGAGGCGGAGCCTGAGAACGGCGATCCCCACTCCAACGACGAGCAGCGCTGCGACGAGGTTGAGCCAGGGGTAGAGCTGCTCGGGGACGACGAAGGCCGACAGCGAGAGCGTGACCAGCCCCAGCGCGAACACGCCGATCGTGTGCGTGACCGTGACGATCAGCCCGAGAAGAAGAGCTTGCCTGACGGTTCCGCGAGTTCCGACGAGGTAGCCCGCGACGATCGCCTTCCCGTGTCCGGGCGTGAGCGCGTGCGCGGCGCCCCAGAACATCGCTACGAGGAGCGAGACGAGGACCACGCCGATTCCGAGCTCGTCCCGGGCGATCAGCGCTTCGAAGCCCCCCGGCGAGGTCTGCTCGTCCGGCCTGGCGACAAGCGTCGGCGGAGTGCCGCTCCCCGTGCCGGGCGCGTACTCGATACGGGCCGAGCTCACGTCGGGCGGGGAGGCGAGCTGATCCTCCGGGTAGGAGCGCAACGCGTCGCTGACGCTGGCTCTCGGCACGTCGGCGGACACGATCTGGGCGCCGTCGGAGG
>JBOHAB010000291.1:0-2638 GCA_050697655.1 Gaiellaceae bacterium
GCTCTCGGGCACGGGCGTGGTCTTCCGCATGTCCGCGCTGCCCGAGGGGAAGCCCTGGGACGAGAAGTCCCTGGTCGAGGACTTCGCCCTGACCCTCTCGCTCAAGCGTCGGGGCTGGAAGGTGAAGGCCGGCGATCGGGCGGTCGTCTACACCGACACGATGCCGACGGTCTCCACTCTCTGGCGCCAGCGGCTGCGCTGGTTGCGCGGCACCTTCGAAGAGCTCCACCGCGAGGGCTGGCAGAGCCACACACGCCGCGACATTCTCATGCAGCTCTTGTCGGTGGGGGCGATCGGCCTGCGCCTGTTGTGGGTTGCGGCGATCGGGCTGACGATCGCCTTGAGCGGGGAGTTCACCTTCGCTCCGTTGTGGCTCGTGCCGACGGCGATCATCGCGTCCGAGCGGGTGAAATCGGTTTGGAAGCTTGGCTGGCGCGCGCGCCTGACGGCCGGGACTCTCTTCCCGGAGGAGCTGTACCAGGTGATGCGCGAGGCCTACGTCACGCGGGCTGCCTACCTCGCCCTGCGGCGCAAACAATGGCAATGGTGAAGGGAGGTATCTAGATGTACGGAAACGCAGCATTCGGAGTCGCCGGCGCCGGAACCGTGGGTTCCACGGCCGCTCTTCTGCCGAACACCGGCCTCCAGTTGGTCTGGCTCGTGCTCGGGGCGGTCATGCTGATCGCGGTCGGTCTCTCGGCTCGGCGGCTCGTTCGTCGTAACAGCGCGTAACTCGCGACCACAGGATGAGGGGTCGCCCAGCGCGGCGACCCCTTGCATCACACCGAAAGGAAGTTCATGGCACGTCGTCTACTCCTCACTCTGGCCGTCCTCGTCGGGCTTGCGGGCGCGGCCGGAGGGATCACCCCGAACGCCGACGCGACCGCTCCGGCGTGCCGCGGCTATGTCGCGCTGACGTTCGACGACGGGCCTTTCTCGACCACCGGCCTGCTTCTCGACCGTCTCGCCCAGCTCAAGGTCCGCGCCACGTTCTTCAACCTGGGCAAGGCCGAGCTTCGATATCCGGGCGTCGTTCGCCGCGAGGCGAGGGCGGGAATGTGGTTCGGGAATCACTCCTACGACCATCCGTACCTGACTCAGCTCGCCCCCGAGCTCGTCACGTATCAGCTGCGCGAGACGCGCCTCATCCACCGCGCGATCACCACCAAGTCGCACGGCTTCTACCGGCCTCCCTACGGGGACACCAACGACGCAGTCCGAGCCGAGGCCGCGCGGAACGGGATGGTCGAGGCGCTCTGGACCGTGGACACGAAGGACTACGAGTCGACGGCCGACCAGATCGTGGCCCGTGCCCTGACGGTCAAGCCCGGGGGCGTCATCCTCATGCACGACGGCAAGGCGCAGACACGGGCCGCCCTGCCGCGCATCGTCGCCGGTCTTCGCGAGCGCCACCTGTGCGCCGGCAAGCTGGCGCGCTCGTCCACGCCCCAGCAGGTCTGGCCGGGGCTGGACACGTACGTCAAGGCAGTCAAGCCCTGAAGAAGCTCGCTCTCCTGAGCTACGCGGCGCTCGGCCTCGGCGTTTTGCTGCTGGCGTGGGCGGCGGTGACCGTGCTCTGGAAGGAGCCGATCACGTCGTACCAGGCGCAGCGCGCCCAGGTGAAGCTGGAGCGGCAGCTGGAGTTCCGCCCCGCTGCGCGCACGGCGAGGCCCTCTGTCGACTACGAGGTGCGGGAAGGGGACGCGGCCGGGCGCATCCGGATCCCCTCCCTCGGCGTGAAGGCCGTCTTCGTCGAGGGAACGGACGGGGACGAGCTCGAGCACGGGCCTGGGCACTACCCGATGACGCACTGGCCGGGCCAGGGCAAGGTCATCGCCATCGCGGGGCATCGCACCACCTACGGAGCGTGGTTTCGGCACATCGACGAGCTCGACCGCGGCGCGCGCATCGTTCTGACGATGCCGTACGGGCGCTACGCCTTCCGCGTCACGGGCACCGAGATCGTCGACGACGCCGACTGGTCGATCCTCCGCGGCAGGGGTGAGTTCCTGGTGCTGTCCGCCTGCCATCCGCTGTATTCGAACGCGCAGCGCATCGTCGTAACCGCGCGACCGGCCTGACGTCTGTCCCCTACGCGCCGCGGCGCCCGGCGACGTCCTCGAGGCGGGAGCGCAGCTCCTCGACGTCCCCGCCGAGCTCGTCCAGCTCGGGGAGCTCGGAACGGTCGGCGAGCCCGAAGACCCGCTCGAAGAGCGGCGTCGTCTCGTAGCGGACGGCGCCGCCTTCCCGCTCTCGTCCCGCCTCGGCGATCAAGCCGCGCTCGACGAGGCCGGCAACCGCCGAGTCGGCGGCGACCCCGCGGATCCTGGCGATCTCGGGCCTCGAGACCGGCCCGAGGTAGGCGACGATCGCCAGCGTCTCGAGGGAGGCTTGCGTCAGCCCTCGCTGCACCGGCCGCTCGACGAGGCGCGCGCAGGCCTCGGCGGCCTCCCGGGCGGCGCGGAAGGCATAGCCGCCGGCGACGTGCTCGAGGACGACTCCGCTCCGCCCCTCGCGGAACCGCCCGGCGATCAGGCCGAGCGCCGTCTCCACCCGCTCCGGCTCCTCCTCCGTGACCACGGCCAGCTCCGCCACTGAGAGCGGCTTCGAGGCGATCACGAGCAGGGCCTCGCAGGTC
>JBOHAB010000292.1:0-2540 GCA_050697655.1 Gaiellaceae bacterium
GTCGCGCAGGTAGGCCTCGTACGCTGCCCGCACGTCGTCCGAGAGCGCGCCCTGCGAGCAGCTGTTCACGTAGGTGAGCCGCTCGAAGATGGGGAAGCGGGGGCGGATCCGCCCGGGGAGCGCCGTCGTCGGCTCGGTCCCAGCCTTAGCGGCCAAGGTAGGCCTTCTTGAGCTCGTCGTTGGCGAGCAGTGCGTCCGCGCGGTCGGCAAGCACGATGTTGCCAGTCTGCAGCACGTAGCCGCGGTCGGCGATGGCGAGCGAGACGTTCGCGTTCTGCTCGACGACGAGGACGGCCACGCCGGTCTCGTGCACCTGCTTGATGATCTCGAAGTTCCGCTCGACGAGGATGGGGGCGAGGCCCATCGAAGGCTCGTCCATGAGCAGAAGCCGAGGGCGGGACATGAGCGCCCTCCCCATCGCCAGCATCTGCTGCTCGCCGCCCGAGAGCGTGCCGGCGAGCTGGGAGCGGCGCTCGTAGAGCAAGGGGAAGAGGCCGTAGACCCGCTCGAAGTCCTCCTCGAGGTCGTCCTTGCGCAGGTAGGCGCCCATCTCGAGGTTCTCGAGCACGGTCATGGGCGCGAACACGCGCCTGTTCTCGGGGACGATCGCCATGCCGAGCCCGATCCGGTAGCTGGTGGAGCGCCCGGTCACGTCCTCCCCGGCGAAGCTGACCGAGCCCGAGCGCGGGTTGACGATCCCCAGGATCGTCTTCAGGGTCGTCGACTTTCCGGACGCGTTCCCGCCGAGGAGGCAGACAAGCTCGCCTTCCCCTACCTCGAGGGAGATGCCCTGGAGGATGTGGATCGGCCCGTAGTACGTGTTCACCTCGTCGAGGCGAAGCATCGGACCGTTCTGCGAGCCGTCAGTCACGACTCTTCCTTCGAAGCCCGCGCGCCGAGATAGGCCTCGACCACGCGCGGATCGGTCGCCACCTTCTCGAACGACCCCTCGGCGATCTTCTCGCCGTGGTCGAGAGCGACGACTCGGTCGGAGATTCCCTCGACCACGTGCATGTCGTGCTCGATCAGGAGAACCGTGTAGCCCCCTTCAGTCCGCAGGCGGCCGATCAGCTCCGTGATCTCGTGCGTCTCGACGGGGTTCATCCCGGCGGCCGGCTCGTCCAGGAGGAGCAGGCGCGGCGTCGTCCCGGTGGCGCGGGCGATCTCCAGCCGCCGGCGGTTCGCGTACGAGAGGCTGTAGGCGGGTTGCTCCATGCGGTAGCCGACCAGCCGCTTGCCGAAGAAGGCGAGCCGCTCCTCGGCTAGCGCGTCCACCTCCCGCTCCTCGCGCCGGGCGGCCGGGGTACGCAGCGCCGACTGCCAGAAGCGCGCCTTCGTGTTCCCGTAGGAGGCGGCCTTGACGTTCTCCTTCACGGTCATGTTCAGGAAGAGACGGAGCGTCTGGAACGTGCGGGCGATCCCGAGCTTCGCGATCTTGTGCGGCGCGAGCCCCACGATCCCGTTTCCCTCGAAGAGGATCTCGCCCTGGTCGGGCTCGTAGATCCCGGTGACGAGGTTGAAGAGCGTCGTCTTGCCGGCGCCGTTCGGCCCGATCACGCTGACGATCTCGCCCTCGCCGACGGTCAGATCGAGACGGTCGATGCAGACAAGCCCGCCGAACGACTTGCTTAGGCCGCGCAGCTCAAGCAAGGGCACGCTCATATCGGGTTCTCCACGCGAGGCGTGCCGAGGAGGCCTTGAGGGCGCGTCGTCATCATCGCCACCAGGATGGCGCCGAAGAGCAGTTGCCTCGTCACGCTCGGCTGCTCGACGAGCCGGTTCTCCCAGACGAACGCCGCCAGGTAGATCGTCGCGACGAGCAGGAAGAGGCGCTCGTCGCCGTGGAGCAGGGTGAGGCAGAGCACGGCCGCCACGAGCAGCACGAAGGCGATGTTCCCGATCGTGTCCTGGTTCTCCGCCGGGATGACGACCCACGAGTCGAGCAGCCCGGCGAACGCGCCGCCGGGGCTCTCGCCGGCCACTCCTTCGGGCCAGATCCAGCCGACCAGCCCGTGCACGGCCAGCCCGAAGACGACGATCGCGCCGACCACGACCGCGAGCCGCTTCCACGGGCGCACCGTCGCCACGAGCACGGCGACGAGGGCTCCGTAGAAGAGCCAGCGGGCGTTGTCCGGCGTGCGCAGGATCTCGGGCACCGCCGCGACGACGATCGCGCCGAGGATCGCGCCCGAGATCGAGCCGGCGCCTCCGAGGATGAGCGCGGCGTAGATCATGATCAGGAGCACGACCTCGAAGTTCTGCGGAAAGACCCCGGTCTGGACGGCGGCGAAGATGGAGCCGGTCAGGCCGGCGATGGCGGCGCCCATCGCGAACGCGAGGAGCTTGAGCCGGTTCACCGGCGTCGTCATCAGCTCGGCGGCGAGCGGGTCCTCCCGCGAGGCGCGCCAGCCACGGCCCGTGCGCGAGTCGTTCAGATAGAAGAGGCCGACCGCGATCAGCGCCATCAGGATCAGGAGCAGGAAGTAGTAGTCGCGCACGTGGTCGAGCTGGAGGCCGAAGAAGTCCATCCGGTCGATGCC
>JBOHAB010000293.1:0-2528 GCA_050697655.1 Gaiellaceae bacterium
ACCTCGACCGGGAACGGCCCGGCTTCGGGGTTGACGTCGAACTGCGCGAACGTGCTTACGGCTACCTTCTTGCCGCCTCGCCGGGGGTCGATCCGCGTGATCTTGCCGCTGCCCTCTTCGGCGACCAGCAACGTCCGGCCTCCGGCTGCCGCGATGCCGCGCGGGTCGGAGAGCCCCTCGACGACGACGCCGTCGGGATCGGGACGCGCCGACGCCGGCGAGACGGCCACGAGGGCGATCACCAGCGCGATCAGCGCGCCCAGGATGAGATGGGCCTTAGCCAAGAATGGACTCCTCTGAGTTGTGGATGGATGGACTGGACTCAACGAAAACATGGATCCGAAGGGGGCTCAATGGCAATTCGGCTAGGTCCAAGACTCACCGAATAGGCTGCGTCATCCCACCCGTGCCCGTCAGAAAAGCATCCCTGGCGCTCGAGGTCGCCTTGGCCGTCTCGATCGCGGTCGCCTTCGCCGACTCGTCGATCGTCGTCCTCGCCCTGCCGGAGCTCTTCGTCGAGCTGCAGACGACGATCCCGCGCATCTCGTGGGTCGTGACCGCCTACAACCTGGCCGTCGTCGTCGGCGCATTCGGGCTCCTGCCCTTCGTCCGCCGAGTGCGGCCCTCCTGGCTCGCGCTTGCCGGGCTCGTCATCTTCCTGGCCGCGTCGATCGTCTGCACGCTGGCGGACAGCCTCGAGGTGCTCGTCGGCGGGAGGGTCGCCCAGGGAATCGGCGCGGCGCTCCTGCTCGCCGCCTCGCTGCCGCTGCTCGTCGAGCTGAGCGGCGACCGCCGGCGTGCCGTCGCTCTCTGGGTCGGCGCCGGAACGCTCGGAACCGCGGTCGGCCCGGCTCTCGGCGGTGTCCTCACAGAGGCCTTCGACTGGCGCGCGATCTTCGCCGTCCAGGCGCCGCTGGCCGCGGCGGCGATCGTCGCGGCGCTCCATCCCGCGGCGCGGAAGCTGCCGCCGCCCGCCGGGCACGGCCGAGCTCCGCTCGGCTCGGCGCTCGCGCTCGTCTTCACGTATGCCGCGCTCGTCGGTGCGCTCTTCCTCGCCGTGCTGCTCATCGTCACGGTCTGGGACTACGGACCGCTCGCGGGCGCGGGGGTCGTGAGCGCGCTCCCGGTGGCGGCTCTGTGCGCACGGCCGCTCTCCTCCCGGCTTTCCGGGCTCGCGGACATCGTCGGCGGCTCGGCGCTCCTGGCCGCGGGGCTCGCTGCGCTCGCTCTGCTCCCTGCCAGCGATCCTGCCTACGCAATTCCGGCGCTGGCGCTCGCGGGAGTCGGGCTCGGCCTTGCGCTTCCGCCGCTGACGCGTTCGTCCCTTGCGCGGCAGGGCGACCTCACGCTGAGCGGCGCGACGTCGGTGGGAGTTCGCCACGTCGGCCTGGTCGTCGGATTGATCGCGATCGCGCCGCTGCTCGCTTCCGAGCTGACCGACGCGGAGGAGACGGCGACGCTCAACGCGACCGCCACCATCCTCGATGCCGAGCTTCCGCTGACCACCAAGATCCCGATCACCCTCGACCTCTACCGTGAGTTCCAGCGGGTGCCCGAGGGCGAGATCCCGGATCTGACGCGACCCTTCGAGGAGAATGACGCAGCCGACGATCCCGAGGTGGCCGAAGCCCGCGATTCCCTGCTCGAGTCCGTCCAGGCCGTGCTGACGCGGGCCTTCCGGTCGTCGTTCCTCCTCTCCGCTCTCTTCGCGGTCCTGGCCGGTCTGGCCGGGCTCGTCTTCGGCAGGAGGGCCGCGATCTGAGCCGGCGCTGGCAAGGGCTCCTCGCGCTCGGCGCCCTCGGGCTGGCCGCGGCGGTGCTGATCGTGATCGAGCTCGCCAACGGCGCCCTCGACTACGGCGAGCCGGCGGTAGCCGACCCGTGCGAGCCGCGCGAGGCGTTCCCGGGCGAAGGCTTCCAGGCGAGCGTCCAGCGAATCGTCCTCGACGGGCTCGACGGGGCAGCCTGCGAGCTGAACACGACTCGCGAGGAGCTCGTCCTCTCTCTCGATCCCGAGCTCGGTCGCGACGTCGCGTGGGACCGCGAGACGCTCGAGCGCGCCGTTCGGTCGGGGCTGCTCGAGTCGATCGACGACGCCGAAGCCCGCGACAGCATCGGCGGCCTCGAGGCAAGGATCATGCGAGAGGTGGTCGAGCGCGCGCCCATCGACTGGCTGATCCGCGGCGGCACCTCGCTCGCCGACCTCTTCGGCAGCATCTTCGACCGCCGCTGAGAACCCGTGGGAACCTTTCGGGCTCACCCTCGGTCTGACCGGCATGCGAACGATCCTGATTGTCGCCGCACTCCTGTCAGTCGTCTTCGTTGCGGCCTGCGGATCCGGTGATCCGGACGTGGCCGGGGTGGAGCCTGACGCGGGACAGCTCTACGAAGCGAACGCGACGGTGCTCGAGCAAGGCGACGGCATGGAATCGCCCCCACACGGGCCCGAGCTGTGCCTCGGCGGGGTCGCCGACTCCCTCCCGCCCCAGTGCGGCGGCGTGCCGATCGCCAACTGGGACTGGGATGCGG
>JBOHAB010000294.1:0-2527 GCA_050697655.1 Gaiellaceae bacterium
CGTCTTCCTGCGCGGGCTCACGAAGATGATCCGGGTCCTCCAGGAGCAGGGGCGGATTCCCCCCGCGCGGATGTGCGCGACCTGCCGCTACTTCCGGCCCAACGCCCACCGCGATTCGGAGCGGCCCCACCACTGCGCGTTCGTGGACGCGCCCTTCGGTGGAGGGGAGCTTCGCCTCGACTGCGCCGACCAAGAGCCGCTCCCGCCGCACGAGGCGCGTGCGCTCTGGAACGCCTTTCTCGCCGGTCGACAAAGGGAGGAAATGAGATGAGCACTGCTCCGATCCCCGGGTACACGCTCGGCAGCGACGAGGTGCCGCAGTCGCCCCTCCAGTCCGAGGAGCTCGAGCTCCTCAAGCAGTCGGTCCTCTTCGGCGACGACGACGTCCGCTTCCTGCGGATGGCGCGAGACGTCCTCGCCGACCAGGTGGAGGACATCCTCGACGTCTGGTACGGGTTCGTCGCCTCCAACCCGCACCTCGTGCACTACTTCACGAGGAGGGCCGACGGCCAGCCGGACGAGGACTACCTCGCCCGGGTGCGGCGGCGCTTCGGGCAATGGATCCTGGATACGACCGCCGCCGACTACGACCAGGCCTGGCTCGACTACCAGTACGAGATCGGCCTCCGCCATCATCGGAAGAAGAAGAACCGGACAGACGAGGTCGACGCCGTCGAGCACATTCCACTGCGCTACCTGATCGCCTTCATCTACCCGATCACGGCGACCGTCCGGCCGTTCCTGGAGACGAAGGGGCACCGGCCGGACGAGGTCGAGAAGATGCACGATGCCTGGCGGAAGGCCGTCATCCTCCAGGTCGCCCTCTGGAGCCAGCCTTACGCCGGCGACGACTTCTGATCGATTCCCGCTGACGCGCCTGGGAGTATGGTGCTGCGATGCGGAGGCTGACTGCGCCGCATCGGCCGACTGGACTGGAACGGCTGGCGTTTCGAATGCCGATCCTCCTCTACCGAGTGCACCTCGGTTGGTTGCTCGGCGGGCGGTTCATGTTGATCAACCACATCGGGCGCACGACGGGTGAGGTGCATCGAGTGGTCGTGGAGGTCGTCGAGCATGACGCACCGACGGACAGCTACGTGGCTGCCTCCGGGTTCGGGCCACGCTCCGACTGGTACTTGAACCTGCGGGCGCATCCCCAGGTGACGATCCAGGTCGGTCGGCGCGTCCTCGGCGTCGATTCTGTGCCGCTCACGCCCGAGGAGGGCGGCGAACTGATGGCGCGCTATGCGGTGCGCCATGGGGTCGCGGCACGCAAGCTGTGTCGCTTCATGGGCTTCGAGGTCGATGGGAGCGCCGAGGACTACCGCGCGGTCGGGCGCGAGCTACCGTTCATCCGCTTCGTCCCGCGCCGGGTCGCCGCGTAGGCGGCATTCGGGACGCGCCTGGGAGGATTCGAACCTCCGACCCGCGGATTAGACGGGGACGCTCACGGCCTTGCGGTGACTCGGGGGAACTGACCAAGCCGCACAGTTGAGCGGCATCGCCTCGGGACTGCTCGGACGCTGTGGGGCGCGGTTGTTGACCCTGCGCTCCAGGTGGTGTTCGAGCGTCTGCTGGAGCGCGATCGGGAGCACCGCCGGAGAGCCTCGTCGGGCTCATGGATAGAGCTGCGGCGGCCGTTGCCGGACCCCGCGCTCACACGTGCTCTAGTCGTTGGCGCAGGTCTCGATCCGGCGCGGCTTCGCGCGCTGGGAGCTCGGTGCGGGCGCGGGTCGGGTATGCTGAGGGGGCTGTAGGGGAGTATCCCCCCGCGCTCCGTCGTCATCACCCGGCCGCGTGCCCGGTGGAGCGGCCCGCCCAGGGTGGGAGAGACCTACGAAGGAACGGCAATCGGCTCCTTCGGAGGTTTTCATGCATGCGCGCACATTCACGGGCGGGGACGTCCCGGCGGCGGGCCGGGAGGCGGTCTTCGAGCGGGTCCTCGTCGGCATCGACTCCACGGACGAGAGCCTCGTAGCTGCTGCTCAGGCGGGCGTCGTCCGCGCGCCCTGGGGCAGCGTCGTCCTGCTTGGGGCGATCGAGCGGCATCTCGCCGCGCAGGCCGGGCTTTTCGCGGCCCGGGCGGAGGACGGCCTGGCCGCGTCGGCGTCTACGGAGCTTGACCGAGCGCGCGAGCTCGTCGACGCCGAGGACGCCGTCCTGGTGCCCGGCAGCCTCGTACAGATTCTCCGCTCGCAGTGCGAGCGCCGCCGCGCGACGTTGATCGCTGTCGGCGTCCGCCCGCACCGTCGCCTGGGAGCGCTCACATTCGGCGGCCACGACGTGGAAGCGCTCCACGACCTCGACTGCTCCGTCCTCATCGCGCGCCCGGGTTGGGGGCCGGCCATGCCGCAGCGCATCGTCGTAGGGGTGAACGGGTCGCACGAGCTGCTGACCGCCGAGCGCGTCGGGCGCGCGCTCGCGCGGCGGCTCGGCTGCGACGTCGTGCCTGTGATCGGGCTCGCCGAGGACGTGGACCTCCAGCTCCTCCGGCGTGAGCGTGACGACGCGCTGGTCCTCCCGGGGT
>JBOHAB010000295.1:0-2515 GCA_050697655.1 Gaiellaceae bacterium
CCTCGTTCCGGTGGCGCTGGCGGAGTTCGACGCTGTGCTCGGCGCGCGGCCGAACCAGGTCGATCGCCTGCGCGAGGAGGTCGACGTCGCGGCGGCCGAGCTTCTCGACGTGGGCGTCCCCGGCGGCGAGGTCACCGCCGAAGGCGTGCAGATGAACGTGAGCGTCGGCCTTCGCTACCTGGAGTCGTGGCTCCGGGGGACGGGGGCGGTCGCGATCTACAACCTGATGGAGGACGCGGCCACGGCCGAGATCTCGCGCTCCCAGGTTTGGCAGTGGCTTCGCCACGGCCGCATCGAGCGCGATCAGGTGGTCGCGTTCGAGGACGCGGAGCTCGCCGAGGCCGGCGAGGGCCGCTGGGACGAGGCGCGCGCGCTCTTCGACGAGGTGGCGCTTTCCGAGGAGCTCGATGAGTTCCTCACGCTGCCGGCATACGAGCTCATCGACTAGGAGGACATGCGGCATGGACAGATGGGAAGGAATCGAACGGCCCTACACCGAGGAGCAGGTCGGGCGTCTCCGCGGCTCGGTCAAGGTGGAGCACACGCTCGCCCGGCTCGGCTCGGAGCGCCTCTGGCAGCTCCTCAACGACGCGCCCTGCGTCAATGCGCTGGGGGCGATGACGGGCGGCCAGGCCGTCCAGATGGTCAAGGCGGGGCTCCAGGCGATCTACCTGTCCGGCTGGCAGGTCGCCGCCGACGCCAACGTTGCCGGGCAGACGTACCCCGACCAGAGCCTCTATCCCGCCAACAGCGCGCCTGCGCTCGTCCGCCGGCTCAATCAGGCGCTCCTGCGGGCCGACCAGATCGAGCACGCCGAGGGCAGCGGCTCGAAGGGCAACGGCACCGGCCGGCACTGGCTGGCGCCGATCGTCGCCGACGCCGAGGCCGGGTTCGGCGGGCCTTTGAACGCCTTCGAGCTCATGCGCTCGATGATCGAGGCCGGCGCCGCCGGAGTCCATTTCGAGGACCAGCTCGCTTCCGAGAAGAAGTGTGGCCACCTGGGCGGCAAGGTGCTCGTCCCCACGAGCCAGTTCATCCGCACGCTTGCAGCCGCGCGCCTGGCAGCCGACGTCTGCGACGTGCCCACGATCCTGGTCGCGCGCACGGACGCGCTCAGCGCGACGCTCCTCACGAGCGACGTGGACGAGCGCGACCACGAGTTCCTCACGGGCGAGCGCACGCCCGAGGGCTACTTCCGGGTCGAGGGCGGGATCGAGTCCTCAATCGCACGCGGCCTTGCCTACGCCCCGTACGCAGACCTGATCTGGTGCGAGACCTCGACACCCGACCTGGGCGAGGCGCGGGAGTTCGCCGACGCCATTCGGGCACGCTTCCCGGGCAAGCTGCTCGCCTACAACTGCTCGCCCTCCTTCAACTGGAAACGGCACCTCGACGACGGGCAGATCGCCCGATTCCAGCAGGAGCTCGGCGAGCTGGGCTACGCGTTCCAGTTCATCACGCTGGCTGGTTTCCACGCCCTCAACCAGTCGATGTTCGAGCTGGCGCGCGGCTACCGCGGCCGCGGCATGTCCGCCTACGTCGAGCTGCAGCAGCGGGAGTTCGAGCTCGAGGAGGTCGGCTACACGGCCACCCGCCATCAGCGCGAGGTCGGCGCAGGCTGGTTCGACCTCGTCGCCGAGGCGGTCAGCGGCGGAGAGAGCTCGACGCTCGCGCTCAAGGGCTCGACCGAGGAAGCTCAGTTTCAGGCGTAGCCGCGCGGCCCGCACCCTCCTGGACTGTCCACAGCGGCCAACGCCCTGGGGTCAGGCACGGGGCATGCCCGCCGCGGCCACGCCCGGTGCCAGGCACAAGGGCATGGCCGAAGCAGGCGTCGCGCCCCGGATACCAGGCGCAAGGGCAGAGTCTGCCTGCCGCGCCCACGCCCCGGTTCAGGCACCGCGGCATGTCCACCCCGGCCACGCCCCGGTGCCAGGCATTAGGGCATGGCCGAAGCAGACGTCGCCCGTCCCTCGCCCGGTCTGCGAGGCTACGGGCTGCGTGCTTCTCTACGACTCGCTCACGCGCCGCAAGCACGAGCTGCCGCCGCCGCCGGGCCCCATTCGCATGTACGTCTGCGGCCCGACGGTGTACCAGCGGATCCATGTGGGGAACGCACGGCCGTACGTCGTCTTCATCTGGCTGAAGCGCTGGCTCGAGTACCAGGGCTACGACGCGACGCTGGTCGAGAACGTCACCGACGTGAACGACAAGATCTACGAGGCTGCCGTGAAGCAGGGAATCGGGAGCGAGGAGCTGGCCTCGTCTGCCACGCGCTGGTACTTCGAGGACACGGACGAGCTCGGGCTCGGCCGCCCCGACCACGAGCCGCTCGCCAGCGAGACGATCGCCGAGATCGTCGCGCGGATCGAGGAGCTGGTCGAGCACGGCCTCGCGTACGAGTCCCAGGGAGACGTGTACTTCCGCGTAGCGGCTTACCCGGACTACGGCCAGCTCTCCGGCGCGAGGCTCGAGGACATGGTGGCGCAGGAGCCGAGCGACCGGAAGGAGGACCAGC
>JBOHAB010000296.1:0-2497 GCA_050697655.1 Gaiellaceae bacterium
GCTCATCGGGGTCATCGAGCTCGACACGGCGATCGACGCGGTGGACTGGGGCACGCTCGGGCTGCTGGTGGGGATGATGGTGCTGGTCGGCCTCACCGAGCGAACGGGAGTCTTCACCTACCTGGCCCTCAAGACGGCTCAGCTCTCGGACGGGAAGCCGTTCCGGCTCGTCTTCCTGCTCGCCGGCGTCACCGGCGTCACCTCGGCGTTCCTCGACAACCTGACCTCGATCCTGCTGATCGTGCCGATCACCTTGCTGCTCGCGGACATCCTCAGGATCTCGCCGATCCCGCTCGTCCTCGTCGAGGTGGTCGCCTCGAACATCGGCGGCACCGCCACCCTGATCGGCGACCCGCCCAACATCATGATCGGCACCGCCGTCCCCGAGCTCACGTTCAACGACTTCATCGTCAACCTCGCACCCATAGCGCTGGTGACGCTCGCGGTCGTGACGACCTGCCTGTACCTGGTCTTCCGCAAGCAGCTGGTCGTCGCGCCGGAGCGCATCGCCGAGCTCGCGCGGCTCGATCCCGCGCGCGACGTGCGCGAGAGCCGCTACGTGAAGCGCTCTCTCGCCGTGCTGGCCGGGACGATCGTCGCCTTCTTCCTGCATGCGCCGCTGCACGTCGAGCCTGCCGTCGTCGCGCTCGCCGGGGCGACGGTTCTCCTCCTGGTGGCCTCCGACGACGTCGAGGACGCCCTCGAGCGCGTCGAGTGGTCGACGATCTTCTTCTTCCTGGGGCTCTTCGTGATGGTCGGGGCGCTCGAGGAGCGCGGCGTCATCGCCGAGATCGCCGACCGGCTGGCCGAGGCCACCGGCTCGACCACCGGGCAAGGGATGGCGATCCTCTGGGGCTCGGCGGCCGGCTCCGCCCTGGTGGACAACATTCCGTTCACTGCCGCGATGATCCCCGTGGTCGAGCAGCTGCAGGCCGACGGCGACGGCTTCGACGACGGGCTCTGGTGGGCGCTCGCGCTCGGCGCGTGCTTCGGAGGGAACGCCACCCTGATCGCCGCCGCGGCCAACGTCGCGGCCGCCGGCGTGCTCGACCGCGCCGGTCGGCCGATCTCCTTCGCGCGGTTCCTCGCGGTCGGGCTGCCCGTCACCCTGATCTCGCTGGTCCTCGCTACGGTTTACCTGCTCGCCTTCCAGCTCTGAGCCGATTGCGCATCGTCTCCGACATCGAGCTCGTCGACGCGTCCGTCCCGCGGAGCGCGACGTTCCTCGAAGCCGCGGAGGCGCTCGTCTCCCACCCGGTGACGACGATCGCGGTGGTGGACGAAGACGGACGTGTGGTCGGTCTCTTCGCCGACTCCGACCTGATCGGAGGCGTCTTCCCCGGCTACCTCGCAGAGCTGCGCCACACGGCCTTCGCCGCCGACGACCAGGGTCTGCTGGACGAGCGCGCGCGCGCAGTCGCCGGCGAGCCGGTCTCCGAGCACATGCACCAGCCGGTCGTGCTGGACGAGTCGGCGAGCGCGACGCATGCGGCGGAGCGCTTTCTCCATTGCGACTTCGGCGCCCTGCCCGTCGCCCGCGACGGGCTCTTCGTCGGCATGCTCGGAAGGGCGGAGCTCTGCCGCGCGGTGCTCGTGCGCTCTTCCTAGTCGTGCAGGACGCGGCCCTCCATACCGCCCGCGACCATCACCACCTGGCCCGTGACGTGGCCCGAGAGCTCGTCGGAGGCGAGGACGACGATCTGGCGGGCGACGTCTGCGGGCTCGGCCACCTTCTCGAGCGCCATCGTGCGCGTCACCCGGTCGACGAGGCCGGGCTCGTCCAGCGTCGAGCGGGTCATGGGCGAGACCGTCCAGCCCGGGCAGACCGCGTTCACGCGGCCGCGCGGCGCGATCCTGACGATCTCGTTCTTGAGGCTGAGGAGCAGGCCCCTGACGATGGCCGACTTCGCCGCCGCATAGTCGGCGTGCCCGGCCTCGCCGAAGATCCCCGCGGTCGAGCCGACGAGGACGAGGCTGCCGCGGCCGGACCGCTCGACCTCCCGCAGGAAGCCACGGGCCGTCAGGAACGTCGCAGTGAGATTGGCCGCGAGCGTCTGCTGCCACCGCTCCACCGACAGCCGCCAGAGGGGCACGTCCTCCTCGGGCCAGACGCCGGCCACGGCGGCGCACGCGTCGAGCCCACCGAGCGCGTCTCGCGCCGCGGCGAAGAGCGCGTCAGCGTCAACCTCTCGAGTGAGGTCGGCCTGGACGATGACGGCGCCGTCACCGCACTCGGCAGCCACGGCCTCTGCCCGCTCGCGTCCCCGGTGGTAGTGGAGGACGACGCGGGCGCCCTCGGCGGCGAAGGCGCGGGCGCAGGCGGCTCCGATGCCGCCCGAGGCGCCGGTGACGAGCACGCGCTTGCCGGAGAGCCCGGTGTCGATCGCCATAGACACATGCTGACACGCATCCCGGGCGAATCTGGAACCGGCCGCCTTCCTGCCGACCGCGCGGCGGCTCGGCCCACGGGAATCGGGCGGACTACCGTGGGCAGAGC
>JBOHAB010000297.1:0-2494 GCA_050697655.1 Gaiellaceae bacterium
CGGCTGATCTCCGCGCGCAGCGGCAGGAGATCCTCCCGGGCCACCTCCTCCACCATAGGCGCGTCTGCGGGACGGCCGCCGCCGCCGCGGTGGGCCATCACGAGCTCCTGGTCGACCTTCCAGCCGATCCGGCGGAAGAACCGCTCGAGCTTGGCGCCGACCGCCTCGTCAGGCACGTCGCAGCGACGGTGGGCCTGGCCGGCGTCGGTGTGGAGGAGCTCCGCCTCAGCCGCAAGCTCGCCCGGGTCGACGTCCATCGTCCCGTCGACCACGAGCCCGTTCAGGTACCAGACCCGCGGGTGGCTATCGTTGAAGTACGCACGGCCAAAGCGGAAGGGAACGATCCGTTCTGCGCAGCGCGCGCGCAGGGCCTTCTCGAAGGCGAGCGCCCGGTCGAGCTCCGTCGGCACGAGGTGAGCGTAGTTGCCGCGCTGCCGGCCCGCGTCCTTGACAGACGGTCAGGCGCTCGTTGACAGGCTCCTTGACCGAGTGAGAGGATGCTCCGGCGAAAGGGACACTCCTAGGCAGGAGGGAGTAGGCATGCGCATGAGCGTGCCGCTCGCGACGGCGCGGGGAGAGGAGGTCGACCAGGCCCAACGCGTCCGCTCGTAAGCAGATGAGGTACGAAACGACCGAAGCCCAGCGTTCTGGGCACGGGAGGGAGAAAATGTCTACGAAGTCTTTCTGGGCGGTCTTCGCGTCGGTCGTCGCGACAGCGCTCGTGCTCGTTCCGAGCTCGCTCTCGGCGACCGACTTGGAGGCTGCGCCGGCAGCTGCCGCAGACGACGCGCTCCAGGTGGCGCTCGACTACGTCGACGCGCATCCTGGGAGGCTCGGCGCCACGCGCGCCGACGTGGCTGATCTGTCCTTGACGAGTCAGTACACCAGTCGTCACAACGGCGTCACGCACGTCAACCTCAACCAGCGCTTCCGGGGCCTTGAGGTCTTCGGCGCTCACGCGACCGTCAACGTCGCGGCCGACGGCACGGTGATCTTCGCCAGGGGCGCGTTCGTGCACGACCTGCGGGCCGCCGGCGCGGCCGACGCCGACCTTGCCGCGACCGACGCGGTCGAGGCGGCCGCGGAGGCGCTCGACCTCGCCGATCCGCAGGGCCTGCGCGTCCTCAGCGAGAGCGGGGGCGCAGCGCAGAAGACGGTGCTCTCGCGGGCGGGCATCTCCGACTCCCGGATCCCGGCCCGGCTGGGCTGGCAGCCCACCGCCGACGGGCTGCGTCTCGCCTGGCAGCTCGTCATCGACGACGCCTCCGGCGTCGAACTGTGGAACGCGACGGTCGACGCCCGGAACGGCGAGCTCCTGGCCCGGGAGAATTGGACCTCCTCGGACGACGTGGTGGCCCTGACGCAGAGCCTCGGCCGCTCCGGGGGAGCTGCGACCGCGTTCGTGGATGACGTGGCGGCGCTCGGCTCTCCGAACCCGGTCGTCGATGGGTCGAGCTATCGCGTCTTCGCCCCGCCGAAGGAGAGCCCGAACGACGGGCCGCGGACGCTGGAGGAGAACCCGGCCGACGCGACGGCCTCGCCGTTCGGCTGGCACGACACCGACGGCGCCGCCGGCGCGGAGTTCACGACCGCGCAGGGCAACAACGCGCACGCGTACACCGACCACAACAACGACAACGCACCGACCGGCGGACTGCCGGCCGTCATCGTCGACGCCCCGTCGCCAGCGGCGGGAACGTACGACGCCGTGCCGGCCTCCTTCGGTTCCGCGGTTCCCCCGGCGGGCGTTCCCGGGGCGATCGTGCTCGTCAACGACGGCGTCGGCACGACATCGGACGGCTGCGAGCCGTTCACCCTCCCGGCAGGCGCGCTCGCGCTCATCGACCGTGGCACGTGCCCCTTCACGGTCAAGGTTCTGAATGCCCAGACGGCCGGAGCCCCAGGTGTGATCGTGGCGAACAACGTCGCAGGGCCCCCGATCTCGATGGGGGGAGATGACCCCGCGATCACAATCCCGTCGGTCATGATCTCGCTGGACGACGGGAACACGATCAAGGCCGGTCTTCCGGCGAACGGAAGCCTCGCGATCGTCCCGGAGGCGAACCCGAGCGAGCCCGAGGGCGGGCCCGGCCTCGACTTCGACTTCCCGATCGACCTCGCGACCGAGCATCCGCACGACTACTGGGATGCCGCGGTCACGAACCTCTTCTACTGGAACAACACGATCCACGACGTCCTCTACGCCTACGGCTTCGACGAAGAGTCGGGGAACTTCCAGGCCAACAACTACGGCCGCGGCGGCCTGGGCGGCGACTACGTCCGGGCGGAGGCGCAGGACGGGGGCGGCACGAACAACGCCAACTTCTCCCCGCCGCCGGAGCCGACGGCGACCGGCGCGGTGCCGCGGATGCAGATGTACCTGTGGCCCAACCAGACGCCCGTGCGCGACGGCGACTTCGACAACGGCGTGATCATCCACGAGTACGGGCACGGCGTCTCCACCCGCCTGACGGGCGGCCCGGCCGTCAACTGC
>JBOHAB010000298.1:0-2492 GCA_050697655.1 Gaiellaceae bacterium
GTGGACGCGACATGCGAGCCGGGGGAGCGCCTGATCGGTGGAGCCGGAAGCTGGCAGATGGACGACCGCGCCGGCCTCACGCTGGTCGAGTCGCGTCCTGCGACCGCCGCAGGCGGCGACCCGCCAAACGGCGGGACCTTTCAGGCGTGGCACGCCGAGGGGGAGAACGTGTCGTTCACGCCCGGCCGCCGGCTGCAGGCGTGGGCAATCTGCCTGCAGTGAGCTCTCCCCGTAATCTTCTTGACCTTCTTCTTGTTGATCGCGCTGGTGGTCATGCCCGGACCGGCGACAGCTGTGCCCGTCACCACCGCGACGAGCGCCAGGACGCCGACGATGATCGCTGGCGATCGCCGCGAGGCTGTGATCCTCTCCATTTGACCCGCTCCCTTCCCAATCCAGTTGGCCGGCGGGTTAGTCCTAACCGTCGTGCAGTCCAAAGGTCGCGCACCGCGGTGACTTGTCAACCGATGGACGACGCGGCGTCCGCTCCCGGATGATTCCGGCTCCGGCCGGCTGCTGCTCGTCGCGCGAACCGAGAGTGGACTCCGCGCGGCTGCGGACCGTACCTTTGCGATGGCACGCCGGATCGGAATCGGGGCGATCGCAAACGCGCCGTCGCGATGGCATCCGCTCTCATCGCCGAGACTGTCGGCATGTAACCGCGAGGCTGACCCCTGGGGCGAGTTGATGAACGAGGGCCTGGTGAGGTGCGGAGCGGTGCTGCGTGTCGCGCGAAGCGACCGCGGCTCTGGTTTCCCTAAATGAGGAGCTTCGCGTGCAGTAATCGTCGGGTTTCTGGGACTTCGATTCAGTCCATGAGATGCTGTCCGGCACTGATATACCGGTCGCATGGTTCGTTTTTCTGAGGGGTGGGACCCAGAGGCACCGGGGTGTCGCTACACCATGCGCGTGGGCCTGGCTCTTCCGGCCGGGGAGGATTACATGCGCCGGGTTGAGAGCGGCGAGCGGCGCGTGGCCGAGGATGTCATTCATGATGCGCTCGGTGAAGCGCCCAGCCAGGAGGCAGGCCTCGGCGAAGTCGCGGCGATCAACGGCAGCCTCGGCAGAGGCGCAGAAGGTTGGTGTGCTGTCGCAGAGTGGAGCGCGAACGCGATCGGAACAGGAATCGTGGGCGCAGCCGCGTGGGCGGGCACGGTCCGAGCAGGGAGGTGGTTGCAAGAGAAGGTCAGCGAGCTGCGGCGCGACGAGCGGCGCGTACTGGTGTCTCGAGGCGGCGCGATCCTCCTTGCGGTCAACCACGTGCTCGCCGAGACCTCGGAGGAGGGTCCACTCGGCGTCGAGGTGGCCGAGGATCCCATCTCGATGACCGGCGACTCTCCATCGGAGGCTGGATACGCTGGTATCGAACCATGGCTTATCTCCCTGGTTAGCGCGGAGCTGACGAAGCGTTACGTGGTTGCCATCAGCGCAGCGGGCGAGCCACTCTCGCTGATGCAAATGCCGATGAGCGAGGCGGAACGGATGTACTCACGACTCGGTCCGCCGTACGAGGGGGACTGACCCAGGGGCGCCGCGCTTTGCGCAAAGCGGAACCGGTGGCTACCAGGCCGACCAGCCACCCCCGTTCAAGCCGGCGAGCCCTCAGTCCGATGTTGAAGGAATCCCCGCATGACGGAGCTGCGAATACCTATCGGACGGTACGCACGCCGGGTCTTCTGGACGGTCGTCGTCTCAGCCTGCCTTGTGCTGGTGGTCGCTCGCTTCTTCCTTGTCCCGTGGCTGACGAACCGGGACATGCCGTCAGCGGCCGAGGTCGCGGACCAGAGCCTCGGCGACATACTCGCCACCGTAATCGCAGCAACAGTTTTGAGCGCGGTGGTCATCTGGTTGACCCGGCCAGCAAAGCACCCGACCGACTTGATGGTGGTTCATCCCAAGGACATCAGCCCGAGGCTCGAGCATCATCTGGCCGGAGCCGTAGCTGGTGGTTCAGCGGCTCCGCAGGGCGATGGAACCGCGCGCGCGTCCTCCCAGAGCTCGGTGAGAAGGCTCGGCGCTCGAACACGTCTTGCGACGTCATCCTTTCGATCTTGGACCCGCGCGAGGAAAACGCGTGCCGTGCGTACGGTGAGTATCGACGGGGAGTTCGGACCGGGCGTGAGAAGGACTGGAGCCTCGCAGGTGTCCGACGAGATCTCTACGCCACGATTGTCGCCGCCGCCGTGTTCAATGACGAGTACCCCCTGCTGAACGTTGCCGTGAACCTCAAGAAATCGACCTCGATACTGCGGGTCGATTCATCGGATCAAGGTCTCGTCATCACGCGAGAAGACCCGGCTGAGCCCGGGCTCGTCTGTGAAGCGGGCAGCTACTTCTTCGACGCTTTTCGGCAGAACATGGTCTTCGAACGTTCTCAGGGCGTCGATCTGCCGCTACAACGGAATGGCCTCACGTTCGAAGCGCTCGACGTTCCCACGGTTCGCGCGCTATTGCGCAAGCTTGGCTTCAACACTCCAGAGGTCTCAGACGAC
>JBOHAB010000299.1:0-2466 GCA_050697655.1 Gaiellaceae bacterium
CAGCCGGGCCTGGTAGGTGTCGAGGAGGTCGGCCCGCACCGCAGCCGCGGCGGCGGCGGCGGCCAGGCGACCCTCCTCCAGCGCCTGAAGCGCGAGCGTGGCGTCGGCGGCGGGTCGAGTGAACCGCGTCGGCTTCCGGAACTCCCGCACGAGGAGCCAGGCACGCGCCGTCTCGACGTCGCCGGCGGCAGTGGCGGCAAGCGCGCGGCGAGCGGCTTCGCCGAGGATCGCCGTCCAGGTCTCGGCCCTGGCGATCTCCAGGGCGACCGGATCCTGGCTTGCCACGGCTTCCTGGGCCGCTGACAAGCCCGGCCGTGCTACCAGGCGGAGAGGGCCGAGGTCGAGCGCGGCAGTGCCCCGGACGAGCCGGCGGGCCGCCGCCGGCTCGCCGAGGACGAGCGCCCGCTGAGCCTCGGCCAGGCGCGTCCGAACGTCGGCCGACGTCTCCCACGGCTCCTGCGAGGCCGCCGAGGCGGAGCTCCAGAGCGCAAGGAAGGCTGCGGCCGACGCCGCGACGATGAGCGGTCGGAGCGCCATTCGCTACTGCTCGATCGTCACCCCTAGCTCGGCGGCTGCCTGGGACACCTGCCCCGCGATCGCCGTCGCGCGCTCCTGCGCCTCCGTGCCGAGCACGTCGGCCTGCTCCGGCGCGAAGCGCTCGCCGGACTCCTCGCGCGAGTAGAGATCCTCCACGAACGACCGCAGGTCGGTGAGCTCGCGCCCGGTCTGCTGCGCCTGCGCGGGGTCGACCTCCGCCAGCCTGGGCTCGACGCCGGCGAAGATCACCTCGAGGCCGGCGAGGATGTCGTTGATGTCGGAGAGACGCGAGACCACGTTGAAGGACGCCGACTCGGAGCTCGAGCCCTGGACGAAGCGTGACTCCTTCCACTGGCCGAAGTACTCGCTCATGGTCGGCACCATCACGACGAGCGCCGTGAAGGCGTCGGATTCGCTCGGCTCCCACCCGTCCGCCGACGTCGCCAGCTCGCCGGCGTAGCGGTCGAACGCCTCCGCCGCCGCGAGGAGGAAGGCGGCATCGGGTAGCACCTCGCCGAAGCCCTCGGTTCCGTCGCCGTCGTGGTCGACGGGCGTGCTCTGCGGCAGGTCGTCCGGCACCGTGCCCCAGAGGGCGCCTTCGGTCAGGTTGAAGAGGTTGCCCGGTTGCGTCAGCGTCGTGCCGTCTGCGAGCTCGAGGTCGAAGGGGACGGCGCTCTCGGGGTCCTCCGCCGCGCTCGAGCCTGCATCGAGGATGACGTCGTACTCGGCCAGGGACGGGGTTCCGGCGACGACGCCCTCCATCCGCTCGTAGGCAGGGTTGCCGTCGATCCAGGCGGCTTTCATCTCCTCGAGAAGGGGAAAGAGCTCGTCCGCCCGCTCGCTCCAGAGCGCCTCGTAGTCGAAGCCGGCTTCCTCCGCCATGCCGTAGTAGGCCTCGGCGTCCGCCTTGAAATCGGCGGTGAAGCCGGTCAGCTGCTCGGTGTGGTCGAGCAGGTACTCCTTGACGGCGCCGAGATCGGCCTCCGTAGTCGCCTCGGCGGCAGGTGCAGTCGCGGTCGTCGCCTCGGCCGCGGGATCGTCTTCGCCCCCACATGCCGCCAGCGCGGCTCCTGCCAGCGTCGCCGCGAGGAGCGACGCGATCGGTCTACCCTTGGTCACTCAGCCTCCTCTTTCATCGAACGTAAGGCGCACCTTACAAGAGGTGCAAGGAACCCGACGTGTCCTCCGGCGCGGCGTTCATACTCGGCCCTGTGGCGCTCGACGCCGACGACCGGCTTCGGCTCGACTACGAGCAGACGACCCAGTACCTGCGGACCCTGATCGACGTCCGCTTCCGGCTCTTGGCCTTCGTGCCCACGGTTACCGGGGTCGCCGTGGCGATCATCGGGCAGCCCAGGCCGGCTGCAGAGCTGCTCGGGGTCGGCATCCTCGGCCTCCTGGCGACGATCGGCATCTTCGTCTACGAGCTCAGGAACACGCAGATCTCCGGGACGCTGATCCGTCGCGCAACCGAGCTCGAGCACCAGCTTCAGCTGCCGTCGTCGCTCGGAGCGCAGAGCTCGGGCGGCCTCTATACGGAGCGGCCCGGGGTCAACATCCAGCTGCTCGGCTTTCTGCCGGTCTCGCACGGCCTGGGCCTGGCGCTCGTCTACTCGGCGGCGATCGCCGGCTGGGGCTACCTCGTCGCTTGGGGGGCGCTGAGCGCGGTGGACGCTCCCGAAGCGCAGGCCGCCGGCGCTGCGCTGGGCGCCGTCGCGGGCGTCGTCGCGCTCTTCGAGGTCGAGCGCTTCCACCGTCGCGCGGGCTGGCGCGCCGAGCCCGAGGGCTGAACGAGAAAGGGGCTCGCTCGCGCGGGCCCTCGTCCTCGTTCAGTCCTGGATCAGGTCGTTCCAGTTAGTTCTTCACGACCGCGCAGACGACCCACGGCCGAACGATCACGTCGCCCTCGCCGGTGTAGAAGCCCTGGAC
>JBOHAB010000300.1:0-2464 GCA_050697655.1 Gaiellaceae bacterium
GCTCCCTCGTCCGCGCGGAGACGGCCACGCGCGCGCCGGCGTGGGCGAGCTCGAGCGCTATTCCGCGCCCGATCCCGCGACCGCCGCCCGTGACGAGCGCGACCTTTCCCGCGAGCTCGGCCTCGGAGGACATCCTGCCCGGATCCTACGCTGATCGCGATGGGCGTCGAGGAGGAGAAGCGTCTCGCAGCCGCGGCGGCTGCCGAGCTGGTCGAGGACGGGATGGTCGTCGGGCTCGGCACGGGCTCGACGGTCGGGCACTTCCTGCCGGCGCTCGCCGCACAGGGCCTGCGCCTGCGCTGCGTAGCAACCTCGCCGGAGACGCAAGCGCGTGCGCGCGAGCTCGGGCTGGCCGTCGAGCCCTTCGACGAGCTGGAGCGGCTCGACATCGCCGTGGACGGGGCCGACCAGGTCGCGCCCGACGGCTGGGTGGTGAAGGGCGGCGGAGCAGCGCACACGCGGGAGAAGGTCGTCGCGGCCGCCGCCGATCGCTTCGTCGCCATCGTCTCCGCCGACAAGCTCGTCGAAACCATCGGCCCGCCGATCCCGCTCGAGCTCCTCGCCTACGGCGTCCGCTCCACGCTCGCGCGCGCGGGACCGGCCGAGCTTCGCGCGGTGCCGCCGAGCCCGGACGGCGGGCTGATCGCGGACTACCTGGGCACGGTCGGGAACCCGGCCGAGCTGGCGGCGCGCCTCTCCGCGATCCCCGGGGTGGTCGAGCACGGCCTCTTCCCGCCAGAGCTCGTCTCGGAGGTTCTGATCGGGCGCGGCGACCGCGTCGAGCGCCTGTCGCGTTAAGCTCGCGTCATGGCCCCCGTCACCCGCGGCTTCCGAGGCCGGCGCCGGCCTGACGAGAGCGGGCGGATCCCCCCGGGCCAGTACGAGACTCACGACTTCCCGGTGCTCTCGGCCGGGCCGACGCCGCACACGCCGCTCGAGCAATGGAGCTTCACGATCGCCCAGGCCGACGAGGAGCTCGGGCGCTGGACCTGGGAGGAGTTTCGCGCGCTGCCGAGCGAGTCCGTGACGAAGGACATCCACTGCGTGACCAAGTGGTCGAAGCTCGATACGACGTGGGAGGGTGTCTCCGTCGACTCGCTTCTCGAGGGGATCGAGACCGGGGCCGGCTATGTGACGGCGTGGAGCGACGGCGGCTACACGACGAACCTGCCGCTCGAGGACGTCACCGGCGGCAAGGCCTGGGTCGCCTTCGGCTACGACGGGGAGCCGCTCGACCCGGAGCACGGCGGGCCGGCGCGTCTGCTCGTCCCGCATCTCTACTTCTGGAAGAGCGCCAAGTGGGTGCGCGGGCTCCGGCTCATGGAGGAGGACGAGCCGGGGTTCTGGGAGGCGCTCGGGTACCACCTGTACGGGGACCCGTGGCGGGAGCAACGCTACTGGGGCGACTAGGGTCTTCAGCGCCGCTCCGGTGGCTGCTAGCGGAGGTCGCCGAGCTGGTCCCCGAGACGCCGCGCGTCACCAGCCTCGTCCTCGCCGTCCCTGGCTGGGCAGGCCATCGCCCCGGCCAGCACGTCGACGTGCGCCTGACCGCCGAGGACGGCTACCAGGCGCAGCGGAGCTACTCGCTGGCCGCGCCGGCCGACGACGAGCGGGTCGTGATCACGGTGGAGGAGCTCGAGGACGGCGAGGTCTCGCCCTTCCTGACGAGGGAGCTGCGCCGCGGAGACCGCTTCGAGCTGCGCGGGCCGATCGGCGGCTACTTCGTCTGGGACGGCGCCTCGAACGGACCGCTCCACCTCGTCGCAGGCGGCTCCGGAATCGTGCCTCTGATGGCGATGCTCCGGCACCGGGCAGCCGCCGGCGGGGCCTCGCCGGCGATGCTCCTCTACTCGGCCCGGACGCTCGAAGACGTCATCTACCGGGAAGAGCTCGATCGCCTCGCGGCGGGAGATGCTGAGCTCGTCGTCGCCTACACGCTCACGCGGGAACAGCCGGAGGGGTGGGAGGGCTATACGCGGCGGATCGACTCCGACATGCTGGCGGAGGTCCTCGACGGGCCCGAGCCCGACGCGACCGCCTTCGTCTGCGGCCCGACGCGCTTCGTCGAGGTAGCCGCGGACGGCCTCGTCGGCCTAGGCTACGATCCGAGCCGCGTCCGCACCGAGCGGTTCGGCCCAACCTGACGATGACCAAGGAGAGCGCCGACCTGAAGCTCGACGGCAACGCGATCGGAGGCCTGCTCGGCGAGATCTTCGTCGGGGAGCTGACCGTCGCGCGCTCGACGTGCGGCTCCTGCGGCGCGGTCAGGGAGATCGGCGCGCTCGCCGTCTACGCGCATGCCCCCGGGACGGTCGTCCGCTGCCCGAGCTGCGACGCGGTCCTCCTGCGCGTCGCGCGCACAGAGGGACGCATCTGGCTCGACCTCCAGGGCGTCAGCTGCCTGGAGCTGCAAGCTCCCGAGGGGTAGGCCCGTCCGTCCGCATTGTCAGACTTCGCGGCCTGT
>JBOHAB010000301.1:0-2458 GCA_050697655.1 Gaiellaceae bacterium
GATGCCGCGAGCGACGGACGGAGGACCTAGACCGCCGCCCGCCCGGCGTCGCCGGTCGTGGGACGGGGTCCCCTTCCCCTTGCCCCGCAGGCATATCCCCCGCCGGGCCCACTTCATCATGGTTCTCCGGCATCCGATACCTGGATACACATTGAAACCAACCAACGCGGTCCCCTGGCTCAACCGGGTGGCGGTCGCTTCGGCCGCGATCGTCGGCCTGAGCGCCATCCTCGCCTTCGTGGGGATGACCGCGTACACGGACGTCACCGTCCTGCGCAACGGCGCGTTCCTCCTCCTGGCGATCGCCGCCACCGCGATGGTCGCCGTGGTCCCGATGCGGTCGCGGATGCTCGCCCGACAGGTCGAGGAGCTCCGGGAGCACGAGCTCCGATTCAAGCTGCTCGTCGAGAAGTCCCCGGCCGTGGTGTACATCGACGCCCTCGACGAATCCGCCTCCACGATCTACATCAGTCCCCGGATCGAGCAGCTCACCGGCTACCTGCCCCTGGAGTGGCGCCGCGATCCCGACCTGTGGCCGAGGATCCTGCACCCGGAGGACCGCGAGCGGGCGCTGGAGCTCACGGCGCATCACAACACGACCGGCGAGCCGTTCCTGATGGAGTACCGGATGGTGACCAAGGACGGCCGCGTCGTCTGGGTCCGCGACGAAGCCGTCATGGTGCGGAAGAGCGACGGCTCGTTCCTGCACTCGCAGGGGATCATCCAGGACATCACGGCCGAGAAGGAGGCCGAGGCGCGGATCGAGTTCCTCGCCTACCACGACGGCCTCACCGGGCTGCCGAACCGGGCCATGTTCACGCAGGTCGCGCAGCTCGCCCTCGCCCGCGCCCACCGGGCCGACCTGTCGATCGCGGTGCTGACGCTCGACCTCGACGACTTCAAGCTGGCCAATGACTCGCTGGGCGTGGAGGGCGGCGACCGGCTCCTGCTGGCCGTCTCCCAACGCCTGACGTCGACGATCCGAGAGACCGACACGCTCGCGCGCCGAGGTGCCGACGAGTTCCTGATCCTGCTCGCCGACGTCGAGCGCAGCGAGATCGGCGAGATGCACACGCCGCTGCTCTACGCCGAGACCGTTGCCGGGCGGATCCGCGAGGCGCTGTCGCAGCCGTTCGAGGTCGACGGGACCGAGGTGTTCATCTCGGCCAGCATCGGCATCAGCCTGTACCCGGACGACGCCGACGACGTGCCGGCGCTGCTCGTGCACTCCGAGTCGGCCATGGTCGCGAGCAAGAAGTCCGGTCCCGGCAAGTTCGCCGTCTCCGACTCGGCCTCGATCGACGCGACGACGAAGTTCGCGTTCGTGCAGAAGTTGCGCCGCGCGGTCGAGCGCAAGGAGTGGCAGCTCCACTACCAGCCGATCGTCGAGCTCGCCACCGGCTCCATCAAGGGCGTCGAGGCGCTCGTGCGCTGGCGGACCGAGGACGGCGAGCTGGTCCCGCCCAACGAGTTCATCCCGATCGCGGAGGAGCTCGGCCTCATCGAGGCGATCGGCGACTGGGTCGTCGACGAGATCGTCCGCCAGGACGAGGAGTGGCGCCGCGAGGGCCTGACGCTGGAGATGGGGTTCAACCTCTCCCCGCGGCAGTTCTGGCAGCCCGACCTCGCAGAGCGGATCCTGGGGCGGCTGGACGAGCGGCACATGGACCCGCGCAAGGTCGTGGTCGAGGTGACGGAGACCTCGGCGATGCGCGACCCCGACCGCGCGCAGGCGATCCTCTGGGACCTGCACTCGCGCGGCCTGCGGCTCGCGCTCGACGACTTCGGGACCGGCTACTCGAGCCTGTGGCGCCTGCGCACCCTGCCGGTCGACGTGCTGAAGATCGATCGCTCGTTCGTCTCCCAGGTGGACAGCGATCCCCAGGCCGCCAAGATCGTCGCGGCCTTCATCCAGCTGGGTCAGGGCCTCGGCATGACGACGCTCGCCGAGGGCATCGAGACCGAGGGCGAGTGGCGTTTCCTCGCCGGGCAGGGCTGCGAGCTCGGCCAGGGGTTCTACTTCAGCCGCCCGATCCCGGCCGACGTCCTCGCCGAGCGCTTCCGCTCCGGCGAGCTGGTCGCCACCTCCGCCTGACCCGCCCGCGGGCCGTTCGCGTTTGCCCGCAAGGGATCGCGGGAACACTCGGGGTCGAACGCGTGG
Source organism: Gaiellaceae bacterium (assembly GCA_050697655.1). Taxonomy (GTDB): domain Bacteria; phylum Actinomycetota; class Thermoleophilia; order Gaiellales; family Gaiellaceae; genus JAIBJN01. The sequence goes on from JBOHAB010000301.1 coordinate 2,162, forward strand.
GAGGGAGACCCGATGCGACGACGCTCGATGGTGACGCTCGTCGGTCTGGCCCTGGCGATCGGCGCGGTGTGGATCGCGCCGGTGTCCGCCGGCGGCACGTGCACCGACACGGGCACGGACTCTGCGGACAACCTCCGGGGCACCGACTCCGAGGACAGCCTCTGCGGCAAGGGGGGGAACGACCGCCTCGCGGGCCGCAACGGGGACGACTCGCTCGTCGGCGGGGGCGGGGGCGACCTCCTGATCGGCGGCGGGGGCGGCGACCTGATGAAGGGCGGCGCCGAGGGCGACGTGCTG
>JBOHAB010000302.1:0-2363 GCA_050697655.1 Gaiellaceae bacterium
GACACTGACGTGGTCGGGATAGAGGGGCTCCATCGACGCGTTCTCGGGCTGCAAGCGCACGCGCCCCTTCTCGCGGAAGAAACGCTTGACCGTCGCCTCGTCGGCGGCCTCGTCCTGACCGGCGAGCGCGACGACGATGTCGCCGTCCCTGGCGGTCTGCTGGCGCTGCACGACGACGTAGTCGCCGTCGAGGATCCCCGCCTCGACCATGCTCTCCCCCTTGACGCGGAGGAGGAACTCCTCGCCGCCGCGCGAGAGCGTGTCCGGGACCGCCAGATGCTCCTCGATGTTCTCCTCGGCGAGCAGCGGCCCTCCGGCAGCGATCTCGCCGACGAGCGGCAGCACGCGCACCTCGCCCACGTCCGGCACGGACACGGTCGCTCCGCCCGCCGCCCGCTCGCGCTTCATGAGCTCGAGCGCCCGCGGCTTCGTCGGGTCGCGGCGCAGGTAGCCCGCGCGCTCGAGGTTGGCCAGATGAGCGTGCACGGTCGACGGCGAGGCGAGCCCGACGGCCTCCCCGATCTCGCGCACGGTGGGCGGATAGCCGTGTGAATCCAGGTAGCTGACGACGAACTCGTAGACCTCCCGCTGACGCTGCGTGAGCATCTGCCTCCCTCGCTGGTCGAACGTCTGTTCGCACAAGGTAGCGCGCCCCCCGGACGGAGTCAACTGGTGCCCGCCCGCTACAATCCGGTCGTCACGCGCTGGTGGCGGAATTGGTAGACGCGCAAGGTTGAGGGCCTTGTGGCCCGAACGGGCCGTGGAGGTTCAAGTCCTCTCCAGCGCATGCGAGGGCGCCCGTGGGGCGCCCTTTCTCGTGGGCCTCAGTAGGGTAGGGCGCTGTGCAAGACCTCGCCGGACACGCGATCGACGCCGCCCTCGCCGTGGGGGCGGGCTACGCGGACGCCCGGGTCGTCCAGCGCCGGGCGCAGCTCGTGGCCACCAAGAACGGCGAGGTCGACTCCGTCTCCGACTCCGAGACCGAGGGCATCGGCGTGCGCGTGCTCGTTGAGGGGGCTTGGGGCTTCGCCGGCGACCCGCGCCTCTCCGAGCAGGGAGCCCGCGACGCTGCCGTCCGGGCCGTGGCCTTCGCCCGCGCCAGCGCCTCTCGGGCGCACACGCGCGTGGAGCTGACGCCCATCCCGCCCGCCGTGGGCGAGTACGCGCCGTCCTTCGAGCGGGACCCCGTCGACGTGCCGCTGGAGGAGAAGATCGCGCTCTGTCTTCGGGCCGAGGAGGGCATGCGGCGGCCCGAGGTGAAGATCACCGAGGCGAGCGTCCGCGCCATGCGCGAGGAGCGCGTCTTCCGCTCCTCGGAGGGGGCGAGCGTCACACAGCGCTTCGTCGAGTGCGGCGGGGGCATCGACGCGCTCGCAGTCTCGGACGACGGCAGGGTGCAGAACCGGGGCTTTCCGAGCGCCCATGGCGGCTCGAGCAGCCAGTCAGGCTGGGAGTTCGTTGAGGGCCTCGGGCTCGATACCGAGGCGCCGCGCATCGGCGAGGAGGCGGCAGCGCTTCTGACGGCTGACCCCTGCCCGTCCGGCGTCACGACAGTCGTCATCGACGCCGAGCAGATGGCGCTCCAGGTGCACGAGTCGGTCGGCCATCCCACGGAGCTCGACCGCGTCTACGGCACCGAGGCTGCCTACGCGGGAACCAGCTTCCTGCAGCCGGACGACCTCGGGAGCCTGCGCTACGGCTCGGAGCATATGAACATCACCGCCGATCCGACCACCCCGCTCGGCCTCGGCACCTTCGGCTGGGACGACGAGGGCTCGATCGCACGGCGGCAGCCCGTCGTGGAGGCCGGCGTCCTCACGGGTTACTTGGCCTCGCGCGAGACATCGGCGCTGATCGGCCGCGACCTCGCCGGCTCCATGCGTGCCGACACCTGGAGCCGGATGCCGCTCGTCCGGATGTCGAACCTCCATCTGGAGCCCGGCGCCGGGACGCTGGAGGACCTGATCGCGGACGTGGACGACGGCCTCTATCTGAGCACGAACAAGAGCTGGTCAATCGACGACAAGCGGCTCAACTTCCAGTTCGGGACGCAGGTCGCCCGGGAGATCAAGAGGGGCAAGCTCGGCAAGATGCTGCGCGACGCGACGTACATGGGCGTCACGCCGGAGTTCTGGGGAAGGCTCGACGCCGTCGCCGGCCCCGGCGAATGGACGCTGTTCGGCCTGACGAACTGCGGCAAGGGCCAGCCGGGCCAGTACGCGCACGTCTCGCACGGTGCCTCTCCCGCGCGCTTCCGCGACGTCCAGGTGGGCGTCCGCTAATGAGCCATGCCCTGGATCTCGCCGAGCGCGCCCTGAAGGCCGCCGAGGGCGACGAGGCGGACGTCTCCGTCAACGTCGAGA
>JBOHAB010000303.1:0-2360 GCA_050697655.1 Gaiellaceae bacterium
CCGCCCAAACCCTAGGGCCATGCTCACCCTGTTTGGCGTCAGCGCGCTCACCTTCATGATGCTCATGTACGCGCTGGAGAGACGTGGTCCGCACTTCATCCTGGCCTTCGCGCTTGGATGTGCCCTGGCGAGCCTCTACGGCTTCCTGTCGGGCGCGTGGCCGTTCGGCGTGGTGGAGGCGATCTGGACGGCAGTGGCCGTCCATCGCTTCCGGCGTTTCGCCAAACCCTCCTCGCGGCCAGACTGCTGATCGGCCGCTCGAGGGTCGTTCATCGCACATCCACGGCGCGGGCGCCACCGTCTCGGGAGAACAGCGTTTCGTATCCTCCTCAGGAGGGTGTCAACGGGGGAGCGGGGGTGCAGGTCGCGCCAAACCCGCATCAAGCCTCTAGCCCTGATGAGTGTCGGGACGCGCGGCAGTCTTAGGATCAAGTGCCATGCAAGAAGGAGGGAACCGCGATGGTTGATCATACGATCGGCAGCCGCGAGGAGTGGCAGGCGGCCCGCGAGGAATTGCTGCGACACGAGAAGGAACACACCCGGGTGGGCGACGAGCTCGCACGGCAGCGCCGCGAGCCGCCGTGGGTTCCGGTCGAGAAGGAGTACCGGTTCGAGACCGACGAGGGCACCTGGACCCTGGCGGAGCTCTTCGACGGTCGCTCCCAGCTCCTCGTCTACCACTTCATGTTCGGCCCGAGCTACGAGGCCGGCTGCCCGGTGTGCTCGTCGAGCGCCGACGCCGTCAACGGCGTCCTTCCGCATCTCCATGCGCGCGACGTGACGATGCTCTACGTTTCGCGAGCGCCGCTCGAGAAAGACCAGGCCTACAAGCGGAGGATGGGCTGGAGCTTTCCCTGGGTGTCGTCCGCGGATAGCGACTTCAACTTCGACTTCGACGTCTCGTACACCGTCGAGCAGCTGCGCGAGCACATGGGGCCGATCCTCGAGGGCGACCCGCCGCCTGTATTGCGCCAGATGGCGACCGCAACCGGAACCGACGTGGCCGGATACGTCTCGGAGGGCCCGGGCATGAGCGCCTTTGCGCTGGCTGATGGCGCCGTCTACCACACCTACTCGACCTACGCCCGCGGACTGGAGTTCCTGATGGGCTACTACCCGATCCTCGACCGGGCGCCGAAGGGACGAGACGAGGGCGATTCGTCCGAGTTCTGGATCCGGCGACACGACGAGTACGATTTGGAGGAGGGGCGATAACCGAACCGCCGTGGGCACCGGCGGGGAATGGCAAGCCGCCCGCGACAAGCTGCTCGAGCGTGAGCAATAGGATGCGGCCGCTGTCGAGCGCGTGGAAGCGACAAGCGTCGCAGAGCGCGCGGCGAGGTCGGCCGGCCAGCTCGCGGCCGCGCGGCGCGTAGTCGTGATGATCCACGAAGGCTTAGGGCACCGTCCGAACACCAGCCGAACACGGCTACGCGTTCCCGGGCTCCTTGCTGTTCCCCCGAGTCCGCCGGTTCGGCTTGTTCATGGGGCCTGGAGGGACTGGCGGGGACTCCTTGCCCTCCTTAGCCGTCACTCGTAATGAAGGGGTCCCCGGTTCGAGTCCGGGCGTCGGCTTCCCAGTGATCATGAGGGTTTGACGCACTCTGAGGCTACGGGTGTCCGCTGTCGCCGGTGCCCAATCCGCGCCCAAACGTCTCGGTTTTCGCGTCGTAGGCGTCGAGGAGGGAGCGTTCGTAGTCCTCGGCGTCGGGTGCGAGGTGCCCGTAGGTCCGGTCGATCATCTCGACCGACGTGCCCATCCGGCGTGGGAGCGAGAACAGCGAGACGCCGGCGGCGACATCGTCGCGTAGGCACGTCGAGGAGGCGGGCGCGGAGGGGGGCGCGGCGTGGGGCACGGTCGGTCTTTCCGTAGTGGCGAACCTGGCCGTCCGCGAATGTGCGGCGGACGAGCACGACACGGTCGGTGCGGCTGAGGTCGCGGCGTTCGAGCGCGAGCCATTCCTCCGGGCGCGGGCCGGTGCCCGCGGCGAACAACGGGATCGCGCCCCAGGGGCCGAGCTCGACGGCGAGCGCTTCCAGCTGCGCCCACGAGTCGAACGGGCGGATCTCGGCGCGCTTCGGGAGCGGGTTCGGGACGTGCCGTGCCGGGTTGTCGTCGAGGACCTTCCAGCGGACGCCGGAGTTCAACACCTGCCGTAGCGCGATCATGGCGTCGTGTCGAGCGCGTCTCGCGCCTCCCCGTTCGTCTTGAACCCGCCGGTTTGGCGTCGGCGTCGGCGCTCGTCGCGGTAGCGGTAGGCCCACGAGCCGCCGGCGAGGGCATGTTCGACGAGCGAACCGAGTGCTCGCATCCCTCTCCATCGATGACTTTCTGTGACTCGGCGAACTTCCTCCGGGAG
>JBOHAB010000304.1:0-2328 GCA_050697655.1 Gaiellaceae bacterium
CCGTAGAGGCTCGCGAGGGCACATCCAAGCGCGAAGGCCAGGATGAAGTGCGGACCACGTCTCTCCAGCGCGTACATGAGCATCATGAAGGTGAGCGCGCTGACGCCAAACAGGGTGAGCATGGCCCTAGGGTTTGGGCGGGAAGCGGTGGAAGCGAGGCGGGATGTACCACATGAGCGCCCGTCCCCAGCGCGTCGTATTGCACCAGCAGCTCGGATCGCAGTTGCAGGTCCAGTCGAACGGGTTGTGGATCTTCTCGCGCAGGCTGCGTCCCATCTACGAACCCTCACCGCCCGGACTGTCAAGGCCGGTTGAAATCTCACCCCCTTGCGCCGGTTGAAAACGGACCCCCTTGCTCAGCGGCCGTAAGGGGGCGTGTGTGGCGGCTCGCGGGTGGCCGCGGGAGGGACACGGAGGCTCTGATCGGGCGTGTCCGCGCCGTTTCGGGAGTCGTCGGCTCGGATCGAGGCACTGAGAAGCGTTCTGCGAGCCTGCGAGCGATCGGCGCGACTGGTTGCCTACCCGGTTTCGGGCTCGCGGGCGGGTGGGCGGCCACCGAGGTCGCGGTCGCGGAGGCGGTAGCTGTCGCCCTTGAGCGAGAGGATCTCGGCGTGGTGGACGAGCCGGTCGATCATCGCCGCCGCGACGACCTCGTCGCCGAAGATCTCCCCCCAGGCGGAGAAGGGCTTGTTCGAGGTGACGATCAACGACGCGCGCTCGTAGCGGCTGGAGACGAGCGAGAACATGAGGTTGGCCGCCTGGGCGTCGAAGGGGATGTAGCCGACCTCGTCGACGATCAAGAGCGGCGTCCAGAGCAGGCGGCGTAGCTCCTCGTCCAGGCGGCCTTGTCGTTGCGCGTCGCCGAGGCGAGCGACCCACTCGGTCGCGGTCGCGAAAGCGACCCGCTGGCCGTGAAGGCAGGCGCGGATCCCGAGGGCGATCGCGAGGTGCGTCTTGCCGGTGCCGGGCGGGCCGAGCAGGACGACGTTGTCCTTGGCGGTGAGGAAGTCGAGCTGCCCCAAGTGGAGGACGAGCGTCTTCTGCACCGAGCGCTGGAAGCTGAAGTCGAACTCCTCGAGCGTCTTGCGGGCGGGGAAGCGGGCCTGCTTGATCCGGCTCTCGCCGCCGTGCGCGTCGCGGGAGGCGACCTCGGTGGAAAGCAGCGCCTCGGCGAAGCGCTCGTAGCTCCACTCCTCGGTGCGCGCCCGCTCGGCCAGCTTGGGCAGCGCCCGTGCCGCGGCGGGCGCCTTCAGCGTGCGGAAGAGGTGCACGAGCTCGGCGCTCGTCGTCATGCCGGGATCAGGGCGTCGTAGCGGGCCAGTGGCCGCTGCTCGACCTCCGGCTCAGCCGGGGCGCCGCGCAGCTCCCTGAGCGCGCGGGCGTGCTCGAGCGCGGTGATCGTGCGGTGGCGGGCGAACGAGCGGCGGTGCCGGCAGGCGAGCTCGCCCGTGTCGAGACATGCGGCGAGGACGTCGCGCTGCGAGACCCTGAGCTCGACGCGGCGGCCGACCAGGCGCGGGTCGAGCGAGTAGTCGTTCGTGTCGAGGCGGACGTACGGGTCGGGCGGCACGCGCGTGACCAAGCGACGGTCGACGTCGGGCAGCTGCGCGGGCAGCGACCGCATCACCTGAAGCTCCTCCGCTAGCCGATCGACGGGCCGGCAGCGGAGCGTGCGGTGGAAGCGCAGGTTGGCCCGCTCACGAAACCAGCGGTCGAGCTGCTCCTGGAAGTCGAGCTCCGAGGCGAATGAGCGGACCGGCTCGAAGCTCGTCTCCAGGTAGCCCTGCAGCCGCTCGACCACGCCCTTCGACTGCGGATCCCGCGGCTCGAGGAAGCGCCAAGCGAGCCGCAGCTCTCCCAAGAAGGCGGCAAAGGGCTCGGTCGGGCGTCCGCCGCCGGCGTGGAGCGCGCCCTCACGGTCCCAGACGAGCATCTCCGGCAGCCCGCCGAGCAGGGTCAAGCAGCGGGCGATCCCGTAGAGGAGGTCGGGCGCCTCCTTCGAGAAGACGAGCGCGCCGGCGCCCGCCCGCGAGTAAGGAAGGCAGCCGACGACGACGTAGCCGCGGCGGCTCTGGCCGGAGCCGACCGGGATCTCCCGCGACGGCTCCCAGAGGTCGAACTGGCAGAGCGCGCCCGGCCGATACGACGTGCGCTGAAACGTGCGCGGCCGCGGCAGGAACAGCGGCCGCACCTCGCGCAGGTAGTCGTCGAGGATCGTCTTGCCGCCCGCGTAGCCGAGCCCAGCGATGAGCTCGCGGATGCGCGTGCCGGGCAGGCGCGGCTCGGCACCGAGCAGGCGGTGGATCTCCTCCTTGAAGGGGTCGAGCT
>JBOHAB010000305.1:0-2314 GCA_050697655.1 Gaiellaceae bacterium
GGTCGGCATAGGTGCTCGGGGTCGTGTCGGCCAGGTTGTCGAAGACCTTGACCAGCCCGCTCTTCTCGGCGACGAAGATCCGGCCGTCGGGCGAGAAGCGAACGACCGTCGGGTTGACGAGCCCGCTGAAGACGGCCTCCTCCTGGAAGCCCGGCGGCAGGGTGGCGCCGCCTGCCGCCGAAACGGGCGCGAGCAGGGCCACGAAAGCCGCAATCAGGAGCAAACGCCGCAGTCGGCTGAGCGTACGCCCATGCGCGGTTCGCTACAAGAGGCGGAGACCACGGACCGTCCTCGGACCGGTCGAGAGTCTAGGTGAGCGGACGTGGCTTGTAGTCTCAGACTCGAGCCGGAATGAGCACGCCGAAGCCCTTCCCTCCCCTGCCGCTGCGAACACGGGGAGCGCTCGCCGTCGGGAGCGTCGCGGCGACCGCGTCCCGCTTGGCGAGGCGTGGCCACGGCGGCGTCGTCGGCGGCACGGTGGCGCTCAAGCTCGACCCGAACGCTCTCTGGCTCCTGGCCCGCGGGCGCACCACCGCTCTCGTCTCGGGCAGCAACGGCAAGAGCACCACGGCAGCGCTCCTCGCCGCGGCGGTGAGTCGCCTCGGGCCCACCGCGTACAACGAGAACGGCTCGAACATGGCCTCTGGGCTCGTCGTCGCGCTGGAGGACGCGCGCGAGGCGCCGTACGCGGTGCTGGAGACGGACGAGTCCTACCTCGGGCCGGTGACCCGGGCAACGCGCCCGCAGGCGATCGCGCTTCTCAACCTGAGCCGCGACTACCTCGAGCGGGGCGTTCGCTACAAGCCGCTCGCGCGTCACTGGCGCGAGACGCTGGCGGGCGTCGACTGGCCGCTCACTGTGGTGGCCAACGCCGACGATCCGATCGTGACCTGGGCGGCGCGCGGCGCCGAGGACGTTGTGTGGGTGGCCGGCGGCGACGAGTGGTCGGAGGACGGGGCAATCTGCCGCGACTGCATCGTCACGCTCGTGCGCGAGGGCGAGCGCTGGTGGTGCGGATCCTGCGGGCAGGAGCGGCCCGAGCCGAGCTGGCGGCTGGTCGGAGGCGCCGCGGAAGGGCCGGGGATCTCGGTGCCGCTCGAGCTCTCCGTCCCCGGCCGCATGAACGAGCACAATGCCGTCTTCGCCCTCGTGGCCGCGATGGCGCTCGGCGTCGACCCTCACGACGCCGCCGCGGCGATGGCAACGGTCGGGAACGTCGACGGCCGCTACAACCGACGCGACGTGGACGGCCGCCAGGTCCGGCTCATCCTCGCGAAGAACCCCGCGAGCTGGCAGGAGTCGATCGCGATCGCGGGCCAGTCCGGCGAAGCGCTCGTCTTCCATCTCACCGCGCGCGGCGACTTCAACTCGAAGGACGCGAGCCTCGCCTGGGACGCCCCGCTCGAGCGGCTGGTGGGACGCGACGCCGTCGCCACCGGGCACCGGGCCTCGGACATGGCGCTCCGGCTCGAGGTCGCCGGCCTGAACGTGAAGAGGGTGCGGGACCCCGTCGAGGCGATCCTGGCGAGCCCGCCGGGGCCCGTCTCCGTGATTGGCAACTACCCGGCCTTCCTCGACCTCCGCGACCGTCTCGACGCGCTCGACGCGACCTGAGGGTGCTGAGCATCGTCGACGTCTATCCGGGCTCGATGTTCCCGCAGGGAGACGGCGGCAACCTGCGTATGCTCGAGCACCGCGCGCGCGGGCGCGGAATCGAGGTGGAGACCGTGGCTGCGCCGATTGGAGACCCGCTCCCGCGGGGGGATCTCTATTTCCTCCAGGGAGCCGAGGACGAGGACCAGCCCGTCGTCTCGCGGCGGCTCGCGGAGGAGGGGACGCTCGCGGCAGCGGCCGCGGCCGGGAAGGTCGTAGTAGGGATCGGCGCCGGCTACCAGATCCTCGGCGGGAGCTTCGACACGCCCGACGGCCCGACGACGGAAGGGCTCGGCCTGCTCGACGTGAGGACGACACTCGGCGACCACGTGGACAACCGGGTCGTCACGAAGCCTGTCCCCCGCTTCGGCCTGCCCGCGCTCGTCGGCTACGAATGGCACCGGGGCCGCAGCGCGCTCGGACCGGACGCGGAACCGCTCGCCGAGGTCGAGGTCGGCGTCTGCAACGGGGGCGAGCCCCCCACCGACGGCGCCGTCCAGGGGCACGTCCTCGGCACATACCTCCACGGCCCGCTGCTGCCTCGAAACCCCGAGCTGGCCGATCTCCTGCTCGGCTGGGCGCTCGGGCTGGAGCTCGAGCCCCTCTCGAGCGAGTTCGCCGAGCGGGCCCGCCAGGAGCGGATCGCCGAAGCGCGCGAGGT
>JBOHAB010000306.1:0-2304 GCA_050697655.1 Gaiellaceae bacterium
GGCTCCTCCTCGGCCTCGGCCTCGGCCGAGGCCGTCGGCGTCTCGCCCTCGGCCCCCGACGCGGCTGCGCTCGCTGCGGCCGCCTCCTGGGTCGCCGGCTCGGGAGCTTCCTCCGCGCCCTCGGGCGCGATCACCGCCAGCTTCGTCCCCACGTCGACGGTCTCGCCCTCCTGGACGAGGATCTGCTGGACGACGCCGGACGCGGGGCTCGGGACCTCGGTGTCTACCTTGTCGGTGGAGATCTCGAGCAGCGTCTCGTCGGCCTCGACCGGTTCTCCCTCCGACTTGACCCACTTCGTGACCGTCCCCTCCGAGACGGAGACGCCCATCTGGGGCATGACCACGTCGACGAGCGTCCCGGTGGCCATCAGAAGGAGGCCACTTCGCGCAGCCCGGCGACGACGTCGTCGACCTGCGGGAGGAAGGCCTTCTCGAGCGCCGGCGAGAACGGAACCGGCGTGTCGGGCGCGGTGATGCGCTTGACCGGGGCGTCGAGCTGCTCGAACGCCTCCTCCGCGATCGTCGCCGCGATCTCGCCCCCGAAGCCGCCGGTGTGCGTGTCCTCGTGCAGCACGATCACCTTGGAGGTCTTCTCCACGGAGGCGAGCACGGCCTTTCGGTCCCACGGGATGATGGTGCGGAGATCGACGATCTCGGTGGAGATCCCGTCCTCCTCGGCGACCTTCTCGGCGGCCTCGGCCGCCGTGTAGACCATCGCGCCCCAGGTGACGACCGTGACGTCGTCGCCTTCGCGATGGATTCGCGCCTCGCCGAAGGGGGTCGCGTAGCGCTCGTCGGGCACGTCCGCCTTGATGCGGCGGTAGAGATGCTTGTGCTCGAAGTAGAGGACGGGGTTCGGGTCCTCGATCGCCGTGACGATGAGCCCCTTGGCGTCCTCGGGCGTGGCCGGGCAGACGACCTTCAGCCCCGGGATGTGCGCGAAGCTCGACTCGGGATTCTGCGAGTGGAAAGGCCCGCCGGAGAAGCCGCCGCCCGAAGGGCAGCGGACGACGATCGGCACCGGCGTCCCCGCGCGATACCGCTGCTTGGCCGCGACGGTGACGAGGTGGTCCCACGCGCACGAGACGAAATCGGCGAACTGCATCTCGGCGACGGGGCGCATGCCCATGATCGCCGCGCCCGTGCAACCTCCCACGATGGCAGTCTCGGCGAGCGGCGCGTCGATCACGCGCCACGGGCCGAACTCCTCCTGGAAGCCCTGCGTCACCTTGAAGGCGCCGCCGTAGACGCCGACGTCCTCGCCGATCACGAAGACGCGCTTGTCCCGCCGCATCTCCTGGCGAAGCCCGTCCGAGATCGCCTGCAGGTAGGTCTTCTCCGGCATCTACTTGTGGTGCGGAGTGTCCAGGTCCTCGGGAGTTGCGAAGACGCCCTCGAGGAGAGTCGACTCGTCCGGGATCGGGCTCTCCTCGGCGCGCTTGACCGCGTCGTTCAAGAGCTTCTTGACCTCGCCGCGGATCTCGTCCTCCTGCTCGTCCGTGAAGTCGGCGTTCTCGCGGAGCCAGCTGCGGAAGCGCTCGAGCGGGTCTCGCTTCGCCCACTCCTCGAACATCTCCTTGGGGACGTAGAAGGCGTCGTCGTGCACCGCGTGCCCCTCCATGCGGAGGGTCTGGCACTCGATCAGCGTCGGGCCGCCGCCCTCGCGCGCCTTCTCGACGGCCAGCTTGGCCTCCCGGTAGACGGCGAGAACGTCCGTGCCGTCGACGACGACGCCGTCGAACCCGTACGCCTTGGCACGGTCGGCGATGTGCTCGATCGCGTACTCGAGATGTGTCGGAGTCGAGTAGGCCCACTGGTTGTTGTCGCAGACGAACACGATCGGGAGGCGGCGCACACCGGCGAGGTTCATCGCCTCGTGCGTGTCACCGCGCGCCGAGGCGCCTTCGCCGAACCAGCCGACGGCGACGCGCTTCTCTTCCCGGATCCGGAAGGCGAGCGCGCAGCCGACGGCGACCGGGAGCATCGCCGGCAGATGGCTGACCATGGCGATCAGCCCGAGGCGGTCGTCGGCCATGTGGACGTTGCCGTCCTTGCCCCTCGTCGGGCCGTCGATCCGGCCCATGAACTGCGCGAAGATGCGCCAGGGCTCGACGCCGCGCACGACGTGAACTCCCATGTCGCGGTGCAGCGGCGTTCCCACGTCCTCCTGCCCCATGGCCGTGGCGATCCCGACCGACGAGGCCTCGTTTCCGCGCCCGGTGTAGAAGCTGCCGGGGATCTTCCCCTGCTTGTAGAGGATGTGGCCGCGCTCCTCGATGCCCCTCGTAGTGAGGAGGTGGCGGT
>JBOHAB010000307.1:0-2280 GCA_050697655.1 Gaiellaceae bacterium
GACTGGGTCTCGGTGTCCGTCTCGGGACCAGACTCGGCCCGGGTGGTGGGCGACTCGTCGTCGTCCGAGGAGAAGACGAGATAGCCGGCTGCGATCCCCGCCCCGACTCCGAGCACGAGCGCGGCCGCCAGCGTGAGCCCGAGCCTCATCGTGCTCCCGGCGCGACCGGGTCGGCGTAGGGCGACCGCGCTCCGCGGGGGGCGTCCGGCCCGCCGTCGGCTCGGAGGATCGAGGCGAGCGCCCGCTGGTCGGTGGTCGAGAAGTGTCGCTCCACCGTCTCGCGGGCCGCCCTTCCCAGGGCCTCCGCCTGCTCGCGGTCGACCAGGAGCTCCTCGAGCGCCGCGGCGAGCGCGTCGACGTCGCCGACGGGCACGAGCAAGCCGTTCTCTCCGTGCTTGATGTACCTCTCCACGCCGGGAGTCTCGCTGACGACGACCGGCCGCCCGCAGGCCATTCCCTCGAGGAACACGCTGATGCCGGAGATGTGCAGGTTGGGGCGGAGCGCGACGGCGACGATCGCCGCCCGTCCGTAGAGCTCGCGCATCTCGACGTGCGACAGGTAGCGGTGACGCCGGCCGAGGCCGGCAGGGACCTCGACGTCGTGGCTCGTGACGAGCTCGAGCGCCGCCTCCGGCCGACGCTCCTTCACCCGTCTGATCGCCTCCACGAGCAGTGGGTGGTCACGGTGCCGGTCGTTTCCTCCGCCGGCCACGAGCCCGGCGAGGGGCGCGCTCCCGCCGGCGTGCCAGAACTCGGAATCGATGGCGAAGTCGAGTAGGTGCAGACGCTCGGGCGGGACGCCCCAGTCCCTCGCCAGCGGCTCGAGCTGCGCCGGACCGAGCGTCCACACGGCTTCCGCGCGCTGGAGCGCGCTTCGCGCCAATGCCCGGCTCGAAGCGCCGACGCCTGCGTCCTCCTCGGTGATCCAGATCGCGCCCATCGCGACCGGCGGCTCGCCGGGAAGCCTGCTCCGCAGCGCTGCGGGAACACCGGTCCGCTCGTCCCAGCAGACGCTGAGGTCGCACGCGCGGCGCGCCCACAGGGAGCCCAGCGACTCCCCGAGGTCGAACCCTCCTCCGAGCTTACGAGCGACGCGGTTCCGGTGTCGCGCGAGCGACGATCGTGAAGCGGGCCGAACGTCGAGCTCGAAGCCGAGGTCGGCGAGGTTGTTCAGGCCATACGGGAGCCGATCGGGCACCAAGCCGTCGCGGTGGCGCCGGGACCAGTCCACGGGGTCGAGGCTGTGCGCATACTCGACGTGCAGCCGCATGTGCCGAGGCTATCGACGGACGACCATGAGGCTCTTGGTCAAGCCGAAGAGCTTCTCTCGATGGATCTCTCCGTCCGGAAAAAGGCGGTGCAGGTCGCCTGCGGAGAGCAGGTTGGCCTCCTCCCAGGAGCCCTTCTCCCGCCAGCCGAGCGTGAAGCGGGAGTTGAGCCACCGCTGCAGCCCCTCTGGGAAGAACTGGAAGAAGGGGAACTGGTAATGCGGCTCGATCGGGAACCAGCGGTTCGGCGTCTGCACGTAGTAGCGCTCGGAGACGCGCCGGACCTCGCTCGCGAACGCGGGCTGGAGCTCCTTCGGGATGTGCTCGATCACCGAGCTCGAGAAGGCGAGCGGGAACTCCCGGTCTTCGAACGGGAGCTTCGTCGCGTCGGCCACCTGGACGGTGACGTTGTCCTGCTCGAGCCACGAGCTCTCCAGCGGCTCGAGGTCGATGGCGACGATCTCGTTCGTCTTGTTGAAGCGCTCCAGCGCTCCCCCCGCGCCCGCGCCGACGTCGAGAATACGCTCACCGGGGCTCACGCGGCACAGCTCGAGGAACCGCTGGTAGCGGTTCTCGCGCCAGCGGCGCACGGTGTCGCTCGTCGAAGCCCAGTTGCGGGTCCAGGCGTAGATGCCGGCCATTGCCTCTTCTTAGCATGGATCTCGCGCGGAGTCCGCACCGGCGGCCAAGACTGGACGATCGGGCAGCACCAGTCGGCCGGAGGGAGCGAGTTAGTCGCGCCGGTTGTACGGCCAGCGGTCGCACATCTGGCCGGAGATGTGGTTCCCGCTCGTCTCCCACCCGATGATCACGCACGGCCGGGCTTGGTGGTTGCAGAGCCCGGTCTGACCGTTCGCGAGGATCCCCCGGGTGTCCGAGGGCCTGCCGGAGCGCCACTTCGAGTTCCTGACGACGTTGCGCTCCGACTCGCTCAGGTACATGCCGTGGTTGCAGGAGACGCTCTTGCAGCGGATGCAGGCCATGTTCCGGACCGGCCAGCCGTTGACGCTCC
>JBOHAB010000308.1:0-2276 GCA_050697655.1 Gaiellaceae bacterium
CGGAGCTCTGGCTCCTAGAAGAGCTTGCCGGTGAAGCGGTCGGGCACGTGGAGGAGTGCCTCGCTTCGGGCATGCTCGTCACCGAGGGCGAAGCCGTCGGCTTCCGGCACGAGCTGGCGCGACTGGCCGTCGAAGAGCACGTGCCTCCTGACCGCAAGCGCCTGCTCCATGAGCGCGCGGTAAACGCGTTGGCGAGCCCTCCGTCAGGCTCTCCCGATCTCGCCCGGCTCGCCCACCACGCCGAGGCGGCCGGCGAGGCCGCGGCCGTTCTTCGCTTCGCGCCGGACGCCGGAGAGCGTGCCGCTTCACTCGGGGCCCATCGGGAGGCGGCCGCTCAGTTCGCGCGTGCGCTTCGCTACGGCGACCACCTGACGCGGGAAGAGCGCGCGCAGCTCTCGGAGCGCCGTTCGTACGAGTGCTACCTCACCGCCCAGTTCGAGGAGGCGATCGAAGCGCGCCAGGCCGCCCTCGAGGTGCACCGGCGTATCGGAAACAGGCTCAACGAGGGAGATTCGTTGCGCTGGCTCGCGCGTCTCCTCTGGTTCGCCGGCCGGGTGCCTGAGGCGGAGACGGCCGGCCATGCGGCGGTGGAGATTCTCGAGGAGCTTCCGCCGAGCCGGGAGCTGGCCGGAGCCTACGCCTTCGTGTCGCAGCTCTGTATGAGCGCGGAGGACGCGGAGGGCGCAGTCGAGCAGGGGATGCGTGCGCTCGAGCTCGCCGAGCGGCTGGACGACACGGAGACGATGGTCTTCGCCCTCAGCACGATCGGCGCCGTCGAGCTCCTTGCCGGACAGCATGCAGGCAAGGAGAAGGTCGAGCGGAGCCTCGCGCTTGCCTTGGCAGCCGGCCTCGAAGAGCATGTCGGCAGGGCATACGTCAACCTCGGCCGGGTCGCCACTCGCCAGCGACGACTGGAGGAGGCGGAGCAGTACGTCACGCTGGGGATGGAGTACTGCGCGGACGTAGATCTCGACGTCTGGGGGCTGTATCTGCGCTCCTTGCGCGGGCGTGTCCGCCTGGCCCAGGGGCGATGGTCCGAGGCTGCCGACTCGGTCGAGGTCGTTCTCCGGGACCCACGGACGAGCCCGTTTGCGCGGTGCCACGCCCTCGTCGTCCTGAGCCTCGTGCGTGCGCGGCGCGGCGATCCCGATTACCGAACGCCGCTCGAGAGTGCGCGAGCGATCGCCTTCCCTACAGGTCAGCTCCAGTGGCTCGCCCCGGTCGCCGTGGCGGGCGCAGAGGCGGCCTGGCTCGAAGGAGACGTCGACGGGGTCCGCGACGCCACCGACGATGCCTTCGCGGCAGCGCTGGAACGGCGGTCTCCATGGCCGCTCGGCGAGCTGGCATGCTGGCGCTGGCGCGCCGGACTCCTCTCCGCTGCACCAGCCGGAGCCGCCGAACCATATGCCCTCACGATCGCCGGGAAGTGGGAGGAGGCTGCGAGGATGTGGGAGCGGATGGGCTGCCCTTACGAGGCCGCCCTCGCGCTCGCCGAGGGAGACGAATCGGCGCCTCGCCGGGCCCTGAAAGCTCTGCAGGCCCTCGGCGCGCGCCCCGCGGAAGCCATCGTCGCACGGCGCCTCCGCGAACGCGGCGTGCGCGGACTGCCACGTGGTCCGCGCCCGGCCACGCGCGAGAACCCTGCAGGTCTGACTCCCCGCGAGCTCGAGGTGCTCGGCCTCGTGACCGGGGGGCTCACGAACGCCGAGATCGCCGAGCGCCTCTTCCTCTCCGAGAAGACCGTCGGCCATCACGTCTCCGCGGTGCTGCGAAAGCTGGGCGTCCGCTCGCGGGGCCAGGCGAGCGCCGAGGCGCTCAAGCTCGGCATCGCAAGCCAAGATCGGTAGCTCTCGGCCCCAACCTGGGGAATTCGCCCGATGTATTCCGGCACGCCGGTTCCTACCGTCGTGGGGAGACCCCGACGACAAGGAGGAGGCGAGCGATGCCCCGCTACATGGTCGAACGAAGGTTCCCGAACGGTCTGCACGTCCCGATGAACGACGAGGGGGCCGCCACCTGCCTCACGGTCGTCGGGCGATACGCGGACGAGGGCGTCACCTGGATCCACTCGTACGTCAGCAAGACAAGCAGCAGACCTTCTGCGTCTACGACGGGCCGGACCCGGAGGCGATCAGGAAGGCCGCCGCGCGCAACGGCCTCCCGGTGGATGCGATCAAGGAAGTGCGCGTCCTCGACCCCTACTTCTACTCGTAGGAGGAACAGATGACCAAGACTGCACGGGTCGCTTGCGCAGGTGCCCTGCTTCTGCTCCTGGT
>JBOHAB010000309.1:0-2271 GCA_050697655.1 Gaiellaceae bacterium
CCGCCGACCAGGGCGCGGGCGAGCCGCTGCTCCGTCCCGGCTCGAAGGGACGGGCCGTGAAGAAGCTGCAGAAGCGACTGGCCAGGCTCGGCTACCGGCCCGGCCCTGCCGGCGGTGCCTACGGCGCAGCCACCGCGTCGGCCGTCATGGCCTTCGAGAAACACGAGGGCCTAGGCCGCGACGGGGTCGCCGGCCCGCAGGTCCGCGCGAGGCTCCCCAAGCCGAAAGGAGATGGCCCCCGCCGTCAGGGGCCGAGGCCTCGCATCGAGGTCGATCTCGACCGCCAGATCGCCTTCCTCGTCTCCCGCAAGGGGGAGGTCACCATCCTGAACGTGTCCACCGGCTCGGGCGAGACGTATGAGCTGACCGGCGGGGGAACTGCGGTCGCGTACACGCCCACCGGCCGCTTCACGGTCTATCGCGAGGAGCACGGGATCGTCGAGGCGCCCCTGGGAAGCCTCTACAAGCCGCTCTACTTCGACGAGGGCTGGGCGGTGCACGGCGCGGCGAGCGTGCCCGGCTACCCCGCCAGCCACGGCTGCGTGCGCACCGGCGACACCGACCAGGACCTCGTCGCACGGACGCTCTCGAAGGGCTCGACCGTGCTCGTCTACGGAACGAGTCGAGGCCAGCGGGGGCAGGGTCAGCCGGGCTTCTGAGAGGTCTGGCATCGTGACCGGGTGATTCTGCGCGAGCCCGACACCGCGCCCGACCCGCGCGTGCGGACCTACTGGCTGGTCGAGAACCTGATCGCCACCGGCGTGGTCGCGGCGCTCGTGATCGCGGGCGCGGTCGTCGCGGCGCTGCTCGGTGCCGGCACGGTGGCCTGGCTCGTGGGTGGCCTCGGCGGGCTCCTGGTCGTCGTCCTCGTCGTGCTCTCGTCCCTCGGCGCCGGGCTCGACTACCGGCACTTCCGCTACGAGGTCGCCGAGCTCGGGCTCGCCGTCGCGAGCGGCTGGCTCTGGCGGCGCTACCAGGTCGTGCCGCACGCCCGCGTGCAGACCGTCGACACGACCTCGAACCCGCTCATGCGCGCCTTCGGCCTCGTCTCCGTCGAGGTGAGGACCGCGTCGGCCGCCGGCGGCACCTCGATCCCCGGGTTGACCCCGGAGGTCGCCGACCAGCTCGTCGAGGAACTCGCCCGCCGCGCCGGCTTGGAGGAGGGCACCTGAGCGTCCGCGAGCTCGAGGGGCGCCTGCACCCTCTCGCCGTGCTCGTCTACGCGCGCCGGTTCATCGGCGCGAGCATCCTGCCCCTCGTCGTTCTTCTGCTTTCGGCGGGGACGCGCGTGCTCGTCCCACTGCTGGCGGTCGCGCTCTTCGTCGGGCTGCCGCTCGCGCTTCTCTCCTGGTGGCGTTTTCGCTACCGCGTGAGCGGGGGCCGGCTCGAGCTTCACTCCGGCGTCTTCAGCAGGTCGGTGCGGACGATTCCGCGGGAGCGCGTTCGCGGCATCGACGTGACCGAGCCGTTCGCGCACAGGCTCCTCGGGCTCGTCAAGGTCGAGATCGAAGCGGCAGCAGGGGGCAACTCGAAGCAGGCTGAGCTCTCGCTCGCGGCCGTCTCGCGCGAGCAGGCCGACGAGCTCCGCGAAGCGCTCCTCGGCGCCGGCGCGGGGGCTGCCGAGGCGGCTGAGGCCGAGCCGCTCTACCGGGCGACGCCCGGCCTGCTCGCCCTCGGTGGGATCACCAGCATGAGCTACCTCCTGGCCCCGGCAGCGATCGTCGGCGTCGTGCTCAACCTCGCGGACGACCTGCCTGGGGAGTTCGTCGAGGACGCCGTCGAGGGCGCTGCCGACCGGTTTCCCACCGACCTGGTCGGGCTCGTGCTGGCCGGAGCGGCGGCGGTGGCACTCGTTCTCGCGGCGGCGGCAGCCGGCTCCCTGCTCGTCGACTGGGCCTTCACGCTCAGGGACGAGGGCGAGCGCCTGGCGGCCACCCGCGGGCTTCTCACCCGTCGCGCCGTCCATCTCGACCGGGATCGCATTCGCGGCGCCGACGTGCGCGATTCTCCGCTGCGGCGACCGCTCGGCCTCGCCTCGGTCACGGCGATCGCCGCCGGGCTGCGCGGCCGCACGGGCGGGACCTTGCTCGCACCCGTGGTGCGCTCGGAGGCCGTGCCTGCGCTTCTTCGTGCCGTCGACCCCGCCGCGCCCGACCCGAGCAACCCGCTGGTCGTGCATCCGCCCGCCGCGAGGTTGCGCCGGCTCACGCGGGCGCTGCCGCTTCCGCTGGCCGCGCTGGCCGCCGCCGTCGTCTTCGGAGCCCTCTGGGC
>JBOHAB010000310.1:0-2258 GCA_050697655.1 Gaiellaceae bacterium
GATGAAAGGGCGCCCTGCCGTCTACGCGACGTTCTCGAGCTACGACGAGGTCGCGCACCACTCCGGCCTCGAGCGCGCGGACACGCTCGAAGCACTGCGCAAGCTCGACGATCAGTTCGGGCGGATCGACCGCGCGCGCCGCTATGCCCCTCGGCCGTACGAGATCGTCGTCCTCTCCGACCACGGCCAGACGCAGGGAGCGACGTTCAAGCAGCGCAATGGCTACGGCCTGGACGATCTCGTCGAGCGCTCGCTCTCCAGCGGTGAAGTGACCGAGATGGCCGGAGGAGACGAGCAGGACGCGATGGTCGGGCACGCCTTCGGCGAAGCCACCGGGCGGACGCAGAAGGCCAAGCGCGCGAAGAACGACGTCAGCGGCGAAAGCGTCGTCGTGCTGGGTTCGGGCAACCTCGGCCTCGTCTACCTGATGGAGGAGCGACGGCGGCTGACCCTCGAGGAGCTGAACGAGCGGCATCGCGAGCTGATCCCCGCGCTGCGCTCGCACCCTCACGTCGGCTGGCTGCTCGTCCGCTCGGCCGAGCGCGGCGCGGTGGCGCTCGGCGCCAACGGAGCCCACTACCTCGCCGAGGACACCGTCGAGGGCGAGGACCCGCTCGCCGCCTTCTCCCCGAACGCGCCGCGCCACCTTCTGCGCACGGACGGGTTCCCGCACGTCGCGGACATCATGGTCGGGAGCTTCTACGACCCGGAGCTCGAGGAGGGGTGTGCCTTCGAGGAGCTGATCTCCTTCCACGGCGGCCTCGGCGGGCTGCAGACGAGGCCGTTCATCCTCCACCCCGTCGGCCTGCCGCTGCCCGAGGCCGAGATCGTCGGCGCGGCTGCCGTCCACGGGATCCTGCTCGGCTGGCGCGAGCAGCTGAACGGCGGAAAGACCTAGGCGTGATCTACGGGCTCTACACCCTTGCGGGCCTGGCCGCGCTCGTGCTCATCGTCGTCACGCTCGTGAGCGTCTTCCGGAACCCGCGCATCTCCGGGGGCGAGAAGGCCCTCTGGGTCGTGGTGACCATCTTCTTCCCCTTCGTCGGGTCGCTCGTCTACTTCACGGTCCGCCGCGGCTGGTGAGCCGGGGCCTCGGCGGAGGCGCGAGACCAGGACGCCGCCGCCGAGGAGGGCGGCCTCCACGAGCGTGATCGCCAGGCGGTTGAGCACCGTGACCCCGAGCGCGGCGCTCGCCGGCACGACGACGACGAGCAGGCCGTACATCGAGGCCTCGCGAACGCCGAGGCCCGAGGGCGCAAACACGGTGAGGACGGCGACGATCGCCCCCACCGCTGCCGCGCCGCCCAGGTAGGGGATGGTCTCGAGTCCGGGATCGGCGTCGAGCGAGCGCAGCAGGAGGTAGAGAGCCGTACCGCCGACGAGCCATGTGAACGCGTAATAGCCGAGCAGGCCGAGCAGGATGCGGTAGGGAAGCCTCGGCGGCTCGGGCGCTCCGAAGCGGCGGAAGACGACGCGCGCGATCGCCGTGAACACCCGCGGATGGAGCAGGATCGCCACCGTGATCGCGAACGCAAAGAGCGGCACGAGCGGCGCATCGACGGCGTCCACGGCGGCGAGCCCGGCGGTGAAGACGAGGATGCCCGCCACCGCCGAGAGCCCCGCCTCGAGCAGGATCGAGCTGACCACGAAGGATGTGTCGGAGACGCCGCCGGCCCGTCGCAGCCAGACGATCCGCGCGAGCGGCGTCCAGATCCCGCCGGGAATGTACTTGGCGAGCATGGAGGCCATCTCGGCCTGGAGCGCGATTCCGTACGACACCCGGATCCGGAACGCCGCCAGCAGCCACCACCACCCGACCGCGAAGAGAAGGTAGTACGCCCCGAGCACGCCGAGCGCGGCCGCCACGTAGACGAGGTCGGCGTCCGCGAGCCGCGGGATCGCGTCGGCCCAGACGTCCCGAAGCGCATACCCAAAAAACGCGAGGACGGCCGCGACGAACGCCAGCTGGAGCCCGACGACCACGCGCCGGCGCCGGAGGAACGCGGGAAGCCGGCTCGCCACAGCCCGAGTCTAGAACGAGGAGGGGCGGGCACCTTCGCCCGCCCCTCCTCTCAGGTCACTACACCGGCGCTAGTGCCAGTGCCAGCCCTTCTTGTCCCGCTCGTCGTAGTCGCGATCCCAACCCCAATGGCCGTCCTTCCGGTGATCCTTCTTGCAGCGATCCCGGTCGTCACGGTCGTGGTCGCGGTCGCACTTGTTGTTGTCGAACCAGCCGAACCAGCCGTGCCGGTCCTTGC
>JBOHAB010000311.1:0-2257 GCA_050697655.1 Gaiellaceae bacterium
CTCCCGGAGCGTGGCGGGCGCGACGGGCGCCCCCGCCCGCAGCTCCCGGACGAGCCCCTGGACGAGCGCCTCCCGCTCTACCTCGGGAACCACGCCGCCCATCAGCTCTTCCACCCGGTCCGGGGCGATCGGCTCAGGCGAGGGCATCGGCGGCCATCCTCTCTTCGAGCTTCCCGAGTGCGCGCGCGAGCCGCATCGAGCAGGCCGATCGGCCGATGCCGAGCACGCCCGCGGCGGCGTCGGCATCGAGGTCGAGCACGACCCGGAGAGCGAGCACTTCGCGCTCGGCGGCGCTGAGCGTGGCGAGCGCCGCGTCCAGCTCGGGCGAGAAGCCGAGCTCCCGGGCGGGCTCCGCGACGGTCGCCTCCGCCGCGTAGCGATCCTCGCGGCGACGACGGCGCGCTTCGCTCCGGAAGTGATCTAGAGCCACGTTCCTGCCGATGCGGCAGAGCCACGTGCGCTCGGAGCTCCGGCGCGGGTCGTAGCGCCGCCACGAGCGGTAGGCCTTCTCGAAGGTCTCTGCGGTCAGATCCTCGGCGAGGGCGTGGTCGGCTGTGAGCATGAGCAGGTAGCGGTGCACGTCGTTCAGGTGCTCCTCCGCGACCACGGCGAAGCTCCGCCTGAGCGGGGCCCGCCTCGGCAACGGCGGCGCGAGCGCGTTCACAGCTCTCATACGTCGTCAGACCCGCGTTGCGTCACGCAGGTTCCAAGAAGTTTCTACGAGCTCTACGAGCTGGTAGCCGGCTGCGGCTCGTCGAGGATCGCGCGGCGGCGTCGCCGGCGCAGGCCCTCTGCGAGGAAATAGCTCCCGAGCACGAAGACGACCGCCGCCGCCTGCGCGAGCAGGCCTTCCCAAGTCGGGAAGATCCCGAGCCAGAGACCGGCCCAGTAGGGCAGGCGCAGGCCTTCGACCGGCGTCACCGGTACCCAGCCGACGACCTGGAGCGTCTGCACGGTCGTGCCCACCATGACGACGAGCACCCAGAGGATGAGGAGCCCGGTCGCCATCAGCATCTTCTTGTGCGGCAGCCTGCGCTGCAGGCGGATCGTCAGGACGCCGACGGCGAGTGTGGCGGCCAGGCCAAGGGCGACACCGGCGAGCACCGTTCCTGTGCCGGCCTCGAGAACGATCGCCTGGAGGAAGAGCACGGTCTCGAAGCCCTCGCGGTAGACGCTGGAGAACCCCAGCAGCACCAGGCCGACGAGCTGCGCCGTCGCGACGCCGACGCCGATCCCGAGAATCCGCTTCTTGCGATGGTGCAGCCCGGCGAGATGCTCGCCCCAGTACACCCGGTGGTAGAACCAGTTGAGGATGAGGAGGAGCACGGCGATGGCCACGAGCGACACGATCGCCTCGAGCTTCTCCCCGTAACGACTGAGGCTGCCGAGGACGGTCTGCGCGATCCCCCACGTGGCCACGCTGGCGACGAAGGCGACGGCGGCCCCGGCCAGGAGCGGCCGCCGCAGCCGAGCCTGCGCCCCGGTCATCCCGGCCATGAGCGCGGCGAGGATGAGCACGGCCTCGAGACCCTCGCGAAAGACGATCACGGCGGTGTTCGAGACGACCGCGAAGGTCGACGTCGGTCCGGCGCCGACCGCCAACTCCGCGTCGGCGAGCGCGGCGTCCAAGGCCTTCCGCGTCTCGGCGACCTCGGCGGGCTCCGCCTTGCGCTTGACGAGCTGCGCGAGGCCCGGGAGCCCGTCGGCCCCGTACCAGAAAAGGCCCTCGACCTCGACGAAGAGGTCGTTGGCGAGGCCGCGGAGGCGCTGCTCGGGACCGAACTCGAAGAACGCATACGCCTCCAGGCGGGCCTGCTCCGCCTGACCGAATTGGCCGGCCGCCATCGCTGCCTCGACTCGGTCGAGCGTTGCCGAGATGACGTCGAAATCGGCGGTCGCCCCGGCCTCCTTCCATTCCTCCGGATAGAGGCCCTCGATCAGCTCCAAGGCCTCGTCCGTCGCGCCCTGCACGTCGTCGGGATCGGCGACCGCGTCGCCTCGCGCGGCCGCGCCGAGGTCGACGGCGAGACCGTCGAGGAGCTCGCCGAGCCGCCTCGTCTCCCCCTCGCCCTCGAGCGCGAGCAGGTGCTCGAGGTCGCCGAGGGCCTGCGCGGCGCCGTCGCGGAACGTGACCGCTTCTTGAATCTCGAAGTCGAGCGTGACGCGGCCGTCATCGACCCCGCGGGCGTACTCGATCGGAACGAGGGCGAGGAAGCGCTCGAGCTGGCCGGCGCGGCGCAGCTCCTCCTCCTCGGAG
>JBOHAB010000312.1:0-2250 GCA_050697655.1 Gaiellaceae bacterium
GGCGCGCGCCGCGTAGGTGGCGGCTGAGGCGGCAGTGTTCCCGGTGGAGGCGCAGACGACCGCGGTCGCCCCTTCCTCCACCGCCTTGGCGACCGCGACCGTCATGCCGCGGTCCTTGAAGCTGCCGGTCGGGTTCGCGCCCTCCCATTTGAGCCAGAGCTCGACGCCGAGCCGCTCGGAGAGACGCGGGGCAGGGAGAAGCGGCGTCGAGCCCTCTCCCAGCGAGACGACCGGGCTCGAGTCGGTCAACGGCAGGCGGTCGCGGAAGCGCTCGGCGAGGGAGATCGTCACGGTGCGGACCCTCAGGCCCAGCCGAGGCCGGGAACGCCGCGGTCGGAAATGACCGGGAGGGCCGAGGGCGGGCCTTTCGTCTCCGGAAGCGACTCGATCTCCTGGAGGGCGCTCTGGAGGTCCCCCTCGGCGCCCTCGTGCGTGACGACGTGGAGTGTCGCCGAGCCGTTCTCCTGGTGCTGCACGAGCCTGGCGACCGACACGCGGTGGGCGGCGAGCCGGAGGGCGACCTGCGCCAGCACTCCGGCCACGTCGTCCACGTCGATGCGGACGTAGTAAGGCGAGCGCATCTCGGCGCTCGGCAGCCGCTCGAGCTCCCGCCAACAGGCGTCGTTCTGGAGGAAGCCCGTGCCGGTGGTGCCGATCACGCTGACCATGTCGGCGACGACCGCCGACGCCGTCTCCATGCCGCCGGCGCCCGGACCCTCGAGCGTGATCTCCCGGATGGCGTCCCCCTGGAGCATGACCGCGTTGAAGGCGCCCTCGACCGCCCCAAGCGGGTGGTGTCGGTCGACGAGCGCCGGGCCGACCCGGACGTCGAGCTTGCCGTCGCGAAGCGTTGCCGTCCCGATCAGGCGGACGACCATCTCCATCTCGCGGGCCGCGCGCACGTGCTCGCTCGTGACCCGCTCGATCCCGTCGAAGGAGACGTCGTCGAGCGTGACGCGTGAGCCGAAGGCGATCGTCGCGAGGATGGCCATCTTCGCCGCGGCGTCGGCGCCGTTTACGTCCTCAGTGGGGTCGGCCTCCGCATAGCCGAGCTTCTGCGCTTCGGCGAGCGCCTCGTCGTACTCCGCGCCTTCCTCCATCTTCGTGAGGATGAAGTTGGTCGTTCCGTTGACGATCCCGAGCACGCGGTGCACATTCGAGACGACGAGCGCCTCGCGCAGGATCTTGATCACGGGAATCGCGGCGCAAACGCTTGCCTCGAAGCGAAGCTGAACGCCCGCGTCCGAGGCGGTGGAGAAGAGCTCGGCGCCGCGCCGCGCGATCAGCTGCTTGTTCGCGGAGACGACGGGCTTGCCGGCGCGCAGGAGCTCGAGGACGTGCTCGCCGGTCGGCTCGAGCCCGCCCATGACCTCCGCCACTAGAGCGATCTCAGGGTCATCCCGGATCTCGGCGAAGTCGGCCGTGAGGACGCCGTCGGCCGGCGCGTGCGGCCGCTCTTTCGCTGCATCGCGGACGAGCGCGCGCACTACCCGGAGCCGGTGTCCGGTAGCTCGCTCGATGTCCTCGGCGTTCTCCTGGAGGAGCCGGTCGACGGCCGAGCCGACGGTCCCGTAGCCCAGCAGGGCTACGGGGACGTCAACTGCCGACGACACCGGCCTCCGCGCCGAGAAGCCCTTCGCGCCCCGCAAGCTCGCGAAGCTCGCCGCCCACGGCCTCCACCGGGTGGCGTGCCGCCATGCGCCGGAGCGCGGTCATTCGCGGCCGGCCGGCCTCCTCCTCGGCGATCAGCTCGCGGGCGAAGGAGCCGTTGCGAATGTCCTCGAGCAGCTGCCTCATGTTCGTCCTCACGTGCTCGTCGATCACGACCTGCCCTCGTGTCAGGTCTCCGTACTCTGCCACGTCGGAGATCGAGTCGCGCATGTGGCCGAAGCCGCCCTCGTAGATGAGGTCGACGATCAGCTTGAGCTCGTTGATGCACTCGTAGTAGGCGATCTCGGGCTGGTAGCCCGCGTCGACGAGGATCTCGAAGCCCGCCTGCATGAGCGCGGTGACGCCGCCGCAGAGGACAGCCTGCTCGCCGAAGAGATCGCTCTCGGTCTCCTCGGCGAACGTCGTCTCGATCATGCCGGCGCGGCCGCAGCCGATTGCCGTGCCGTACGCGAGAGCGAGTTCCAGGGCGTGCCCGCTCGAGTCCTGCGCCACGGCCACGAGGCCCGGCGTTCCCGCGCCCGCCTCGAAGAGCTGCCGAACGCGGTGCCCCGGTCCCTTGGGAGCGACCATGATCACGTC
>JBOHAB010000313.1:0-2231 GCA_050697655.1 Gaiellaceae bacterium
GTCGGCCGGCGCCTGGGGGGTGATGCAGGTGATGCCGGGGACCTGGCGCTATGTCGAGGACGTGCTCATGGGTCGCAAGGTCAAGCGGACTGCCAGGGGGAACATCCGCGTGGGCATTGTCTATCTCCGGGCCCTCCTGCGCGAGTTCGGAGGCAACAAGCGGCTCGCGCTGGCGGGCTACTACCAGGGCGCCCGCGCCGTTCGACGGCATGGCCTGTACGACGAGACGAAGGTCTACGTCCGCAGGGTCCTTGCGCTGCGGCGTCGCTTCTAGCTTCGCGACGCGCGGTAGGGTTCGCGCCATGGCAGATGCCGGACGAACGTTGGCGGTGCTCGGCGCCGGCAAGGCGGGGGAAGCCCTGATCGCGGGAGTGCTCACCTCCGGGTGGCGCGAGCCGGGTGAGATCGTCGCCACCGCGCGGCACGAGGAGAGGCTTCAGGAGCTGGCCGAGCGGCACGGTATCAGGACGACCCTGGACAACGCCGAAGCCGTCAGGGGCGCGGACATCGTCGTCATCGGCGTCAAGCCACAGGACATCGAGGGCCTGCTCGGCGAGATCGCCGGAGCGGTCTCGCCGGAGCAGACGGTTCTCTCCATCGCTGCGGCGATTCCGACGGCGTTGATCGAGGAGCATCTGAGCGACGGCGTTCCCGTCGTGCGGGCGATGCCGAACACGCCCATGACCGTCCACGAAGGGATGGCCGGCATCGCTGCGGGCGCCCACGCGGCCGAGGAGCATCTTGCGCGGGCGGAGGAGGTGCTCGCGAGCGTCGGGCGGGCCGTGCGGGTGGACGAGCCCTACATGGACGCGATCACGGCCGTCTCGGGCTCGGGGCCGGCGTACTTCGCGCTGCTCGCCGAGTCGATGATCGAAGCGGGCATCCTGCTCGGGCTCTCCCGCGAGATCTCGACCGACCTCGTCGTCCAGACGATGCTCGGCACCGCCAAGATGCTCCGGGACCAGAAGATGCACCCGGTGGAGCTCCGCGAGGCGGTCACGTCGCCGGGCGGGACGACGATCGCCGCCATCCGCGAGCTGGAGCAGGCGGGCGTGCGCGCAGCGTTCCTGAACGCGATCCAGGCGGCCATGCAGCGCTCCAAGGAGCTGGCGAAAGGCTAGGAGCTCACGAAGACGTCGGCGCCGCAGCCGTGCACGAGCGCGGCGGGGACGTCCGCAGGCTCGACGCTCCCGAGCGACGGGTGGCCGAGGTCGACCTCGACGTCGGGCCACTCGTCGATGCCAATCGCCTTCGCGCCGGAGGAGGAGCCGATAGCCAGAAGCTCCTTCACCGGGATCACGTTGCGCCGCAGCGTCAGGCGTCGCGCAGTTCCCTCCAGCTCGCGCAGCTCTTCCAGCGGGTCGATGCGGACGTTCGAGTCCGAGCCGATGCAGAGCGGTACGCCGCGGGCGAGTAAGCCCTCGAGCGGCGGGAAGCCGTCGCCGAGGTTCGCCTCGGTCGTCGGGCAGACGCAAACGCCGGCGCCGTGCTCGGCCAGGACGTCGAGCTCGCGCTCGCCCGCGTGGGTCGCGTGGACGACGGTCGTGCGCGGGCCGAGACAGCCTGTCTCCGCCAGAAGCTCGACCGGCCGAAGCCCGTGCTCGGCGAGACACTCCTCGATCTCGCGCGGCTGCTCGTCCGCGTGGACGTGGAGGACGAGGCCCTCCCGCTCGGCGTAGGCGCCGATCTCCTCGAGCCAGTCTCGCGGGCAGGCGCGGACGGAGTGGGGGGCGAGCCCGACGCGCGCCCCCTCGCCCCGCAACGCCTCGACCTGCCGCAGGTAGTCGGCCACCGATTCCTGCCGAAAGCGGTCGAGCCCGCCGCGCCCGTACGCGGCGAGCAGCAGGACGAGCTCGATCCCAGCCTCGTGCGCCGCCTCGACGGCCGCCTGGGCCTCGGCCAGGCCGACGTAGTGGAACTCGCCGACCGCCGTGTAGCCCGCCGCGAGCAGCTCACGGTAGGTGCGTGCGTACCTCTCGCGAACAAGCTCGGGGGTCAGACCCCCGGCCAGGTCCAGCATGGACTCCCGCCAGGCCCAGAAGTCCCCGCCCTCGACCTTCCCGCGCAGGGCCCGCTGGAACGCGTGACTGTGCGCGTTCACAAAGCCGGAAAGCCGGAGGGAGCCGGGCATCGCGGCGACGTTACCATTCGGTCGAGAATGGCCACACGCGTGGTTCCCGCACCGCTCGCCCAGCTGCCGAACGCGCTCACGATCCTGCGCCTTCTCGCCA
>JBOHAB010000314.1:0-2222 GCA_050697655.1 Gaiellaceae bacterium
CAGGAGCTCGGGGGCGCCCTCCTCCAGCGCGCCCGCATCTTCGTGGACGACATCCGCCAGTGCCGCGCAGACGGGGAGATCAACGTCCCGCTGGCGCAGGGCCTCATCACCGAGCAGGATGTCGCCGGCGAGATCGGCAAGGTGATCACCTGCGAGCTCGAGGGCCGCCAGTCGGACGACCAGATCACCGTCTTCGACTCGACGGGAATCGCGCTCCAGGACTCGGCCACCGTCCCGCTCGAGTACGAACGGGCGCTCGCGGCCGGCGTCGGCATCGAGAAGAAGATGATCTCGACCTAGAGTTACGAGCGCCGCTCAACCGGTTGAACAGTGACGTAGCGTGATCTGAGATGCCCTCAGATCAAGCCGGCTCAATCTATGGTTTTGCTTGCGGTCACGATGTACGCGTTCATCGGCATGACGATCTCGTTTTCGATCCCAATGAGCCTGCAGGCGGTAGTCGAGGAGCTGCTCGCGGCGACGGACGCTAGCCGCTGCACGCTTCGCCAGGAGTCCGAAGACGACTTCTTCCCGGTCGCCCACGAGGCGCTCGCCCCGGGAGCTCCCTCGATCCGCGACGAGCGGACCGTCGACCTCCGCACCGCCCCGGTCGTCCGGCAGCTCCTCTCGACGAGGCGGCAGGTCGTGCAGGACGACTGCGCGCTCGCGTTCGACGACGCGGGCTTCCAGCGCATGCTCGCCGCCTACGGCGGGCTCGCCGCCCAGGTCGTCACCCCCGTTCTCGTGGACGAGCGCCTGGCGGCGATCGTCTCCCTCCATCAGCTCGGCGCGCCCAGGCGTTGGCGCACAGAGGATCTCGAGCTCGCAAGCCGCGCGGCGGAGCGCGTCCGGGCACTGATCGCGGCCTGACCATGCACAACCGCTGGCATCCCGACCTCGAGCCGGTTGCGACCGTCGCGCCGGGCGGCCGGCTCCGCCTCGAGACCGAGGACGGCCTCGCCGGCCAGCTCGGCCCGGAGAGCGCCCACGCGGACGCCGCCACCCTCGACCTCGGCCTGGGGCATCCGCTCACCGGGCCCGTCTACGTGGACGGGGCTGAGGTGGGCGACGTGCTCGAAGTCGAGTTCCTCGACTACGAGACGGCCGCGACCGGGGTGACGGCGATCATCCCGGGGTTCGGGTTTCTCGCCGACCTCTTCCCCGACCCGTACGTCGTCGCCTGGCAGATCGACGGGGGCCGAGCGCGCTCCCCCGAGCTTCCCGGCGTCGCGGTCACCGGCGCTCCTTTCGCCGGAGTCGCCGGAGTCGCCCCTTCGCACGAGACGCTCGAGCGGATCCGGGCCCGCGAGGAGGAGCTCCGCGAACGCGGCGGGGCCGTCGCGCCCGACCTCCCGGAGACCGCTGCACCGCCCGAGGCCGCGTCGGGGCTCCGAACGATCCCGCCCCGGGAGCCCGGCGGCAACCTCGACGTGCCCCAGCTCGTGGCCGGCAGTCGCCTCCTCCTCTCAGTGGACGTCCCTGGAGCGCTCTTCTCCGTCGGCGACCTCCACTTCGCCCAGGGCGAGGGCGAGGTGTGCGGCACGGGCATCGAGGTCGCAGGGGCCGTCACGCTCCGCTTCGGGCTCCGCAAAGAGCCGACCTGGCGGCCGACCTTCCCGGCCTACGCGTCGCCGCCGCGCCCGGAGCGCGCGAGCTTCGCGACCACGGGCCTGCCGGTCGACGAGTCCGGGCGGAACGAATCGCTCGACCTCTCGCTCGCCGCCCGGCGCGCACTCGGCGAGATGCTCGGCTGGCTCACGGCCGAGCGCGGCCTCGGGCGGGAGGCCGCCTACGTCCTCATGAGCGTGGCCGTCGACCTGCGCCTCTCCGAGGTCGTCGACGTGCCGAACCCCCTCGTGTCGGCCATCTTGCCGCTCGACGTGTTCGACGCTGACCCGCCCTAGCCCAGGAGGAGGACATGCCCCACGCCCAGGCGAACGCAATCTCCCTCTACTACGAGCTGACGGGGCCCGAGGACGGTCCGGTGATCCTGCAGCTCGGCGG
Source organism: Gaiellaceae bacterium (assembly GCA_050697655.1). Taxonomy (GTDB): domain Bacteria; phylum Actinomycetota; class Thermoleophilia; order Gaiellales; family Gaiellaceae; genus JAIBJN01. The sequence continues at coordinate 2,005 of JBOHAB010000314.1, forward strand.
CGGCCTCTTCGGCCGCCACAACTTCGGGCTCGTAAACGACGGGTTCCGGGAGCGCTTCCAGCTCCTCACCTTCGACGCGCGCGGCTACGGCGCTTCCGACCACCCACGCGAGCAATACACGATCGAGGGCTGGGCCGACGACGCCGCGGCGCTGCTCGACGCGGTCGCGCTCGACCGCGTGCTCGTGCACGGCACGTCGATGGGGGCCATGATCGCGA
>JBOHAB010000315.1:0-2205 GCA_050697655.1 Gaiellaceae bacterium
ACGTAGCCGGAGGCGCCGGCTGAGAAGGCCTGGCGGACGTAGCTCGGATCGTCCTCCATGGAGAGGACGAGCACCTTGGCGCCGGGAGCTTCCGCGAGGACGTCCGGCGTCGCCTCGATCCCGGACCTGTCGGGCAGGACGACGTCCATGAGGATGACGTCCGGCTTGTGCTTGCGGGCCTCGAAGACGGCGTCGCGGGCGTTGCCGGCCTCGGCGACCGTCTCGAAGCCGTCCTCGCCGTCCAGCAGGAGGCGGAGGCCCGTCCGGACGACAGCGTGGTCGTCCACGATCAGGATGCGGGCGGGGACGCTCATTCCGCGGGCACCTCGACGACGATCGTCGTGCCGGCTCCGGGGCTCGACTCGACAGCGACGGTGCCCCCGACGAGGGCAACCCGCTCGCGTATGCCGAGCAGGCCGATGCCGTCGGTCTCGCCTTCCTCGGCGAACCCCCGCCCGTCGTCTTCGATCACGACGGCGACCCTACCCGGCTTCGACTGGAGGAGGACGCTCACGTGCTCGGCCTGCGCATGCTTGACGACGTTCGTGAGCGCCTCCTGGACGACTCGGTAGAGCACCGTCTCGGTCTCGCTCGGCAGCCGGCTCCCCGGCAGGCGTGACTCGAGGTGCGCGCCGATGCCGGTCTGCTCGGCGAAGGAGCCCGTGAGCCGCCCGAGCGCCGGCACGAGGCCGAAATCGTCGAGCGCCTTCGGGCGCAGCTCGACAGCGAGCCGGCGAACGTCCTGGAGCGTCGCCACCACGATCTCCCTCAACTCCGCGAGCGCGGTGGGGAAGCGCTCCGTTCCCTGGGTGTCCTCGATGGCCTTGAGGCCGAGAAGGATGGACGTGAGCGCCTGGCCGGTCTCGTCGTGGAGCTCGCGCGAGAGCCGGCGCCGCTCCTGCTCCTGGCCGCCCACGATGCGCTGCACCGTCGTCCGGGCGACCCGTCTCGACAGGTCGACCGCGACGGCTGCCCGGGAAGCGAACCGCTGGGCCAGGCGCAGGTCCGCGTCGCCGAAGCGGGGGTTGGCGCGCCGCCGGTCGAGCGCCATCAGCACCCCGATCGTCTCCTCGCGGACGATCAGCGGCGTCCAGAGCCCCGCGCGCGCGCCGACGCGGCGCATCAGGTCGGGATCGGCATCCGGGTCGTCGAGCACCGAGTCGACGCGCGCGGGCGTGCCCTCGAGAAAGACTCGTCCGGCCTTCGAGCGCTCGACGGCAAGCCTCTCGCCGACGAGACCCTCGGCGCCCTCACCGTGCGCCGCCGCGATCTCGAGCCAGCCGTCCGTCGTCGCCACGAGGACGGCGACGAAGCGCGCGTCGAGAAGCCCGCTCATGCGCTCGACCACGAGCTGGAGCAGGCGTCCCGGCTCGATCTCGCTCAACATCGCGTTCGTGATCTCGTCGAGCGACTCGAGCTGGCGCGCCCAGTCGCGACTCGACTCGTACAGCCGGGCGTTCTCGATCGCCACCGCGGCCTGGGAGGCGAGGAGCATGACCACCTCCTCGTCCTCCGCCGTAAAGTCGTCCCCGCCGGCCTTCTCCGTCAGATAGAGGTTTCCGTAGGCGATGCCTCGAAGCAGGATGGGCACGCCCAGAAACGTCCTCATGGGCGGGTGATTCGGCGGAAACCCCACCGAGCGGTCGTCCGCCGCGATGTCGTGCAGGCGCAGCGGGCGCGCGTCGCGGATGAGCACGCCCAGGATGCCGCGTCCGCGCGGCAGCTCGCCGATAGCAGCGTGGGTCTCCGGGTCGATGCCGTGGGTGATGAAGCGCTCGAGCTCCCGGCCGCTCGCGTCGACGACCCCGAGCGCGGCATAGCGGGCCCCGGTCAGCTCGGCGGCCGCCTCGACGAGGCGCTGGAGCACCGTCTCGAGCGTCAGCTCGGAGCTGAGCGCGATTCCGGCCTCGACGAGCCCCTGAAACACGGATTGCTGCTCTTGGGCGCACATGCCGGGATTATCCGCAGAACTCCGCAGGTGAGGAGACGCGAATTCCCCGATGGCCGGTGAGCGGAGCGGCCTCTACTGTCCGCGGGAGAAGCGAAAGGAGGAGCTATGAAGCAGGTTCTGATCGCGACCGACGGCTCGCCCTCCGCACAGGAGGCGGTTGACGTTGGCCTCGAGCTCGCCAAGGAGCAGGACGCGGACGTCACTTTCGTCCACGTCACCGAGCCGAACATGTTCGCCGGCGGCCGCGCCGGGAG
>JBOHAB010000316.1:0-2181 GCA_050697655.1 Gaiellaceae bacterium
GCGCTGACCGGCGTGGAACGAGAGCGGGTCGAGGAGATCGTGAACGAGCGCATCTTCGAGAACCGGCCCGTGAGGGCGTTTCTGACGCCGATCGAGGAGGCCCGCCAGCTCGGGGCGATGATGCTCTTCGGCGAGAAGTACGGCAACGTCGTCCGGGTGGTCGAGGTGGACGACTTCTCGCGCGAGCTGTGTGGAGGCACCCACGTCCGCTCGACCGCCGAGATCGGGCCGTTCGCGATCCTCTCCGAGGGCTCGGTCGGCTCCGGCGTCCGGCGGATCGAGGCGGTGACCTCCGGCGAGGCATTCGCCCTGCTGCGTGCCCGCGCCGGCGAGTCGGACGAGCTGCGGTCAGAGCTGGAACGCCTGCGCAAGGAGGCGAGGCAGAAGCCGGCGGACGCAGGCGCCGGCCCGGACGTCGTTGACGAGCGCCGGAGCAAGGCCGGCGACGTGGAGGTGATCGTCATGGAGCTCTCCGGCTCGACTCCGGACGCGCTGCTCCAGCTTTCCGACAGCCTCCGCCAAAAGCACGCACCGGCGGCGGTCGTCCTGGGCACAAATGAAGACGGCCGCGTTCATCTGGTCGTAAGCCTCGACCGGTCGCTCGAGGAACGCGGGCTCGACGCGGTTCAGGTGGTCCGTCGGGCGGCCGCGCTCGTCGGGGGCGGCGGCGGCGGCCGGCCGACGATGGCCCGCGCCGGGGGCAAAGAGCCGGAGAAACTCGGCGAGGCGCTGGCGGAGGCCGAGCGGGCCCTCCTGGACGCGCTGGGCTGAAGGCTCCGACCGTACAATCGCCTCTGCGGTGAAGGTGCTCGCACTCGACTACGGCTCCGCGCGCACCGGCGTTGCGGTATCGGATCCCACGGGCACCGTCGCCCGGCCGCTCGGGGTCATCGAGCGCGCGGCCTCGGACGCCGGGCTGGCCCGCGTGCTCGAGCTCGCGTCCGCGGAGCGCGTCGAGCGGATCGTCGTCGGCCTCCCTGTCACCCTCCGGGGTGAGCGCGGCCTGCAGGCGGAAGAGACGGAACGCTTCGTCGAGCGCCTGCGCGAGGCCACCGACCTCCAGGTCGAGAGCTTCGACGAGCGCTTCACGACGGCGCTGGCACGGCAGTCAGGCGCGACACGTGCCGCGGAGGACGCCGTCGCCGCCGCGCATCTCCTCACGAGCTATCTGCGGTGGAAGGCGAGCGTCCGCCCCACGTGACGAACGGCCACGCGAGGCGGCGCGGCGGCCGGATCGCCGCGCTTCTCGGCCTGGTCGTCGGCTTCGGCCTCATGGCGACGATCGCCTGGGCCGTCCTCGGCGTCGGCGGAGGCGGAGCGAGCGAGGTGACGTCCTCGACCGGGCGCACGGACACCGTGCCGCCCGAGCAGATCCTCCGCGTCGTCTTTCCCGAGGGCTTCACCCGGACGGAGATGGCGCGCCGCATCAGGGCGGTGAACGCGATCGCCGAGGAAGAGCGCGGGATCTCTCCGTCGCTCCGCCCGCGCGCCTATCTCCAGTCCACCGAGGAAGTCCGCGGCCTGCCGGCGGGGTTCAGGAACGCAGACCCGCCCAACCTCGAGGGCTTCCTCTTCCCCGCGACGTACGACTTCACGGAGGACACCACCTCGAAGCAGCTCGTGGACGACCAGCTGGAGGTGTTCGGCCGTACCTGGTCGGAGCTGAACCTCGAGTACGCCCGCTCCAAGAACCTGACGCCGTATGACGTGCTCATCATCGCGTCGATGATCGAGGAGGAGGTGGTGGTCCCCCGCGAGCGCCCACTCGTGGCGGCGGTCATCTACAACCGGCTGCGCGAGGGCATGCCGCTGGGGATCGACGCGACGATCCGGTACGGACTCGACATCCCGCCGACGCAGGCGATCCTGGAGAGCCAGCTCGAGACCGACCATCCCTACAACACGCGCACGCGTGTGGGGTTGACCCCGACGCCGATTTCGAACCCCGGCCTCGCGTCCCTCGAAGCGGCCGCGCACCCCGCCGACGTCGACTTTCTCTACTTCGTGCGCAAGCCGGACTGCAAGAGTCACTTCTTCACGGCGAGCGAGCAGGAGTTCTTCGACTTCAGCCGCGAAGGGACGCGGTGCTAGCTCTAGGCGGGACGACGACGCTCGTCGGGCTCCTCCGCCATCCGCTCCGGGACTCGCTCTCGCCCCGCATGCAGAACGCCGCCTTCGAGG
>JBOHAB010000317.1:0-2169 GCA_050697655.1 Gaiellaceae bacterium
CAACTTCGACGTGCCCGGTACGGTCGTTCGCCTGACGACGACCGTTCGGCCCGGGAACTCGGGCGGCCCCCTGCTGGACCGTCGCGGACGAATAGCCGCCATCGTCTACGCAATCGAACGGGGCACGGGATTCGGGCTCGCCATCCCCGTGGACACGCTCGGCCGGCTGGAAAGGGCCGGCGGGTTCGAAGCCGTGCCGCCCTGCGGGGAGGGATAAGCACCCGGGACCGGACGATCAGCCACGCAAAGCGGTTACGTCGGCCCGGTCTTCCTCGCCAGGGATCGAGGACGGATGTTCCGGTTCGAGCGGAGCACGTTCTCCGGGTCGTACTTCTCCTTGACCTCGACGAGGCGGTCGAAGTTGGCGCCGTAGGTTGCCCACACGCGCTCCTCGTGTTCGTCGGCGGTCTGGAAGTTGAGGTAGTTGCCTCCTGTCGAGAAGGGCTGGACGCTCTGCCACCCCTCCCGTACCCAGGCCACGTGCTCGTCGTCGGCGGTGTCGGCGGACCACTGACCCGCGAAGGCGGTCATGTACCGAGCGTCGCGGTTGCCGACCGCTCCGTCGTCGTCGGCCTGTTCGTTCAGCGCACCCGCAAGGTGGATGATGATCGACTCCGACAGCGGGGACGGCACCGTCAATGCACTGTCGCGGAACGTAGTGAGGAACTGACTCGACAGGCGCGCCAAGTACTCGGTCTTCCAATAGTAGCGCCGCCCCTTGGGCTCCATGCCGTCGAGCATCGACTGCTGGTCGGCGTAGGGCTTCTGGGTGATGAGGTCGGCGATCGGATCGCCGGGGGCCCGAACCGAGGCGAGGTCGGCCTCAGCGTCGGCGCCGCTCTGGCACACGAGCAGCCCGATGATGGGCCTGCCGTGCCACTCCTCAGGGAGGAACGGGACGGGCGGAGCGAGACGCACCGTCACCGCTGCGGTCAACTCGCGTGACGCCGACTCGGTGAGGTCTCGGTACGTCGCGAGCACGTCGTCGGCCCGTTCGGCACTCCAAACGATGAGGCCGCCGGTAACGGTCGGGCCCACCTCGTGCAGGCGGAACGTGAAGCGAGTGACGACGCCGAAGTTGCCCCCACCGCCCCGAAGCGCCCAGAAGAGGTCGGCGTTCTCGTCACGGCTGGCCGTCCGGATCAGACCGTCCACGGTGACGATGTCGACCTCTTCGAGATTGTCCGCCGTCCAGCCGAAGCGACGCGTGAGGTACCCCAACCCGCCGCCGAGCGTGAGGCCGGCGACGCCGACATCCGAGGAGAAGGAGCCCAATGGCGTCGCGAGTCCATGCGCTTGTGTCGCCCGGTCGACGTCCTGGAGCAGACACCCGGGACCGACGTGGACGAGCCTCGCTTCCGGCTCGACGGCGACGTCGCTCATGCGCGACATGTCGAACGTCAGACCGCCCTCGGTGAGCGACGTTCCAGCCATGTTGTGACCCCCGCCCTTGACGCTCAGCGACAGACCGTGCCCACGCGCAAACCCGAGAGCTGCAGCCACGTCGGCGGCCGATGTTGGCTGGACGACGAGCTTGGGAACTTTCGCCACCATGCCGTTCCAGACGAGCACGGCATCGTCCCAGCCCGCGTCGCCCGCGCGAAGCAACGGACAGTCGACCCGCGAGTCGAGTTCCTCGAGCAGCTCCGACGTCAGCCTCACGAGACCGCCGTCGAGTCCGGTGACGTCGATGGTGCTCGCCTTGGCCATTCTGCTCCCTTCGCTGTTGATCGGACCTGACGCTACGCATTTGGATCGGCGATGACTGGCGGTTTTCGGCCAGTTCAATGCCTGCCGACCGAGTTGGCCGAAAACCGCTGGTACGCTCGACGCGGGATGCAACGATGAGCAGCATCGTCGAGGACTTCGAGAGCTGTTACCGGCTGAGCGAAAGCCGTGACCCGCGCTATGACGGCATCTTCTTCATCGCCGCCACGTCGACGAGGCTCTACTGCCGACCGAGCTGCCCGGCACGTCAACCGAAACGTGCGAACGTGCGCTTCTACCCAACCGCGGCGGCTGCGCAGTCGGCCGCCTTCCGCGCCTGCAAGCGCTGCCGACCCGATGCGGCGCCCGGCTCGCCGGATTGGAACTGGCGCGCCGACCATGTGGCGCGCGCCATGCGCCTGATCGCAGACGGCACGGTCGACCGCGAAGGCGTCCCGGGGC
>JBOHAB010000318.1:0-2130 GCA_050697655.1 Gaiellaceae bacterium
CGCCTCGGCCGCGTCCGGCGCCCTGCCGGTCGCCCCGGCCGGAGCCGCCACTCAGGCCGGCGCCGGCGCCGCGATCCTGATCGCCGGCGGCGTCGGCACCGCCAACGCAGTCTCCTTCGCCGTCGGAGCGCAGGTGCTGCTCATCCTCGCCGGCGCGGCGGTGCTCGCCTTCGCCGCCCTCTGGCACGGCGGCCGCCGGCTCGCCTTGGCGGTTCTCTAGCTGGAAGGAAGCGAGGAGAGAACCACGTCAGCGTGGTCCTCCGGGCTGACGCCCAGCATCGCCTTCGCCACCTTTCCGTCGGCGTCGATGACGAAGGTCGAGCGCTTGATGCCCATGGACTTCTTTCCGTACATGTTCCTCTCGACCCAGACGCCGTAGAGCTCGGCGACCTCGTGCTCGGGGTCGGCGAGGAGCGTGAACGGGAGCCCGTACTTCTCCCTGAACTTCACGTGCGAGGCCTCGGTGTCCGGGCTGACTCCGAGGATGGTCGCCCCGCGGGTCTCGAACTCGCCGTAGGCGTCGCGGAAGCTGCACGCCTGGGCGGTGCATCCCGGGGTGTCGTCCTTCGGATAGAAGTAGAGAACGACCGGCTTGCCTCGCAGGTCTGAGAGCCTGACCGTGGACCCGTCATCGGATCTCAGCTCGAAGTCGGGGGCTTCGGTTCCTTCGTCGATCATTGGAGATCGATGCGCATCACGACCCGGCGAGGACTTGGGTGACTGACCTCGAGGAACCCGGCGGCGGCGAAGATGCTGCGGCTGCCGACACGGATCTCGTCCCAGGTGATCTCCGTCCCGGCCTTGGTGATCATCGGGTAGCCCTCGAGCGCACGGGCGCCGCGCTCGCGAGCGAAGTCGACGGTGGCGCGCGCGAGAGCGCGGCTGATCCCGCGGCGACGAAAGCCCTTGCGCGTCACGAAACAGGTCACGGCCCAGACGCCGTCGTCGGCCGTGTCCTCTGCACGGCTGCCCAGACGATGCGGTTGCGGAGCAGGCGCTTGAACGCGGTGCGCGGCTCGACCGCGCACCAGCCGACCGGCTCGCCGTCGAGGTAGGCGACGAGCCCGCTCGTCGTGTCCGACTCCGGGTGCCCGCAGTCGGTCTGCTCGCGCAGCCGGTGGGCGCGTTCCTCGACCGGGACGGACGCCCAGTCCATGTCCCTGATCTTGAGTCGCTGGCACTGGCACCTGGACTCGTAGCCGCGGCCGAGCACCGCCTGGAGATCCTCCCAGCTCGCTTCGTTGGCAGGCACGATCGTGACCGGGGGCGCCGCGGTAGTGGTTACGCCTTCCTCGACCATGGACGGCAATTGTAGGCTGCGGAGCGGTGCGCGAGCTGCACGCATGGAACGCCGTTCTCCTGATCGTGGCCAACGGTCTCGCCGCCGGATGGGGTTTGGTCTACTTTCGGCGCAAGCGCACGCCCGGCCGCATCTACGCGCATGCCCTCGCGCTCGCGCAGGCGCTCCTGATCGCGCAGGTCGCGCTCGGGCTTCTCCTCCTCTCGGACGGGAGCGCGTCTCCCGACCGCCTGCACGCGGTCTACGGCAGCCTCGCGCTCCTCGCCGTCCTCTCGCCCTGGGTGTACGCGCCGCCGGTGCCGGCGCGGCGGCTCCTGTGGTTCTCGGGAGCCGCCCTCGTCGCGACGGCGCTCTCGATCCGCGCCTACACGACCGGACTGTGAACGTTTCCCCGTCCCTCCGCGCCTTCGGGATCCTCGTCCTCATCGCCGCCATGATCACGGCGCTCCAGCTCGGCTTCGGGCTGATCGTGATCGTGCGCTTCCTGCAGGTGCTCTTCCTCGTGGCGATCGCGTACGTTCTCTTCGTCCTCTGGCGCCGGAATCGCGAAGAGATCGCCATGTGGTCGAGGCGCTCACGGGCCGTGTTCTACGGCGGCGCCGCCCTCGCGATCGCGGCGGTCGGCCTGGCCTTCACTCCGTGGTTTCCGACCAGCGGACTCGAGACCATCGCCTCCATCGCGGCTGTCGCGGCGGGTGTCTTCGGCATGTGGCGCGCCTGGCGCGACGAGCACACGTACGGCTACTGATCCCGGCCGGCAGCGACCGTGGCAAGACCGATGAGTTCGGTGCGGCGGTCCGGTCGTCCCGAACGACGACTAAACCAACGAG
>JBOHAB010000319.1:0-2128 GCA_050697655.1 Gaiellaceae bacterium
CACACGGACGAAGGGCTCCAGGCGGCCCGCGAGCTGCGGAGCCGCCACCCGGAACTCGGTGTGCTCGTCCTCTCACAATACGTGCGGCCGAGCTATGCGTTCGAGCTCCTGGCCGACGACGCGCGCGGCGTCGGCTACCTGCTCAAGGACCGCGTCTCGAACTTGAACGAGCTCTCGGACGCCGTCAGCCGTGTCGGCGCGGGCGGCTCGGTGCTCGACCCGTCCGTCGTCTCGCAGCTCGTCGGCCGCCGTCGCCAGGGCCACGACGCCGTCGACGACCTGAGCGAGCGCGAGCGGGAGGTGCTGGCGCTCATGGCCGAAGGACGGACGAACCGTGCGATTGCCGAGCGGCTCTTCATCACCGAGCGCACGGTCGAGAAGCACGTGAAGAGCATCTTCGGGAAGCTCGCTCTTCCGGCGACCGCCGACTCGCACCGCCGCGTTCTCGCCGTCCTAGCGTACCTCGGCTCGTAGGAGAGCTCCGCGTTGGTGGGGCTAGCCCCACCGCCGAAGAGTCGGGACAGCCTAACCGCGAGACACCGGCTTGCCCGCTACCGCCGGGAGGCCGCGCGCGCAAGCCTGCCGGGTGACGACGAGAACGGGAGGATTCCGATGAGAAACCGGCTCTCCACAGGCGCACTGGCACGGCGATGCGCACGCCGACCCTGGCTCACGATCGGCGCTTGGGTGGGCGCGTTCGTCGTCGCCGGGTTCCTCATCACCTCTCTGCTCGGCGACGCTCTCACCACTGAAGCCGACGTCACGAACACGCCCGAGGCGAAGGCCGCCGAGCTGCTCGTCGAGGAGCGGATGCCGGGCGCCGCCCAGGATCCCGACGAGGCCCTCGTCGTCCGCTCGAGCGAGCACACCGTCGACGATCCCGCCTTCCGAGCGTACCTAGATGGGTTGCTCGCGCAGGCGGCGCGGCTCGGCGCCGAGCCGACCGCGAGCTACTACACGGACGGCGACGAGTCGCTCGTCTCGCCCGACCGGGACACCACGACCGTGCCGCTCAGGCTTGCCGATGACGACGAGGGGACGGTCGAGGGCCTGGTCGACGCAGTGGTGCGCGCGGACGGCGACGAGGACTTCCAGGCGGCCATCACCGGGCCGCTCACGGTCGACCTCGACTTCAACCGAGCCGCGGAGGAGGACCTCCAGCGCGGCGAGATGTTCGGCATCGGCATCGCGCTCATCGTCCTGCTCGTCGTCTTCGGCGCCTTCGTCGCCTCCCTCGTTCCGATCCTCCTCGCGCTCGTTTCGATCGTCGTCGCGCTGGGCCTGACAGCCCTCGTCGGCGCCGGCTTCGAGCTCTCCTTCTTCGTCGTGAACATGCTCGTGATGATGGGGCTCGCCGTCGGGATCGACTACGCCCTCTTCGTCGTCTCGCGCTATCGAGAGGAGCGGGAGAAGGGCATCGAGAAGCTCGAGGCGATCGCGAACGCCGGCTCGACAGCGAGCCGGGCGGTCTTCTTCTCCGGAGTCACGGTCGTCCTCGCGCTGATCGGGATGTTCCTCATCCCGTCCACGATCTTCCGCTCGCTCGCGGTCGGAGCGATCCTGGTGGTGCTCGTCGCGGTGGTGGCGGCGCTGACCCTGCTGCCCGCCGTGCTCGGCCTACTGGGCGACCGGATCGACTCGCTCAGGCTTCCGTTCAGGCGGAGCCGCAGCGGGGGAGGCTTCTGGGCCCGCGTGGCCGGCGCCGTCATGCAGCGCCCGGTCGTGAGCCTCGTTCTCAGCGTGACAGTCCTCGTCGCCGCCGCCGCCCCGTTCGTCGGCATCAACACCGGCTTCGCGGGCGTCTCGACGCTTCCCGACAGCTTCGAGTCGAAGCGCGGCTACGAGCTCCTCGAGGAGGAGCTCGGCTACGGGACGGCGCCGGCGCAGATCGTCATCGACGGCGAGATCGCCTCACCCTCGGTGCAAGCCGGCATCGACCGGCTCGAGAGCAGCCTGGCCTCGGATGACGCCTTCGGGAGGCCCGAGCTGACCGTCAACGACGCCGGCGACCTGGCGGTGATGACGGTTCTCTTCGGCGGCGACGACACCTCGGAGGAGGCGATCGAAGGCGTTGCCACGCTCCGCGACGACTACATCCCGCAGGCCTTCGCCGGAGTTCAGGCCGACG
>JBOHAB010000320.1:0-2111 GCA_050697655.1 Gaiellaceae bacterium
CTCGGGGTTCCGCTCGTGGCCGCGATCGGGCTCTTCCTCTCGACCATCCTCAGCATCTGGCTCGTCTGGGGAGTCCTCCGCTCCGGCCGCTTGTAGGAGGACAGCCTCTCGGCGGGACGAAGGGGGGCGGCATGCACCGCCTCCTGCTCTGGTGGCGCCGCCGCAGGATCCTCCGTGCCTGGAGCCGCGGCACGATCGACTACACGCAGGCGCGCCGGCGCTACGAGCGCCTGGCACGCGGGTTGTAGGCGGGGACATTGACGTACGTCCGGCGGAGGCTCCTGACAGGGCCCCGGCCTCTTCGGTCGGCTGCGCGCAGCTCGTCACGCTTTCGTAGGAATGGACATCTACCGCCCGCGGGAAGCCGTTGCTAGCGTCGGCGGCGATGGGCGAAGCGGTGTTGCTGGTCGAGCGAGAGGCCCCGACGAGGGAGCACCTCTTGCGGCAGCTGACCGACGACGGCTTTGCGGTCCTGGCCGCCGATCGCGCCGCCGAGGCGCTTGAGCTCGTCGAGACGGAGCGCCCCGACCTCGTTCTCCTCGAGGCGAACCTTCCCGACGCCTCGGGCTTCGACGTCTGCGGCCGCCTGCGGGCGGGGGAGCCGGGCCGGCTGTGGAACCGCGACGTCCCCGTGATCATGGTCAGCGCCAGAGGAGATCCCTCCGACCGCATGCGCGGCTTCGCGCGCGGCGCCGACGACTACGTCGTGCGTCCCTTCGTCTACGAGGAGCTGGTCGCGCGCATGCGCGCGGTTCTCCGTCGCTCCGCGCGCCGGCAACACCCGCGACTCGGCGTCCGCGACCTCGAGATCGACCTCGCTTCTCGAGTCGTTCGCGTCGGTGGGGCCAACGTCCAACTCTCGGCGAAGGAGTTCGATCTCCTCGTCGCGTTGGCCGAGGACCCCGAGCGCGTGTACCGCAAGGAGGAGCTCCTGCGGGACGTCTGGGGCTTCAGGTCGCTCGGCCGCACGCGGACGCTCGATTCCCACGCGAGCCGCCTACGCCGCAAGCTGAACCCGAACGACGAGGCCGCCTACGTAGTCAACGTCTGGGGAGTCGGGTATCGGCTGATCGCCGCGGCCTGAGTGTGCGGTCAGCACGAGGGCGGCCCGGAGGCCGCCCTCGATTCGCGAAAGCCGAGCGGTGCTTACTTCCGCTTGGCCTTGATCGTGAACTCCTGCGTCTGCGGATTCAGGTAGCGCAGGTTGAAGGTTCCCCTCACCTGCGGGCCCGTGTACTCGAAGATGTTCAGGCCCTCGGTGATGTTCGTCTCGTAGATGTAGCCGTTGTAGAAGTAGGACGACCACACCCCGGCGAGATCGGTCGGCACGACCGGCGGCGGGTCGGACCAGGCGAGCTCGACTGCGTTCGCGCGGTCGGTGAACTCGACCACGCTCGTCCCGGACTGGTAGTTACCGGACACGACGAGGTCGCGTCCGTTCTTGAGCGGGATCGTGTTGTAGTTGTGGATCGTGCAGTTCTCCGTGGCGGACTGCGTCCGGGGAAGCGTCCACTGGCCGAGCTTCGTTCCGTCGTCCGCGTCGTAGAAGAACATCGTCCGGTTGACCGGCGGGTCGGTGGCTTCGCACTCAGCCTGGACGCCGCCGCCGGGCTCGTGGCCGAAGACGACTACTTCGCCGTCCCAGCTGAACCCCCCGGAGTGCCCGATCGTGACGCCGGGCTCCTCGACGTGGAAGAGCAGCAGCGGATCCACGAGCGAGCCGCCGTTCGGGCCGCCGAGGCTGAAGACCCGCACGCCCTCGCCGCCGGCACACGCGCCCTTCATTGCGTTGCCGAGGATGACGCCGAAGTCATGGCACGTGTGATCGGTCGGCTCCTGCCGGATGAAGCTCGCGTCTTCCGGATTGCTGAGCGGAACCTCGACGATGTCGAGCCACGGGCACGGGGCGTTCGAGTTGCTGCTGTAGATCAGGAGCCGCTGGTTACTGCGGTCCGGGACCCCCGTCGCGGTGTGCGTTCCGCAGGGGAGGTCGACCGACCCGACCAGCTCGGGGCTCGTCTTGTCGCTGATGTCGAAGATGTGAATTCCTTCGAAGCCTGCGGGCACGGGCTCGCCGCCGCAGGTGGTCGTTCCGGATGCGGGTGCGTCCC
>JBOHAB010000321.1:0-2097 GCA_050697655.1 Gaiellaceae bacterium
GAGGTGGACCCCGGCGGGCGCGTACGGGAGCGCATCGGCGAGCGCCACCGCGCCGCGGCGCACGTCCCCAGGCGGCACCCCGTGGGTGAGGTCGACCACGGGCGCCTCGGGCGCGATCCGGGCGATCACGGCGCGGCACACGCCCGCGAACTCGTCGTCGTGACCGTAGTCGGAGAGGAAGGTGATCGGGCGCGCGGCCATGCGCCCCAATCTACGCCGCCGCTAGCGCCGCTTGCGCTTCACCTTCCACTCGTGGACGGCAGGGGTGGGGTCGGCGTTGCCCGAGTCGTCGATGGCTCGAACCTGGAAGCTGTGCCTCCCTCGCTTCACCTTCTTGCGAAACGGCGATGTGCAAGCCGCGAACTCTCGCTTATCGAGCTTGCACGCAAAGCTCGAGCCCGTCTCGTCGGAGGAGAACTCGATCCTCGCCTTGCGCTTCGGGGTCTTCCGCTTCGGCGCCTTCGTGATCTCGGTGTCGGGCGGATTGGTGTCCGCGCCGGGAGGTGGAGGAGGAGGCGGGGGACAGTTGGGCGCGAACTCGTCGGCCCCGATGTCGCGGCGCGCGGTCCCTCCGCACGTTCCCGCAACGGCGCGTGACTGGCCATCCAGGTCGACGACGAAGCCCGGATTGGCCGGATCGCCGGCGTCGATCATCGGCGAGCCCGCCTGGAGGTGGTAGTTGTCGGCGCCCGGGTTCACGAACTGCGGCGCGGCGGTGGTCTGGAAGCCGGCGCAGCCGGTGCCGCCAGGGGTCGTCGTCGGGCCGCGCGAGAACGCGATCGCGCAGGTTCCGTTGTTGAAGTCACCGACTGGATCCCCGACGATGCTCGAGTCGAGCTCGATGTGGGTCTCGAGCAGGACGACGTCATTGTTGTTGTCGAACGCGGTCACGTTGGTCGCCGTGACGTCGCCTTCGTCACCGCCCGCGGCGTTGTCGACGGCCAGGATCCCGGACTCGGTGTTGCCGGCGATCACATCGCCGTTCAACGTCACGGTCCCCTCGGTGTCGTTCGTCCGCACCCCGCCGCGGTGGTCGTAGACCTCGTTGCGGCGCAGGGTGGCACCGGTTGCGGTGGGCCCCGCGAACTCCGAGATCAGGATGCCGAACGCGTTCAGGGGCTGGGCGGGAGTGTTGATGTCGTTGGCGACGATCGTCGGCGAGCCGCTGACAACCTGGATCGCGACGCCCACGTTGCTGCCGCCGGCGCGGGCACCGGTGATCGTGTTGCCCGATACGGTGGCGTTCCCGTTCGCGATGTGGATCGCGGTCTGCAGGTTCTCGAACGTGTTGCCGGCGATCGTCGGCGAGCCCGATGTGATGGTCGAGAGCCCGAACTGGCCGTCGGTGTCGGCCGGCGTGTCGGTGAAGGTGTTGGTAGTGACCGACGCGGCGCCCGAGCCCTGGAGCAGGTTCACGTGGGTGTTGGCGTCAGGGTCGTCGAAGTTGTTGCCGGTCAGGGTCGCAGGACCTTCGAGCGACACCGGCAGGGCATCGGAGCGAACGGTGAAGCCTCGGATCTCGCCCGCGGAACCGCCGGCCGGCACCGCGATCGCCGGCCCGAGCGCGCCCGAGTCGATCGTCGCCTGCGAGTCACCGTCGGTGGTGTTGAAGTCCTGCTCGACGAGCGACTTGCCGCCGCTCAAGCTGACGAACTCGCCGTAGTTGCCGCCGTCCACGCGGACCGTGTCGCTCGCCCCCGCCTTGCCGATCCCGCCGAGGATGGTCAGGCACGGAGCCCCGGGACTGGTGCACGGGTTCGCGTCGTTACCCGAGTCGTCGTCGACGTAGGTGTCTGCCGCCATCGCCATCGACGGGACGGCAAGGAACGCGGTGGCGACGGCGGCGGCGTAACGAGCCGTACGGCCCCACATTGCGAGGCCAAGCTAGGCGTCGGGCCTTACCGCCCGCTTACCGCGAGCCGGCGTCGGCCAGGAGCGCGTCCACGAGGCCCTCGATGTCGTGGCGCTCGGCCTCGACGTGGACCTCGAGCCCCGCGTCGCGGGCGGCGCGGCTCGTGATCGGCCCGATCGAGACCACCCGGGCCGCGGAGGGGAAACGGTCCCCGACCGCCCCGACGAGGTTGCGCACGGTCGATG
>JBOHAB010000322.1:0-2083 GCA_050697655.1 Gaiellaceae bacterium
GCTGCCGGTGTGGGCGAGAGCGGCCTCCTGGGCCTGCTCGAGGGTGGATCCCGTCAGGGGCTGCTCGTCGCCGCCGCCCTCCGCGATGGCGAAGCCGGCCGAGAGCGCGCCGACCGCCACGACGAGTGCGGCGACCAGTGCGAGCTTGCGTTTCAACAAGACGACCTCCCTTAGGTTGACGGCTCACACCGTAAGGACGCGAGATGAAACCGCCGTGAGAGCGTCGCTCATCTCCCTCTCATCGTCTGCAAGCGACAATAGGAGCATGCGGATCCTGATCGTCGAGGACGAGCCGAAGATGGCCACCCTCCTGCGGAGAGGGCTCCGGGAAGAGGGCCTCGCCGCCGACGTGGCCCGCACCGGCGACGACGCGGTCTGGATGGCTCGCGCGACCGAGTACGACTCGATCGTTCTCGACGTGATGCTTCCCGGGGCGAGCGGCTTCGAGGTCTGCCGCCGGCTCCGCGAGGGCGGAACGTGGACGCCGGTGCTCATGCTCACCGCACGCGATGCGGTCGACGACCGCGTCTCCGGTCTCGACGCCGGCGCCGACGACTACCTGACGAAGCCCTTCTCCTTCGCGGAGCTGCTTGCGCGCCTCCGCGCGCTCGCCCGACGGCCGGCGGCCGAGCGCCCCGCCGTCCTCGAGGTCGACGACCTCCGGCTCGACCCGGCGACGCGCCGGGTCTGGCGCGGCGACGTCGAGGTCAAGCTCTCCGCCAAGCAGTTCGCTCTCCTCGAGATCTTCATTCGCAGGCCAGGAGAGGTGCTCTCCCGCTACCAGCTTCTCGAGCACTGCTGGGACTACGACTACGAGAACCGCTCCAACATCGTCGACGTCTACGTCCGCTATCTGCGCGAGAAGATCGACCGGCCGTTCGGCCGGATGTCTCTGGAGACGGTCCGGGGCGTGGGATACCGCCTGAGATGAGCCGCCTGCCCATTCGCCTCCGGCTGACGCTCGCGTTCGCGCTGGCGATGGCGCTCGTGCTCGCGGCGACGGGCGCATTTCTCTACCTCCGCTTGCAGGCCTCGCTCGACGAGGGGATCGACGAGGGCCTCGAGGCGCTGTGGGCCCAGGCCGCGGCCGACGTGCAACGAGGCGAGCCCATCGGGGGCACGCCGATCCCGGCGGACGAGCGCTTCATCCAAGTCCGTGCGCCCGGTGGGCGGGTTCTCGAGGAGACTCCGCAGGGCTTCGACGGCTCCGCCCGCACGCTCGAGCGGCGCGTGGAGAGCCCGAGCGGTCAGGTCGTGCTCGTCGTCGGCGCCGCGCTCGAGGACCGGAACGAGACCCTGAGCGGCCTGCTGACGGAGCTGTTTCTGATCGGGCCTGCCGCGCTGCTCGCCGCGTCTCTCCTCGGCTACGCCATCGCCGCGGCGGCTCTGCGCCCCGTCGAGTCGATGCGCGCCGAGGCCGAGGCGATCTCCGGCGCCGAGCCTGGTCGCCGGCTTTCCTTGCCGCGCTCCGACGACGAGATCCGCCGCCTCGGGGAGACCCTGAACGCCATGCTCGGTCGCCTCGAGGGCGCGCTCGAGCGGGAGCGTGGCTTCGTCGCGGATGCGAGCCACGAGCTCCGCACGCCGCTCGCCCTGCTCAAGACCGAGCTCGAGCTCGCTCTCCGCCACCCTCGCTCGCCCGAGGAGCGCGAGCAGGCGCTCCGCTCGGCAGCCGACGAGACGGACCGGCTGATAGGCCTCGCGGAAGACCTACTCGTGCTCGCTCGCTCCGACCAGGACCGTCTGGCGCTGCGCCGCGAGCCCGTGGCGGTCTCGGAGCTCCTCGGGAACGTCGCCCGGCGTTTCGGCGAGCCGGTGACGGCGAGATCCGCGCCCGACGGCCTCACGTTGGTCGGGGACGAGGTCCACCTCGAGCAGGCGCTCGGCAACCTCGTCGACAACGCCCTGCATCACGGGGGCAGCGCCGTGGAGCTCAGCGCGGTCTCGGAGAACGGCGCCGTCGAGCTGCACGTCCGCGACGACGGCCCCGGCTTCCCGCCCGAGTTCCTCCCGCGCGCCTTTGAGCGCTTCAGCCGCGCAGACGACGCACGCTCGGGCCGCGGAGCCGGCCTCGGCCTCGCCC
>JBOHAB010000323.1:0-2082 GCA_050697655.1 Gaiellaceae bacterium
CATCCCGCGCGTGTCCTTCCCGGCCGCCCCTGCCTCGCGGCGGAAGCAGGTCGAGTAACCGGCGTAGCCAAGCGGGAGGGAATCCGCGTCCAGCACCTCGCCGCCGTGCATGGAGGCCAGCGCCACCTCGGAGGTTCCCGTCAGGTACAGCTCGTCGCGCTCGACGCGGTACAGGTTCACCTCCTCGGTGGGGAGGAAACCGGTGCCGTACATGGCATCCTCGCGGACGAGCACGGGCGGAAGCACCGGCGTGAAGCCCGCCGCCGTGATCCGGTCGAGGGCGAAGCGGTAGAGCGCGAGCTCGAGCAGCGCCGCCGCGCCGACGCGGTAGACGAAGCGCGAGCCGGAAACCTTGGCGCCGCGCTCGGTGTCGATCCGAGCCAGCTCCAGGTGGTCGCGCGGCTCGAACGAGAACGTCGGAGGCTCGCCCGCGCGGCGAAGCTCGACCGCATCCTCCTCGGCGAACCCCTCGGGGGCGCTCGGGTCGGGCGGGGAGGGGACGCGGTCGAACAGCTCGGCACGGCGCTGCTCAGCGGTCGCGAGGGCCTGCTCGACCTGCTGGAGCTCCGCCTTCACGCCCTTCAGCTCCTCGATCTGCTCCGGCGTCGGCTTGCCCTTCAGCTTCGTCTTCGCCCGAAGCTCGTCGGCCTGCGGAACGAGCGCCAGCCAGGCCTGATCCGCCTCCATGAGGGCGTCGAACTCCTCGGCCGCTCCCTTGCGGGCGAGGGCGGCCCGGTACGCGTCCGGATCGGCTCTCGCGGCGCGGATGTCGATCATGGACGTGAGTCTAGGAGCGCTTCGATTACCTGGGCGACGCCTTCCTCTTCCGCCGAGGGGCAGACCCAGTCGGCGACCGCGAGGACGCCGGGATGGGCGTTGGCGACCGCGATGCCGAAACCGGCCCACTCGAGCAGCTCGACGTCGTTCTCGCCGTCCCCGAACGCGACCGTGCGCTCGCGCGCGAAGTCCAGATGCTCGGCGAGGAAGGCGAGCCCGGAGCCCTTCGTCACGTCGGGGCTCGCGAACTCGAGGAAGTGGGGGAGCGACTTCGAGATGTACAAGCGGCCCGCGAACCGCTTCTTCATGCGCGCCTCGAGGCCGTCGAGGACGTCCGGCTCGTCGATGGCGACGAGCTTCGTCGGCGGCTCGGAGAGCCACGCGGCCAGTTCTCCGACAGGGTGGATGGGGATGCTCTGGAAGCCGGCGTAGCGCTCGGCCTCCGGTGTTACCTCGGCGACGTAGAGCTCGTCGCGCACGTAGCAGTTGACGTGGAAGCCTTCCTCCCGGAGCGCGACGATCGCCGCCCGAGCCAGTTCGAGCGGGATCGGCTCGTGCCGCAGGAACTCACCGGAGCGCGGGTCGGCGACCACCGCCCCCTGGTAGCAGACGACCGGGTCGTCCATGCCCGCCTGCTCCAGGTACGGCGTGACCGAGCGGAACATGCGCCCGGTGGCGACGACGACGCGGAGCTCGGCCGCGCGGGCGCGCGCGATCGCCGCCAGCGTCCGCGGGCGGAGCTCACCGTCCTTCCAGATCAGCGTCCGGTCGAGATCGCAGGCGAGGACATCGACCTCGCGCGGAAGCTCGGGCGGCAGAATCAGCCGCGTGCCGAGACGACATAGGCGGCCACGTTGGCGATCTCCTCCTCGCTCAACGTGCCGCTGTAGGCCTGCATGCCGCCGCCGCCGTTCGTGATCTGCTCCTGGGCGGCGGCGAAGTCGACGCTGGACTCGTCCAGGTTCGGGCCGATCGTGCCCGAGGTGCCGGCGTCGCTGAGCGTGTGGCAGCTACCGCACCCCGCGGAGGCGAAGACTTCCTTCCCGGCGGCCGGGTCACCCTCGCCCTCTCCGCCGCCTCCGCCTTCCCCGCCGCCGTCCTCCTCGGTGGGGACTTCGCCGACTACGGTCTCGGGCGCGGTGTTGCCCTCCTCGCTGCCGCCGCAGGCGGCGACGAGGGCAAGAGCGCCGAGGACGAAGAGAAGCGGGACGACGCGGGCCATCGCGGGCGAAGCATATCGGCCGCGACGGCGGCGTAGCCCGTGACGCCGACGAGCAGGACGTCGGTAGGGGAGTCGTTCACGAT
>JBOHAB010000324.1:0-2051 GCA_050697655.1 Gaiellaceae bacterium
CGCCGGCGATGACAACTCGCTTCACGCAGTCACCTCTTCCTCAATTCTCTCACCCACGGCGGCCAGCTCCAGCGCCGCCCCGGCCACCTCGTCCAGCAGCTCGGCCGCCGTGAGCCGCTGACCCTCGGCCCAGACCTCGCGAAGGAGCGAGCCGGCTTCGGGGCGCGTGAACCAGGCGCGACCGAGCTCCTCGCGAAGATGCGACTCGATCTGGGTGTGGAACGCCCATGCGCGCAGGTAGCACGTGCAGTAGAAGCCTTCGTCGACGTCGGCGAGGTAGTCCGCCGAGGAGGGCTCGATCTTTGTCGCGTCGCGCAGCAGCTCGACGTAGCGGTCACGCATCGATCCGAGCTCGACGTCGCCGTGCAGCTCCAACTCGTACAGGAGCTTCCCTGCGTAGCGTCTGACGACGTAGAGGAGGCTGACTGCCGATTCCTCGGCGAAGTCCTCGGGACGGGCAAAGTCGAGCCGGCGGGAGAGCCAGGCCGGATCGTCGACGAGGTGCTCGAAGAGCATCGCCCAGCCCTCGGTGACGGAATTGTCGCCGAGCCGCCTGAACTCGACCGGGAGATCGGGGGAGACGTGCGCGAAATGCTCCGTGTGCCCTGCCTCGTGGAAGAACGCATGCCAGTCGTCCGGCCCGCCCATCGGCTTGATCACGAGCATCACCCGACCCGGCACCTCGATCGGCGCGCAGAAGGCGCGCGGGCTCTTGTTCGGGCGCGGGTCGAGGTCGAGGTGGACGTTCTCCTGCGCGCCCAGGTCGATGCCGAGCCCGTCCAGCGTCCATTCGAGCGCGGGCACCATGCGGTCGCTGGGAAAGGCGTCGTCCCAGTCGCTGCCGCGGAACGCGCGGACGACGTCGTGGCGCTGCGCCTCTTCGAGCGGCACCCCTACCCGCCGCCGCAGCAGCCGGTCGAAGGCCGCGACGTGAAGTCCCTCGGTCTCGTCGAGGAAGGCGCGCGCCTGCGCGGCGAGCTTCTCCAACGAAAAGCCGAAGCGCTCGTAGAGCTCGCGGTAGGTCGCCGCGCCCAGCTCGCGCGTGCCTTCGCGCCGCTTCTCGGCATGGGCCACGAGGCTCGGCAGCAAATGCTCCTCGGCGAGCTCGATGCGGGCCTCCTCGAGGCGCGCCCGCCGGCCGCGGTCGGGCTCGTTCGCCATCGTCGGCCGCAGCATGCGGTAGGGAATCTCGTCGCCCTCGACGGTCGCGGTGAGCGAGGCCTCGAGGCCGGCGATCGTCTCGGCCTCCTCTCGCGTGAGGTTGCCGAGGAATCCTTCGCAGGCGAAGCGCGAGAGCTCGACCTCGCCGGCGCCGCCGCTCTCTGCCGCGTGCTCGCCGAGGCGCCTGGCCGCCGCGAGCGTGGTCAGATCCGAGAACCGCTCGTAGATCGGCTCGAGCTCGAGGCGTTCTTTCAGGCCTGCGTAGTGGCGGTAGTACTCCTCGTCCAGCGCCGCGATGAACCGATCCGCCTCGTCGCGGTAGGCGTCGAGGCTGCTCCCGGGGGCCGTCGCCATGGGTCGCGTAGGATACCCGCCCGTGCAGGAGATCCAGGTCACCACCGAGCGCAAGACCCAGCTCCTGGACATCACCACGAAGGTGCGCGAGGCGATCGGCTCCGACGCCGAGGGACGCGTCGCGCTCGTCTACGTTCCGCACACGACCGCAGGCGTCACGATCAACGAGAAGATCGACCCGGACCTGCTCGCCGATTTCGAGATGGCGCTCACCGGCATCGTCGACGACGCCTGGGCCTGGAAGCACGTCGACGCCGACGGCCCCAACGCCCCGTCGCACCTGCGCGCATCGCTGCTCGGCCCGCATGTGCTCGTCCCGCTCCACGAAGGCGAGCTCGCGCTGGGGACGTACCAGGGCATCTTCTTCTGCGAGTTCGACGGCCCGCGCTCGCGGAAGGTCTACGTCTCGACCATGAGGTAGGGGCGCCTACCAGACGCGCCAGCCGCCGACGGCGCGGCCGCCGGCCGGGTCGATCTCGCGGAGAGCTGCTCGGCCGTCCTCTCCTCGGCGAGCCGTACCTCCTCCTCCGTCTGGC
>JBOHAB010000325.1:0-2036 GCA_050697655.1 Gaiellaceae bacterium
GATCATCGCCATCGGGCTCGGCGCCGGCCTCGAGCTGGATACGGGAGTCATCGTGGCATCGGCGCTCGGAATCGTGGTCGTCTCGGCGCTCTGGTGGCTCTACTTCGACGTGGCCGCGATCTTCGCGCGGAGGCGGCTCATGCAGGCGACGGGCCTGGAGCTTCACCGGCTCGCGCTGCACGCCTACAGCTACCTCCACCTGCCGATGATCGCCGGCATCGTGCTCTTCGCCCTCGGACTCGAGACGACTGTCGGCCACGTCGGTGACCAGCTCGACACCGTGCCCGCAGTGGCGCTCTGCGGCGGCGCCGCCCTGTATCTCCTCGCGCTGGTCGCGTTTCTCTTCCGGACAATGGGCCGGGTCTTCCGGCGGCGAACCCTCGGGGCGGCCCTGCTGCTTGCCCTCGTCCCGGCGGCGGCCGCGATCCCGGCGCTTGCGGCGCTCGGCCTCGTGAGCGCCGTCTGCGCGCTGCTGGTGACGTACGAGGCGATCGGCCGTCGCGAATACCGGCTCATGGTTCGCCACCCCGAGCTTCAGGAGGAGCAGGAGCGTCTGGGCGCTTAACGCCGCCTTAACCTGGCTCAACGGGGGCTTCACGGGCGCCGGGTTATAAGAGACCCATGGACACCGGCTCCGGCTGGGCCCGCATGGGCTCGCTCGTCTTCGCAGCACTGCTCGGCGGCGCCGCCGCCGTGGGGATCGGTGCGGCGATCGACACGGACGAGGAGCCCGAGACCGTCGTCAGCACCGTCGCGTCCGACCCCCCAGCAGCTTCGTTCGAGGCGAGCGCCACCGGTGGCAAGTCCGTCCAGCAGATCTACGAGCAGGCAGGGCCCGGAGTCGTACAGGTGACGTCGACATCGGTCGTCACCGAGAACCCCTTCTTCGGCCCGCAGTCCGCCTCCTCGCTCGGCTCCGGCTTCGTCGTCGACCGCGACGGCTACATCGTCACGAACTACCACGTGATCGAGAACGCGCAGGAGATCGAGGTCAATTTCTCGGGCGACGATCGCGTCCCTGCGAGGATCGTCGGAAGCGACCCTTCCACGGATCTCGCGGTCTTGAAGATCGACGCGCAGACCCGTGCTCTGACTCCCCTCCCCCTCGGTAACTCAGACACGGTCGCCGTCGGGGACGCGGTCGTCGCCATCGGGAACCCGTTCGGCCTGGAGCGAAGCGCTACGGCAGGCATCGTCAGCGCTCTCCAGCGCAACATCGTCGCGCCCAACGGCTACACCATCGACAAGGTCATCCAGACCGACGCGCCCATCAACCGCGGCAACTCCGGCGGGCCGCTCCTGAACGCCAACGGCGAGGTCATCGGCGTCAACTCGCAGATCGAGAGCGAGACCGGCGGCAACGTCGGCATCGGCTTCGCCGTGCCCGTCAACACCGTTCGCGAGGTCGTCTCGCAGATCAAGGAGAACGGCAAGGTCGAGCACGCGTATCTCGGCATCGAGATGCAGGAGATCACCCCCGACCTCGCGGACACGATCAACCTCCCCGTCGACGAGGGCGTCATGGTCGTGCGAGTCGTCGAGGGCAGCCCGGCCGACGAGGCAGGCCTCGAGGGCGGCGACGAGCAAGTCATCGTCGGCGGCAGGAGCTACGTCTTTGGCGGCGACATCATCACCCGCGCCGACGGCGAGGCCGTGACCTCAGGCGACGATCTGCGCACGATGATCATGGAGAAGGACCCAGGCGATTCGTTGAGCCTCGACATCCAACGAGGGGACTCGCAACGAACAGTGAATGTCACGCTCGGGCAGCAACCCGCCCAACCGGACGGCTAGCCTGCCCGCGGCCCCTCCCCCCAGGGGCCTGACCGGTCGGAGGCCCGCACTGCCTGCCCGGGCCTCCGACCACCCTCTTCCCGAGTGGCCCCCCGCTCTAGACTCGCGCGATGGTTCCGCACCGCTTCGGCGAGTCACCTGCGTTCTCGGTAGGTCTCGAGGAGGAGCTCTTCGTCCTCGACGGGGAGACGCTCGAGCCGGCCTCGGTCCCGGAGGACGTCCTCGACGGCGAACGTCTGAAG
>JBOHAB010000326.1:0-2014 GCA_050697655.1 Gaiellaceae bacterium
GGGCCACGGTAAGATCATCGCGGACATGGCGGCTGGGCACTCCGTCGACGACTATCTCGAGACGATCTACTTCCTGGCGTTCCCGATCGGGGAATACAAGCCGGAGACGAAGGGCGCGCCCACGCTCGCCGTCCGCGTCGCCGACATGCTGGGCGTCTCGCGGGCCTCGGCAGGCGAGATGCTGAAACGCCTCGAGGCCGAAGGGCTCGTCGAGCGCGGGGAGCATAAGGAGGCGATCCTGACCGCGAAGGGTCGCGAGAACGCCGAGCGCGTCGTCCGCAAGCACCGCATCATCGAGCGCCTGCTCACCGACTTCATGGGCTACACGGCCGCCGAGGCGCACGTGCAGGCCGACCTGCTCGGCAACACGTTCACGGACGACATGGTCGAGCGGATCGAGAAGCAACTCGGAAACCCCGACCGCTGTCCGCACGGCTGGCCGGTCGACGTCAACTTCGAGCAGGCCGAGAACCGCGAGCTGAAGCCGCTGAACGACCTTTCCGAGGGCGAGAGCGCGGAGATCGTCCGGCTGGCCGAGCACGACGGCGAGCTCCTGCACTGGTACTACGACGAGGGCCTCGTCCCGGGGGCGCAGATCGAGCTCCGTCGCGCCGAGCCGGCGGCCGGCCAGTTCGCGCTCACCGTCGACGGGGACGAGCGCGCGATCGGCGAGAAGGCCGCCGCGGGCCTCTTCGTCAGGCCAGCGGCGTAGCTACGACGCCGAGACTCCGGCGGCCGTGAGGCCGGCGGCGGCTCGGAGGGCGTCTGCCTTCTCCGTCCGCTCCCACGTGAAGTCGTGGTCGACTCTGCCGAAGTGGCCGTAGGCCGCCGTCTTCGCGTAGATCGGGCGCGTGAGGTCGAGGTCGCGGAGGATCGCGCCCGGGCGGAGGTCGAAGTGCTCGCGGACAAGCTCCTCGATGCGCGCCAGCGAAACCCGCTCGGTGCCGAAGGACTCGATCTCGATCGAGACCGGGTGAGCCACCCCGATCGCGTAGGCGACCTGGAGCTCGCAGCGGTCGGCGAGGCCGGCCGCGACGACGTTCTTGGCCACGTGCCGGGCCGCGTAGGCGGCGGAGCGGTCGACCTTGGTCGGATCCTTGCCCGAGAAGGCGCCGCCGCCGTGGCGGGCCGCGCCGCCGTACGTGTCGACGATGATCTTCCGGCCGGTCAGGCCGGTGTCGCCCATCGGGCCGCCGACGACGAACTTGCCCGTCGGGTTGACGAGGACGAAGTCGCGCTCCTCGAAGCGGTGCTCGTCGTAGAGGTCGCGCGGGAGGATCGGGTGGAGGACGTGCTCGATCAGGTCGGGCTTGATCAGCGCCTCCTCGTCGAGCCCGTCGCGATGCTGGGTCGAGACGAGCACGCGGACGACCTCGATCGGGCGCTGGCGCCCGTGCTCGTCCACCTCGTAACGGACGGTCACCTGCGTCTTCCCGTCGGGCCGCAGGTACGGGAGGATCTGCGCCTTGCGCACCTCCGAGAGCCGCTTGGCGATCTTGTGCGCGAGCGTGATCGGGAGCGGCATCAGCTCCTCGGTCTCGGTGCAGGCGTAGCCGAACATCATGCCCTGGTCGCCGGCGCCGATCTGGTCGAGCGGATCGTCGTCGCCGTGCTGCATCTCGTAGGAGGTGTCCACGCCCTGCGCGATGTCCGGCGACTGCTCGTCGAGCGCGACGACGACGCCGCACGTGTCGGCGTCGAAGCCGTACTTGGCGCGGTCGTAGCCGATCTCCTTGATCTTCCTCCTGACCACGCGCGGAATGTCCACGTACGTCTCGGTGGTGATCTCGCCGGCCACGACCACGAGCCCGGTCGTGACGAGCGTCTCGCACGCGACGCGCCCGTTGGGGTCGTCGGTCAGGACGCAGTCGAGGATCGTGTCCGAGACCTGGTCGGCGACCTTGTCCGGGTGACCCTCGGTCACGGACTCGGAGGTGAAGAGAAATTCGCGTGCAGGCATGGCGGGGAAGGCTACCGGCGGCTTCTACTCTATGCCCAGGTAGAGGGAGAAGTG
>JBOHAB010000327.1:0-1999 GCA_050697655.1 Gaiellaceae bacterium
GCGCGAGCCGGTGAAGCTCCAGGCCCGTCGCCTGCATGAGCCGCCTCCGCGCGAAGATCGCGGCCACGTCGAAGTAGAGCCACCAGAGCGCCGAGACGACCACGATTCCGAGCGCCGATGCCACGACGACTCCCGTATCCAGCTCGAGGCCGGCGCCGAGCCCGATGGCGATGATCGACTCGCCGAGAGCGATCAGGATGATCAGCCCGTGCCGTTCGGCGAAGTGCTCGCGCGCGAGCCCCCAGCCGCGCCCCACGCCGATCACGACCGGGCCGAGGTAGTCGATCGCCAGCGCGACGAGCCAGACCGCGATGCGCACCCGCCCCTCGAGGAAGCCGGCGAGCACGAGGAGGGAGGCGCCGAGGATCGCCGTCGGCGCGAACCGGACAAGCGCGCTGCCGCGGTCGGAATCGTCGCGAACGGCGATGGCAGAGACGACGAGATGAAGCAGACGGACGAGGAGGTACGCGACGCCGAACAGCACGGCGTCGTCCCCGAAAGCGCCGGGCACCGCCAGCGCGACGCCGAACATCGCGCCCATCGAGGCGAGCATCACCAGCCGGACGCCGCCCTCGTCGACGTCCATGGCGCTCGTCAACCACGCGTAGACGGTCCACGCCCACCACAGCGCCGCGAGGACGAGCATTCCGCGGAAGACTCCGCCCCACGTCGGGTCGTCGGCGAGCAGGCGCGTCACCTGCGTCATCGCGAACACGAAGGTCAGGTCGAAGAAGAGCTCGAGCGGGGTGACCTGGTGCTCGGCATCGAGCTCACGCTCGGCCTCGGACACGCGTGGGACCCTAGTCGACGTCGCGCCCGCGCCGACCACGCTGGATCACGCGAGCGTGTCGAGGTGGCGCGAGAGGAGCTCGACCTGCCGGGCCGGCGTCGTCAGCTCGGGATCGAGCGTGGCGTGCATCGCCAGCCCGTCGATGAGCGCGTGCAGCCGCTCCGCCTCTGCCTCGACGTCGATGTCGGGTCGCGTCTTCCCGTCGGCACGGAGCGACTCGATGGAGCTGCGGCACAAAGCGCGCACCTGCGCGTGCGTCTCGTCTCGCAGCGACCGGAGGCTGGGATCGACGCGCGCACGCACGACGAAGGCAAGCCAGACCTCGAAGACCGCCCGAGTCTCCGGGTCGAGGACGAGCAGGCTTTGCAGCACGCGGTCGACCCCCTCTTGGATGTCGCCGGACGGCTCGACCGCTTCGACCCGGCGCGTGACCTCCTCGATGATGAGCTGCATCGCGAACGTCAGGAGCTCCGACTGGCTCGGAAAGACGTGCCGGAGCGACCCTGCCGAGACGCCGGCCTCGGCGGCCACCTTCCGGACGGAGGCCGCCTCGATCCCGTCGCGCAGGACGACGCGCCAGAGGGCCTCGCCCAGCTCGCGGCGCCGGGAATCGGTGTCGATCCTGGCCAAAGGGCCACTTTAATACATTCGTACTAGCCGTACGCCGGACACCGGCTGGCCGTACGGCGCTCGGGTCGAGGCTCTGCGACGATCCGCTAGTACAGCCGTACTAGACAAAGGAAGAGAGCACATGACCTCCGAGCTTCACTCCAACCCGCCGAGCCGTTGGGCACCGTGGTGGGTCTACGTCCTGGTGATCGCGCCGGCGAACCTGGGCAAGCAGCAACTCCTTCCCGCCGGCGCAGACTGGTGGCTGGTGACCGTCTCGACGGCGCTCGTCGCCGCCGCAGGCATCGCAGTCGTCACGGCCGTCTACCGCGCGAGCAGGAGCGGGCCGTGGTAGTGGCAACGATCGTCGCCGCCGAGATCGCGTTCTGGCTCCTGCTCGCCTCCGGGCTCGTGGCGCGGTACGGCCTCGGACGGCCCGGAGTGGGCATGGCCCTCCTGGTCGCGACTCCGCTGGTTGACCTCGCCCTCCTCGCCGCCACGACGATCGACCTGCGCCGTGGCGGCGAGGCTGCCCTTCCCCACGCGCTCGCAGCCGCGTACATCGGCGTCTCGGTCGCGTGGGGGAAGCGGATCGTCAGC
>JBOHAB010000328.1:0-1996 GCA_050697655.1 Gaiellaceae bacterium
GGGCCGCCGCGGCCGGCGCTCGCCGCTGGCCGCCGAGGGCCGCCGCGAGGCGCCGAAGACGAGCGGGCCGGCGATCGAGCAGCGCTGCGTCGTCTGCGGCGCCGAGCAGCAGGTCCTCCTCTATCCCGCCAACACGACCGAGGACCCACCCGCCGCCGAGTACAGCTGCACGAGCGGCGCGCTCTCGCAGCACGACGACATCCTCGAGTGCCCGCGCTGTGGAATGGTGAGCTCACGGCCGACGCTCGACGCCGACGAGATCCTGGGCCGGTACGCGGACGTCGTGGACGAGAACTATCTGGGCGAGGAAGAGGGCAGGCGCGAGCTGTTCGAGTGGGTCCTGCGGGTCATGGGCGGTTATCCGGTCCGCGGTGATCGTCTCTTCGAGGTCGGATCGAACGTCGGGCTGTTCCTCGACACCGCCACGCGGGCCGGCTGGAGCGCGCGGGGCATCGAGCCGTCGAAGTGGGCGGTGGAGACGGGTCGCGAGCGCTTCGGGGTCGACCTGGAGCAGAAGCCGCTCGAGGCGCTCGCCGATCCGCCGGGAAGCGCGGATGCGGTAGTCCTCCTCGACGTGCTCGAGCACTTCGTCGACCCGCTCGACGCGCTCCGGCGGCTGCGTCCGCTCCTGGACGACGAAGGCGTGCTCACGCTCTCGACGGTCAACCTCGCCGGGCTCCACGGGCGGCTGCGAGGCGAGAAGTGGCCCTGGCTGATCCGCCCGCACCTCCACTACTTCACGCCGGCTTCGCTCGACACGCTCCTGCGGGAGGCGGGCTTCCGGATGGTCGAGTGGTCGCTCGTGCCCCGCTCGTTCCATCTCTCGTACGTCGCCGAGCGGATGAAATCGAGCCTCGGGCCGGCGGGCGGAGCCTCAGCGCGCCTCGCGCACCTCATCGACGTGAAGGTGCCCGTCGGCTGGCTCGGCGACGTCGTCCTCGTCGTCGCCCGCCCCGCCTCGATCCACGCCGGCGGCGACGACCGGCCGATCGAGGCTTCCGGCGCCCGCAACGGGGCCCTGACCGCTCCGCTTGCGGCGCAGGGACGCGCTGAGGACGTCGCGTCGCAGGACGACGATCAGTAGCCCCGCCAGGAGGAAGGGAACGACGTTGAGCGCGTGGACGACGAGCGCGTACGAGAGCGCCTGCGTCTGCGGAATCCCGTACGCGCCGAGCGCCACGACCGCCGCCGCCTCGAAGACGCCGACCGCGGCGGGACCCGAGGGGAGCAGGTGCGAGAGCCCCGTCGCGATGACGACGAGCAATCCGGCGACCGGTGAGAGGCCGAAGTCGAAGCCGAGCATCAAGAACCAAAAGGACGCCCCGACCACGAGCCAGGAGACCAGCGTCCAGAAGAAGGCGATCAGCCCGATGCGCCCGCTCCGGAGCGCGATCACCCCCTGCGTCAGGTTGCGGATCGCCGCCTCGACCCTCGCCTCGGAGAGAAACGGCAGCCGCGCCAGCGGGCGCAGAAAGAACGCGACCGCTCGCTCGCCGTACACCCGGAGGATGACGACCGCGGCCGCGAGGGCGATCGTGAGCACGATCACGAGTACGCCAGCCGCGCGGAGCCACGCCACCTCGGGCACCACCGGCAGGAGGACGAAGAGGAGCACGAGCAGGGCCAGGACGTCGAAGATCCGCTCGACCACGACAGTTCCCGCCGTCTCCACCCGCGACGGCCCGCCGAAGGAGCGAAGCGCCACGATCCGGGCGGCGTCTCCGGCGCGGAACGGCAGCACGCTGTTCAGGAACTGACCCAGGAGGAGCGCCTCGGTTGCCGGCACCCAGCCGGGCCGCGTCCGCGGCGCGAACAGACAACGCCAGCGGAGGACGCGCAGGAAGAAGGCGAGGACAAGGAGAGCGAAGGCCGGGAGCAGGTACCAGTAGTTGCTCTCCCGCAGCGACTCGCCGAGCTCGTCGACGTCCACGTTTCGGACCGCGAGGTAGCCGAAGACCACGGTGACGGCGGTCGCGAGCGCCGCAGAGAGGTACCT
>JBOHAB010000329.1:0-1978 GCA_050697655.1 Gaiellaceae bacterium
CGGGGTAGGCGGCGCGGTAGTCGGCGACGAGCGCGAGCAGGCCGGCTCGCGCCTCGGCTGCGGAGCCCGCCTCGTCAAGGATCCGCCAGTAACGTGCCTTCAGCTCGCGGTGGAGCCGCTCGGGCAGCTTCTTGGTGACGTTGCGGAGCGCGTGCACGGTGCAGCGCTGCTCGAGCGCGGCCGGCCACAGCTCGCGAGCCGCCTTCCAGAGCCCGGGAGCGCCGTCGGCGATCAGGAGCGCCGGCGGCTCGAGCCCGCGGGCGATCAGGTCGCGGCCGAAGTCGAGCCAGTCCTCGTAGCTCTCGCGGCTGCCGAGCTGGAGGCCGAGCAGGATTTTGCGCCCCTCGAGCGTCACGCCCCAGGCGACCAAGACGCCCTCGGCCGGTGTGTCGTCGGGGCGCAGCTTCAGGTAGATCGCGTCGAGGAAGCAGTAGACGACGTCGTGCTCGTCGAGGTGGCGCTCGCACCAGGAGCGGTAGCGCTCGCGTGTCTCGGCGCAGATCCGCGCGACCGTCGATTTGGAGACGAGCGGGCCGTCGAAGACCTCCTCGAGCGCGGCCTCGACGTCGCGCACCGACAGCCCGCGCAGGAACGAGACGATCACCAGCGCCTCGAGCGCGTGCGTGCGCGCCACGCCCTTGCCGACAACCTGGCTCGCGAAGCCAAGCGTGGAGGCGTTGCGAACGCGCGGACGCTCCAGCTCGAGCGGACCGGCGGTCGACTTCACCGTCACCCGCTCGTAGCCGTTTCGGTGCGAGATCGGCTCGCCGCGGCGCTCGTAGCGCTCACGACCGAGGAACTCCGTCAGCTCCTCCTCGAGGGCCTGCTGCAGGATCAGCCGAGCACCCAGCCGGCCGATCGCCTCGATCGGATCGTGCTCGTCGCCGGCGCCGGCGACGATCTCTGCGAGCTCGCGACGCAGCCGCTCGCTCGGGGCTATGCTCGCCATCAGGGCGTACCTCCTCGTCGACTTCCAGGTCAACGCGGAGGCTACGCCCGATTCATTTCCCCCGGCTCATGGGACGCGACCGGATCACCTGCGCGAGAGCGTGGTCCGGTTATCGAAACCGAGGGCTGCCCGCTTGGACGCTGGCATCAGCCGGGGTTTCTACCGCGAGGTTCTACTGGCGAGCCCGCTCGAGCAGCCCGTCGAGCCGGTCGAGCCCGAGCGGATCCGCCGCCCGCCGCTGCGCCTCAAGCTCCCGAGCCTCCTCTCGCCGGCGCAACTCGAGCTCGACGGCACCCCGGACCAACGCGGAAACAGACTCGCCTGCTTCGGCGGCAGCGGCTTCCCAGGCTGCGCGCTGCCTCGCCGACATCGGACGGACGCAGATCGGAGTCAAACCCCCTTGGGAATCCACGGCGTGACGAGCGCGAGGCATCCTGAAACGACCCTCCTTCCTTGACGTATGACCGGGTGTGGCAGAGATGGTTGCAGGGGGTTCCGTCGGAGTGGTGTATCGCGGCGTGACGGTTTCGGCCATGATCTTGGGTGTGAGCGGCAGCGGCGGTGTCGACTGGACGGACTTCATCGTGATCGGAGTCGCTCTCGGAGCGCTGGCCGTCGCTGCTCTGCAGTTCCGACTCGCGAATCATGCTCTTAGGCGAACGTCGCAGCCGGTTGTGGTTGTACATGAGGTGGAGACGCGTTTGGAACTCGGCCATGACAGAGTCGGGTATCGGGTCTACCTCGAGAACGTTGGTGTAGGGGCGGCGTTCAACGTGCGCTTCGGCGTGGTGGTCGGTCGGACGAGCTACCCGTACATCTTCGGCGATTCGGAAGAGCGCGGTGCGCGGCAACTGGTCAAAGCGGGTGGTCGAGTGCCGGAAGAGGGCGACCGCGAGATCCCCGTCTCTTGGGCGCCGTTTGCCCTCGAGGGAGCAACCGCAGACTCCGGCCGCGTGTACTGGGCTCGCTACGAGAACGCCTTCGGCGAGACCTACGAGACTCGCAACCCCACCGATCCCAGCCTCGACC
>JBOHAB010000330.1:0-1971 GCA_050697655.1 Gaiellaceae bacterium
AGCTCTGGCCCCACTTGGAGAGGCCGGCGACGATGAACTGGTCGACGATCACCTGGGCGGAGTTGACGAAGTCGCCGAACTGGGCCTCCCAGAGGACGAGCGCGCGCGGGACGGCGACCGAGTAGCCGTACTCGAAGCCGAGCGCGGCCATCTCGGAGAGGGGGGAGTTGTGCACCTGGAAAGGAGCACGCGACTCCGGCAAGTGCTGGATGGGTGCGTACTTCTCCCCGGTCTCGTAGTCGTTGAGCACGAGGTGTCGGTGCGAGAACGTGCCCCGCTCGGTGTCCTGGCCCGTGAGCCGCACGGGCGTCCCGTCGGCCAGGAGGCTGCCGAAGGCGAGAGCCTCGGCCTGCGCCCAGTCGATGCCGCCCTCCTCGCCGAGGGCGTCACGCCGGCGCTCGAGCGCCTTGCGCAGCTTTGGGTGGACGGTGAAGCCGTCGGGCACCGTCAGCAGCTGCTCCTCCAGCTCCTGCAGACGGTCGGCGGGGACGGACGTGTCGATCTGCGCGTCGGCCCCGCGCCCGATCCTGCGCTCCTTGTGCCCCTTGCTCGTCTCGAACGACGCCCTCAGGTCCTCGTGGATCGCGCGGAGTCGAGCCTGCACGTCGTCGAGCAGCTGCCCGGCCTCCTCGTCGGTGACCAGGCCGGCCTCGACGAGCTCGCGCGCGTACTGCTCGCGGACGCTCGGATGCTCCTCGATCAGCTTGTACATGAGGGGCTGCGTGTAGCCCGGCTCGTCTCCTTCGTTGTGGCCGAAACGCCGGTAGCCGACGAGGTCGACGACGACGTCGTGGTGGAACCGCTCCCGGAAGGCCATCGCCAGCCGGATCGCCGAGATCGCTGCCTCGGGGTCGTCTGCGTTCACATGGATGATCGGCGTGTCGAAGCCTTTCGCTAGATCGGAGGAGTAGCGCGTCGAGCGCCCCTCCTCGGGCGGAGTCGTGAAGCCCACCTGGTTGTTCGCGATCACGTGCAGCGTGCCGCCGGTCGTGTACCCGGGGAGGCCGGCGAGGTTGAGCGTCTCGGCGACGACCCCCTGGCCCGGAAAGGCTGCGTCGCCGTGGATGAGGACGGCGAGCGCCAGGTTCGGGTCATGGCAGCCCTCGGGCGAGTTGTGGTCCGTCTGCGAGGCCCGTACCTCGCCTTCAACCACCGGGTCGACGTACTCCAGGTGGCTCGGGTTCGAGGTGAGCGTGACGACGACCTCGCCGCTCGGCGTCTCGCGGACCGCCTCGGCGCCCAGGTGGTACTTGACGTCGCCCGAGCCGCTCTCGAGGTCGGTCGCGACCGCCTCGAGCACGCGCTCGCCTTCGAACTCACGCAGGATCGCATCGGCCTGACGCCCGACCGTGTGGGCGAGCACGTTGAGGCGCCCGCGGTGCGCCATGCCGATGACAACGTGGCTCGTGCCGGTTGCGGCCGCGAGCTCGATCGCCTCGTCGAGCATCGGCACCATCACGTCGAGGCCCTCGATGGAGAACTGCTTCTGGCCGAGAAACGCTCGGCGCAGATAGCGCTCGAAGCCCTCGACCTCGGAGAGCCTCCCGAGGAGAGCCTGCTTCTCGTCCGAAGTGAGCGGCTGGCGGTACGTGCCAGACTCGATCGCATCGCGCAGCCAGAGCCGCTGCTCATGGCTCGAGATGTGCTCGAGCTCGTACGCCAGCGTGCCGCAGTAGGTCTCGCGAAGCTTGGGAAGAGCCTCGGCCAGGGTCTCCGCCGGGACGTAGAGGCGCAGGACGCCGGCAGGGATTCGCGCCTGAAGCTCAGGCGTCAGCTGGGGAACGAGGCGGTCGGGGTCGAGCGCAGGGTCGCCGGGCGGCTCGGAGCCCAGCGGGTCGATGTGGGCCGCGAGGTGGCCGTGGGTCCGGTGTGCCTTGACGAGCGACATCGCCGCGGCGACGCCGCCGAGCAGGTCGTCGGGAGGCGTCTCGGGCCGAGCCGGCGCGGCGGCGGGGGCGAGCGCCGCCGGGG
>JBOHAB010000331.1:0-1957 GCA_050697655.1 Gaiellaceae bacterium
CGAGCTCGTCTTCGACCCGACGACGAGGACGAGGGTGGCGTCCTCGCAGATGCGCTTGACGGCGTCTTGCCGATTCTGCGTCGCGTAGCAGATGTCGGCCGAGGGCGGCCCGACCAGATCGGGCACGCGGTCGCGCAGCGCCTGGACGACGTCGGCGGTGTCGTCGAGTGACAGCGTCGTCTGCGTGAGATAGGCGAGGCTCTGGCCATCCTCGAACTCGAGCGCGTCCACGTCCTCGGGGGTCTCGACGAGGACGATCGAGTCGGGCGCCTCGCCCATGGTCCCCTCCACCTCGACATGGCCGGCATGTCCGACCAGCGCGATCTTGTGGCCCCTGGCCGCGTAGCGGCGCGCTTCGGCGTGAACCTTGGAGACGAGCGGGCAAACGGCGTCGACGATGCGGAGGCCGCGCTCGGCGCAGCGCTCGTAGACCTGCGGCGAGACGCCGTGCGCCGAGAGAACCACGAGCGCTCCTTCGGGAACGTCCTCCTCCGAGTCGACGAAGACGGCGCCGCGCGCCTCGAGGTCCCTGACGACGTGGACGTTGTGCACGATCTCGTGCCGGACGTAGACCGGCGGCCCGTTCCGCTCCAGGAGGTTCTCGACGATGTCGATCGCGCGGACGACGCCGGCGCAGAAGCTTCGCGGGCCGGCGACGAGGACGCGCTTCATCATGCAGCCTCCGGAGCGAGCGAAGCGGCCGCGTGACGGAGCGACGTGAGAGCCTGCCTCGCCCCCGCCGCCGTGCGCAGCGTGGCGCGCGGCTCTGCAAAGAAGGCCTGGAGAACGGCGCGCCAGTCGGTGCGCCCGTCCGGGACGGCCGCGTGGGCGAGCCTGCCCACCGGCCGCTCGGGCGTGTCGGAGACGGCGCGGACGACGCCGGCCAGGCGGCCCGTCTCGGCGAGCGTGGCGCTCTCGGTGTCCACGACGGCGGCGCCGGTCTCGCGGGCAAGCTCGTGACGTGCCGCGGGGTCGTCGACGACGGAGCCCGCGCCGCAGACGACCGCAGCGAGGGCGCCGGGAACGCGAAGCGGCTCGAACTCCCAGAGCACCGTGCCGTTCGCGTCCACGACCTTCGTCGCAGTCACGAGCGTTCCGGGAGCAAGACCGGGGACGAGCGCGCCCGCAAGACCGAAGGAGACGAGCTGCCCCTCGGGCAGCGGCAGCCGGGCTCCCAGGCCGACTCGAGCTGCCCGGGCGCCTCCCTCGCGGGCCGCCTTCTCCTCGACGGCCAGGGCGCAGGCGACTAGCGGAACGTCCACGCGAGGCTCCTGACGGTCTCCTTCACGCTCGAGGTCGTCGCGATCGTCGCGGCGGGCTCGAAGCCGGAGTGGATTCCGCAGTGCTCGCAGCGATGGTCGTTGCCGGGCCCGTAGCGCTCCCACTCGATCCCGTTGACCAGCGCTTCGTACGTGGGGAAGATGCCGTCGGTGAGCAGGTAGCACGGCCCCTTCCAGCCGTAGGGGTTGCGCGTGACCGAGCCCCAGGGCGCGCAGGGAAGCATGCGATCCCCGGTGAGGAAGTCCTGGTAGAGGGGGCTGGCGAGCCACTTGTAGCCGTGCTGCCGCACGGCGTCGCGGATGAGGCGGAACTTGGCCTCGTGCTCCTCGCGAGTCATCGTCAGGTTCGGGTCGATCTGGGAGTACTGGTAGCCGGGCGCGACGAGCATCCCGTCGATGCCTACCTCGTTCGTGAGGTAGGCCATCATCTCGATGACGTCGTCGACCTCGGTCTCCTTGAAGATCGTCGTGTTCGTCGTCACGCGGAAGCCGCCCTCGCGGACCGTCCTGATCGCCTCGATCGCGATGTCCCACAGGCCGGGGTAGTCGCAGATGTAGTCGTGGATCTCCTGCATGCCGTCGAGGTGGACGACGAACGTGAGGCGCGGGTTCGGCTCGAAGCGGTCGAGCATGTCGACCAGCCGCAGCGCGTTCGTGCAGAGCTGGATGTTCCGCTT
>JBOHAB010000332.1:0-1907 GCA_050697655.1 Gaiellaceae bacterium
TCGCGGGCTCATCCGCGTCGGCGGTGAGATCGCCAGGCTGGGCTGGGAGCGGCCCGGGGAGACGCCGGAGCTCGTCGACCGAGCGGAGCAGATCCTCTTCGACCTCTCCCAGGAGAAGGCCACCTCGGAATTCAGCCACATCGAGACGCTCCTGAAGGAGAGCTTCGAGCGCATCACGCAGCTCTACGAGTCGGGGGCGGAGGTGACGGGCGTACCCTCGGGATTCCGCGACCTCGACCGCATCACCTCGGGCTTCCAGGAGGGAAACCTGGTGGTGATGGCCGCGCGGCCGAGCATGGGGAAGTCGGCGCTCGGCCTGGGAGTTGCCGCCAACCTCGCCGTGCGCCGGAACATCCCCGTCGCGCTCTTCACGCTCGAGATGTCGAAGTCGGAGGTGACCCAGCGCCTCATGTGCAGCGAGGCGAAGGTGGAGTCCCAGCGGCTCCGCACCGGCAAGCTCTCGGCGGACGATTGGCCGCGCCTCACCGCCGCCTGCGACAAGCTCGCCAAGGCGCCGATGTACGTCGACGACACCGGCTCGATCACGATGATGGAGATCCGGTCGAAGGCGCGGCGCCTCAAGAGCAAGCACCCCGACCTCGGGTTGATCATCGTCGACTACCTGCAGCTCATGACCTCGGGAACGACGGTCGAGAACCGCGTGCAGGAGGTCTCGCAGATCTCGCGCTCGCTGAAGGTGCTCGCCCGCGACCTCGACGTGCCGATCGTCGCGCTCTCGCAGCTCTCCCGCGCAGTCGAGCAGCGCCATGACAAGCGGCCGATCCTCTCCGACCTGCGCGAGAGCGGCTCGATCGAGCAGGACGCCGACATCGTCATGTTCATCTACCGCGACGAGTACTACAACGCCGAGGACTCCGACCAGCAGGGCCTGGCCGAGGTGATCGTCGCCAAGCACCGAAACGGACCGACCGACACGGTCAAGCTCTCGTTCCTGAAGCGCTACGCGAAGTTCTCCGACCTCGCCGCCGCCTAGACAAGGGTGAGCGGGGCGCCGATACCGCATCGGCGCCCCGCTTCCGAGGAGGGCCCGTGGCGTGAGCCGTGTGCCGCTGATCACCTGACGCGCGAGTCGTCCGGTTTCTTCCCCTTCCGGGGAATCCGTGCGCTCGGGTCGGCGTTGACAACTGCATGATCGCGCGCTGGTGGCGAGGCTGGGCGGCCACGCAGGAGAACGCCGACGCCTACGAGGAGCTCCTGAGGACGACCATACTCCCGTGGGTCGGCGCCCACGAGGGCCACCGAGGCTCGTTCCTCGTCCGCCGCGACGTCGAGGAGGGCGTCGAGTTCGCGACGCTGACGCTGTGGGAGTCGCTCGACTCCGTGAAGGTGTTCGCCGGCGAGGATTACGAGGTCGCCGTCGTCCCCGAGCCCGCCCGCGCAGTGCTGGCGCGCTGGGACGAGCGCTCGGCGCACTACGAGGTCGTGATCGGCCCGGAGGGCTAGAGCTCGCGGTCGGCGGCTTCGGCCCCGTCCGGCTCGGGCACGCTCGCCTCCCCTGCTGCCTCCGCCTCGCCCTCGGCCTCAGCCTCCGCCTCGAGCTCGGCCGCGATCGCCTCCTGGGCCTCCGTGGACATCGCAGCCGCCTCGGCCTCCGCTTCGGCCGCGGCCTCCTCTTCTGCGGCCGCCAGCGCCTCGAGCTCCTCCTCCGGCGGGAGCTCGCCGCCGAGTGGGACGACGAGCGTCTTCACCTCGACCTGGATGTCCTCGAAGACCGTGATCGGCACCGCATAGCGGCCGATCCGCTTGATCGGGTCCTTGAGATCGATCTTTCGCCGGTCGAGGCGGATCTTCCTCGTGCGCCAGATCTCGTCGACGATGTCGGTCGAGGTGACCGAGCCGAACAGAGTTCCCTGCGGGCCGGCGTTCACCTCGAAGCTGAGCACCGT
>JBOHAB010000333.1:0-1878 GCA_050697655.1 Gaiellaceae bacterium
GAGCACCTCCCACTCGACCTGCTCGACGGCGGCCAGCGCGGCCTCGACCGCGGGCCGCAGGCGCTCGGAGCGGAAGTACGAGCGAAGCCTCGCACGCAGGTCGCGGGCGCGACCGACGTAGAGCGCCTGGCCCCGTCCGTCGCGGAAGACGTAGACGCCGGGCTGAGTCGGCGCCCCGAAGACGAGCGAGCGCTTCTCGTAGACACGGCGACGCCGCGGCGCGGCCAACTCGACGAGGTCGGACACCGTTCGCGCGCCGCGCTCCTGGGCGAGCCCGACCAGCGCCACCAGGATCTCGGCGGTCGCCTGCGCGTCCGGGAGCGCGCGGTGGCACGGCTGCACGGACGTGCCGAAGAAGTGCGCGAGCGAGGCGAGACCGACGCGGGGGATCCGTCCGGCGAGCAGTTTCCGCGCCAGCCCCACCGTGTCCACAACGGGCGCCGCCAGGCGGCGGCCGGTGAGCAGCTCGACCTCGCGGTCGAGAAACGCGAGGTCGAAGCGGGCGTTGTGGGCGACGAGCACGGCGCGCTCGCCGGCGAAGGCGAGGAAGGACTCGACCGCGGCGGCGGGCCGCGGGGCTCCTTGCAGGTCGCGGTCCTGGATGCCGGTTATCCCGGCGATCACCGGCGGGATCGGGACACCAGGGTCGACCAGGGTGTGGAACGTCCCGGCCGGCAGGAGCGCCTCGACGCGGACCGCGCCGATCTCACAGATGGCCGACCGGCCCGGCCGGAGCCCGGTCGTCTCGAGGTCGACGACGACGAAGCGCGCGGCCTCCAGCGGCAGATCGTGGCCGGGCGGAGCGACGAGCCCCACGCGGGCGCCGAGCCAGGTGAGCCGCGCGTCGCCTCCGACCACGTCCTCGAGCAGGCTCCGCGCAAGCCCGGCGGGCCCGTGGGCGAGCGCGAAGAGCGAGCGGGCCGCCTCCTCGACGGAAACGGGCCCACGCCGCTCCTCGACGAGCTCGACGAGCCGGTCGGCGGCGTCGAAAGCGAGCTGCACGCTCGAACAGGATAGACGAACATGTGTTCGCCCACAAGAGCCAGGGCTAGAAAAGACCCCCCAGCACGAATCCGGAGGCCGCCCGGCGGCCCCCGGAAATGATCCGCTCGGAGAGAGGCTTTAGAAGGTGCTGGAGGAGCGGAGTGCCTTCTTGAGCTGGCTCCCGGCAGAGAACTTCGGCACGGTGGCCGCCGGGATCTGGACGCGCTCGCCGGTGCGCGGGTTGACTCCCTGGCGCGCGGCGCGCTGCTGCGGGGAGAACTTGCCGAAGCCGGTGAACGACACCGAGTCGCCTCCCTTGAGCGTCTCGGTGATGGAGTCGAGGAACGCGTCGACCGCCGCGCCTGCATCCCGCTTGGTGAGCCCGCTCTTGGAAGCCACCTTGTCGATGAACTCGGCCTTCGTCACTGCCCTCTCCTTCCGTCTCTTGCGCTGGCTAAGGGAACCCGGGACACCCTAACAGAGCCCCCTGATAGCAAGCAACCATGCGGGTTTGCGGGGTTTTTTCACCCCTGGAGGATGTCGCGGGCCCGAAAGAGCGGGTGCAACCCGACCGCTTTTCGCGCGAGAGCGTCGGCGCCGCCCTCCTCCCGGTCGACCACGCAGACGGCCGCGCGGCACTCGAGCCCGGCCGCGCGGAGCGCCTCGATTGCCTCCGCGGCGGCGCCGCCGGAGGTGACAACATCCTCGACGAGGCAGACTTCCTCGCCTGCGGTGAAGGCTCCCTCGATCCGGTTCTCCGTGCCGTAGCCCTTCGCCTCCTTGCGGACGAGCAGAAAGGGGAGCCCGGAGGCGAGCGAGGCGGCGGCCGCCAGCGCGATCCCGCCCAGCACGGGCCCGGCGATCCGAGTCGCCGCCGGCGCCGCCTCGCCCACC
>JBOHAB010000334.1:0-1855 GCA_050697655.1 Gaiellaceae bacterium
GCGGCGAATCTCCTCGGCGCCTGCGAAGACAGCGTGATCCGTCTGGACGGTCAGGGTCGCGTCGTCGGCGAAGTGCGAGAGGATCGCGTCGACGTCCTTCGCGTCGACTGCCTTGAAGTAGCTGTCGGGTAGCGCTGCGAGCTGCTCCCTCGTCAGCGGCGCGGTCTGCGTGGCCACGGTGCCTCCTTCGGTGGTCGGCGGGCTTCGCGATCCTACCGGCTACCGGACCGGCGTTCGGGCATTGCGTGCATGGATTCGGCTGCGCCGGGGCATAGAACGCCGCGTGCCGAAGGCATTCGCAGCCGTCGTCGTCTGGCTCCGCTATCTCGTGGTCGCCGCCTGGATTGCGGCCGCAGCGGCCACGGCCGTCTACCTGCCGGGCCTCGGCTCGGGCGAGCCGCTCGAGCTCGGGGGGCTTCTGCCGGAGGACTCGCCGGCGATCGAGGCCGGCGAGCGCTCGCAACAGCTCTTCTCCGTCCCCCTTACGGCCGACACGGCGGTGGTCGAGCGCAACCCGGAGGGATTCTCGGGCGAGACGCAGGCGGCGATCGTCGAGCGCGCGGTGGACGCGACTACTCAGGAAGGGGCCGGAGACGAGATCCGCTTCGCGCTCCCGGTCCTGAACACCCGCGAGCTCTTCCCCGGCTCGGAGGAGGACGGGACGACCGCAGTCACCCACCTCTTCTTCCCCCCGGAGGTGAGCCTGACCAACCGGGTCGAGCTTGCACACGAATACGCCGATCGAGGCCAGGAGGGACACTTCGCGGGCGTGACCGGCCCCGGCCCGGCGCGGCTCGCGCAGTTCGAGGAGATCGAGGACGCCCTCCTCTTCGTCGAGCTCGGAACGATCCTCGCGATCGCGCTCGTCGTCGGGCTCACCTACCGCTCTTTCGGGGCGCCGCTGCTCACGCTGGCTGCCTCGGCGATCGCGTTCCTGGTGGCGAGCGGGACCATCCCCTGGGTCACTGACCGCCTCGGCGCCACGATCCCGCAGGAGGTCGAGCCGCTGGTTGTCGCGCTGACGCTCGGCATCGTCACCGACTACACGGTCTTCTTCCTTTCGGCCTGCAGGCGCGAGCTCGCGGGCGGCGCCACGAGGCTCGAGGCAGCCCGCCGGTCGTGTACCGCAGTGGCCCCGATCGTCGCCACGGCGGGGCTGATCGTCGTGGCGGGGACGTTCGCCCTCGTCGTCGGCGAGCTGGAATTCTTCCGGGCTTTCGGACCGGCGCTCGCGCTGACGGCCGCCGTTTCCCTCGCCGTCTCGATCACGCTGGTGCCGGCGGCCCTCGGCCTCTTCGGGCGAGCCGTCTTCTGGCCTTCGCTTCGGCGCGAGGACGTCGTGTGCGAAGACGAGGAGCGGTCCTCCCACTCCAGGTCGGCGCTCGCCCGGCGCCTCACCTCGCGACCGGTCGCGGCCCTGGTTGCGCTGCTCACGGTCGGGGCGCTCGCCGCCGCCGCCTCGGGCGTCAGGGAGACCGAGCTCGCGCTCAGGCTCGGAAGCGGGCTGCCGTCGGACACGGAGGTCCAGCGGGCCGCCGTCGCCGCCGACCAGGGCTTCGCCGCCGGCGTGCTCGCCCCGACGATCGTGCTGGTCGAGGGGGCAGGAGTGGCCGAGGGGCGGCGGGAGCTCTCGCGCCTGGAAGAAGGGATCGAGGACGTGCCCGGCGTGGCGGGCGTCGTCGCCGCGCGCGAGCTGCCCGTGGAGGCGCCCGCCGGCGTGCTCGCCTCCGACGACGGGAACGCGGCGCGCGTGGTCACCATTCTCGAGGCGCCGCCGCTCGACTCCGAGGCGATCAAGACGTCGCGCGAGCTCGGCGACCGCCTTCCCGGCCTTCTGCAAGATGCGGGCCTGTCC
>JBOHAB010000335.1:0-1853 GCA_050697655.1 Gaiellaceae bacterium
GCCCGCGCCCGAAGCTCCGGCTCCCCCGCACGCGCCCGAGACCCCGGCTCCCGCCGCGGACCAGGAACGTACGCCGGGAGGCGAGTCGCAGCGGCGTCGAGCCGATGCCGCCGCTGCGGAGGTTGCGGCAGTGCGCGAGCGAGCAGAGAGCCAGGGTGGCGAGCCGGCGGCTGCGCGTGCGGGAAGCGAGGAGGCAAACGGGTCACCCCGAGCCGGCGATCCCGAGCCGGTCCGGCACGCTCTCGAGTCGCTGGAGACTTCGACAACCACCTCGAGCGGTCCGGAAGCGCCTGCCGACCGCGTCGTCCCGAGGCCGGCCGCCTTCGGCCGAAGCTTCGAAGTCCCGACCCTCGCGGCTTGGGTCCTGATCCTCAGCTTGGCGGCGGCGGTGCTACGACTCGTTCGCCGTCGTCAGCTCGGCGACGCAGCTGTGACAGACGCCCCGTCCCCGGTGCTCGACGACCGAGCGTGTGGTGCCGCAGAAGACGCACGTGCTCTTGGGTCTGCTCAGGAGGATCGTCTGATTCTTGACAGCGATCTCGAGCGCGTCACGCTCGGTGAGCCCGAACCGTTTCCGGATCTCGATCGGGATCACGATCCTACCGAGCTCATCCAGGTGCCGAATGATGCCTGTCGTCGTCCGGCCTTGGTTTCGCTTGGGCGTTTCCATCGAGTAAGCCCTCGTCCTTCCTCGCGTTGT
The DNA here is from genome assembly GCA_050697655.1 of Gaiellaceae bacterium. Taxonomy (GTDB): domain Bacteria; phylum Actinomycetota; class Thermoleophilia; order Gaiellales; family Gaiellaceae; genus JAIBJN01. The sequence goes on from JBOHAB010000335.1 coordinate 701, forward strand.
CGCGGGCCCGAAACGGCCTCGGCCCGCTGACCCCATGCGTCGCTTTCCCTTCTCAGTTCCCGTCTCCGCCGGGTTGAAACCGAAGGCCGGTAGCCGGAAGCGCCTCCGTATGATGGGCGCCGATGAGCTTCTACCTGACGACGCCGATCTACTACGTCAATGCGACGCCGCACATCGGGCACGCATACACGACGATCGCGGCGGACATTCTCGTCCGCCACCACCGCCAGCGCGGGGAAGAGACCTTCTTCCTGACGGGGACGGACGAGCACGGCTCGAACATCCCCCGCGTGGCGGAAGAGGCTGGGCTCGACCTGCAGGAGCTCGTCGATCGCAACGCGGCGGCTTTCGAGGAGATGACGGTTCGCGTCAACGCGTCGAACGACTTCTTCGTTCGCACCACGGACGACCGCCACAAGGCGCTCGTACAGGATTTCGTCCAGCGGATTCACGACCGGGGCGACATCTTCGAAGGCGTCTACGCCGGTCTCTACTGCACGCGGTGCGAGTCCTTCTACACCGAGGACGAGCTCGTCGACGGGCTGTGCCCGCAGCACGGGATCCGGCCCGACTTCGTCGAGGAGAAGAACTACTTCTTCCGCCTCTCCGCCTATCAGGAACCGCTCCTGCGGCTCTACGACGAACGGCCGGACATCGTCCGCCCCCGCTTCCGCTACAACGAGGCGCGCAGCTTCATCGAGCACGGGCTCGACGACATCAGCGTCAGCCGCGCGTCTCAGCGCTGGGGAGTGCCCGTGCCGTGGGACGAGAGCCAGGTCGTCTACGTCTGGGTGGATGCGCTGATCAACTACTGGAGCGCCCTCGCCTTCGCGCGTCCGGACGAGGACCTCCGGCCTCGCTTCTGGCCGGCGGTTCGGCACCTGCTGGGCAAGGACATCCTCAAGTTCCACTGCGTCATCTGGCCGGCGCTCCTGCTCGGCGCGGGGCTGGAGGTTCCGAGGCAGCTGTTTGTGCACGGGTACCTGCTGATGGACGAGCGGAAGATGTCCAAGTCGGTGGGGAATGTCATCGACCCGCTCGATCTCATCGATGTCTACGGCGTCGACCCGGTGCGTTTCTACCTCTTCCGCGTGGCCACGTTCGGGCAGGACGGAAGCATCTCGCTCGAAGGCCTGCACGATCGGTACGAGCG
>JBOHAB010000336.1:0-1850 GCA_050697655.1 Gaiellaceae bacterium
GCGTACGAGCGCACCGCCGCGCCGCGCCGCGGGATCGACTCGACGAGGCCCTCGCTCTCGAGCGTGAGGAGCGCCTCCCGAACCGGCGTCCGGCTCATGCCGAGCTCCCGCGCCAGCTCCTCCTCCTTCAGCCGCTGGCCGGGAGGGAGCCGCCCGTCGATGATCGCCTCGCGGATGACCTCGCCGGCCGCTGCGCTCGCGCTCCGCGGGGCCGGAAGCCGACCCTCGAGCAGGTTGCCGCCCACGGCCGCGAGCATACAGTATGCAATCTTGCGGTACGACCTCCTTCACGAGGAGCAGGCGACGGGGCTCGTCCTCTCGGTCTTCTCTGACATCCGGGCCCGCCTGCCCTTCGTCCCGGCGATCTTCAAGGCACTGGCCCGGGAACCCGCCGCGCTCGAGCCCGCCTGGCTCCAGGCGCGGGCCTTGTACGACGACCCGCGGGCCGCCGATGCGGCCGCCCGCCTCGTGGTGCTGGCGCGGCCTCGCCTCGGCTATCGCCCCTCTCCCGCCGTCCGGGAGGCGGCCGCGCCCTTCGCCGCGGACCTCCCCAACCTGCTTCTGATCGTCTCGTCGCTCGGTCTCAGCCTCGACGGGGTCCTTGCGCTCCGAGAGCGGCCTCCCTCGAACCTGCCCGCTCCGGCGCCGCTCCCGCCCACGCCCGTCCCGGAGCTGCGCGACGAGCATCCTCTCTATGCCGAGATCAGGGCGGCGTACGGCACCGAGCACGTGCCGAGCCTCTACAAGGCGCTCGCCGCGCAGGACGTGCTCGACGAGGCCTGGGCGGGGATCGGCCCGTTCCTCGGCACGCCGGAAGGCGCGCGGCTCGTCGCGGCCGTCGCGACGGCCGCCGAGCTGGAGGCCGGCTTCTTCCCCGAGTACGCCTACTTCGCGGCCGAGGATGCGCGCTCCGTCCTCGCCCAGTTCCGCATTGCGCTCCCGCGCAACCTCGTGTTCGCGACGGCGGCGGTCGCCTAGCGCCAGGCGAGCGAGGCAGCGCCGACCGGCAGCACGTACACCGGATCGCGCCGGTCGGGCCCGAGCACGCGGATCTCCTCCCCGGTCGAGAGCGCGAACCAGCGCCCGTCGGGCGACCACGCGAAGCCGTGCTGGCTCGTCGGCTCCATCGTGACCTCGTCGGTTCGCAGGTCGACGAGGATCATCTCCTTGCCGGCTCCGGGAAAGGAAACGGCCACTTCCCGGCCCGTCGGGTCGAACTCGACTCGGTCGCCCAGGCGCCCGGCGCCGGCGGGCAGGTTCAGCTCCGGCAGCAGGATCGCGCGCTCGAGCCTCTCGCCGCGCCAGAGCTGGAGGAGCCGGCGGGGCAGCCGCCCCGGCTCGAAGCGCACGGTCACCACGGCCAGGAGCCCGTCCGGCCGGAGGTCGTAGCCGACGACGTCGAGCGGGCCTTCGCTGTCCGGCGGGAAGGGTCGCGCGAGCTGCTCTTCCTCGAGCAGCACCTCGCCGTTTCTCAGGAGCGTCGAGGTGAGCAGCCGCGTCGGCCGCGTCAACACGGAGCCGTCGGGAGTTATCTTCGGGCGGCACCCCGCGAGCCGGTCGCGCTCTCCCGTGTCCAGGTCGAGCACGACCGTGGCGCCCGACGCGGTGCACCACGCCAGTCGGCGGCCCTCGTCCGACCACGAGGGCTCGCCGCGCACGATCCCCAGCCCCTGCGCCGTCGCAGGCGGATCGCTCAGGCGCAGGAACGCCGCGCGGCTTCCGCGGAATCCCAGGGCCGGCGAGAGCGAGACGACCGCCAGCTGCCCGCGTGAGGGGACCCAGAGTCCGCAGTCGAGGGACGGGCCGCTTCGCCCGAGCGTGAGGGTCGCGAGGCTGAGTGAGCGCGGACA
>JBOHAB010000337.1:0-1847 GCA_050697655.1 Gaiellaceae bacterium
TCCGATGACGTCGCTGAACCCGACCTTCAAGATCGGGACGCAGATCACCGAGACGCTCGACCGCCACTTCGACATGTCGAAGGGCGCCGCCCGCCAGCGTGCGATCGAGTTGCTCGAGGAGGTGGGGATCCCGCGCGCCGCGGAGCGGCTCGACGACTATCCGCATCAGTTCTCCGGCGGCATGCGCCAGCGCGTGATGATCGCGATCGCGCTCTCGTGCAACCCGAAGCTTCTCATCGCCGACGAGCCGACGACGGCGCTCGACGTGACCATCCAGGCGCAGATCCTCGACCTGCTCGAGCGCCTGCGCGAAGAGCACGAGATGGCGATGATCATCATCACGCACGACATGGGCGTGATCGCCGAGGCCGCGGACGAGGTGGCCGTCATGTACGCCGGCCAGATCGTGGAGCACGCGAGCGTCCTCGACCTCTTCGACAACCCCGAGCATCCCTACACCGAGGCGCTGCTGGGCGCGCTGCCGCAGCTCGAGGGCGAAGGCATCCGCGACGGACGGCTGACGGCCATTCCCGGCCGCCCGCCCGACCTGGTCAACCCGCCCGAAGGCTGCCGCTTCGCCGCCCGCTGCCCCTACGAGGGACAGGACTCGTGCGCGACGCGGCCGCAGGAGCTCCGGGAGGTCAGGCCGGGTCACCTCGTCCGCTCCGCGCACCCGGCGAGTGAGCGCGGCCGGGCGCGAGAGACGGTGACGACGTGACCGAGAGCGCGACGGTCACCCCTCTTCCGGACCAGGACGGCGTCCTCCTCGCGGTCACGGACCTGACCAAGCACTTTCCGGTGCGAAAAGGAATCCTGTGGGAGAAGACCGTCGGCTACGTGAAGGCCGTTGACGGCGTTTCCTTCTCCATTCCGGAAGGCCATACGCTCGGGCTCGTCGGTGAGTCGGGCTCGGGGAAGTCGACGACGGGTTACTGCATCCTGCAGCTCCTCAGCCCCACGTCCGGCTCGATCCGTTTCCAGGGCAAGGAGCTGACCGCGCTCGGGCGGGAGGAGCTGCGGCGCATGCGCCAGGACATGCAGATCGTCTTCCAAGATCCGTACTCCTCGCTCGACCCTCGGATGACGGTCGGCAACATCGTCTCGGAGCCGCTCGAAGTTCACGGCATGGGCACGCGCAAGGGCCGCGCCGAGACCGTGCGCAAGCTGCTCGAGGTGGTCGGGTTCAACCCGAACTTCACGAACCGCTACCCGCACGAGTTCTCGGGAGGCCAGCGCCAGCGCATCGGCATCGCGCGGGCGCTCGCGCTCAACCCCAAGCTGATCATCTGCGACGAGCCGGTCTCGGCGCTCGACGTGTCCATCCAGGCCCAGATCCTCAATCTGCTCAAGGACCTCCAGCGAGACTTCGGGCTCACCTACCTCTTCATCTCTCACGACTTGGCGGTCGTGCGGACGATGTCGGACGAGATCGCGGTCATGAACCAGGGCAAGCTCGTCGAGGTGGGGGCTGCCGAGCAGGTCTACACGAACCCGAAGGACGAGTACACACGGGCGCTCTTCGCCGCGGTGCCGGTGCCCGACCCCCGCCGCCAGCGCGAGCGCAAGACAGAGCGGGCGCGGCTCCGGGTCGAGCGGGCGCAGGCTTGAGGGCCGCCTAACCTCCGTCTTTCGATAGCGTCTGAGAAGGTATGGCTGGCAAGGACCCGCTTTCTCAGGGCGGCCTCTGTGAACGTGCCCGGCAATGGACGTCGCTTCGTCTCGACGACGAGCTCTCGCCTCTCGAGACGGAGCTCCTCGACCGGCACCTGGAGACCTGTGCCGGCTGCCGCGTCTTCGCAGAGGACGTGCGCTGGGCGAGCGACGTCCTGCGCCTGACGCCGCAGGAG
>JBOHAB010000338.1:0-1841 GCA_050697655.1 Gaiellaceae bacterium
GGGCCCCACCCACCACGCGAGGATGTCGTCACGCCCTCTGAGCCAGAGGTCGTACGGGGGCATCGACTGCGTCGCGTCCTCGTGGATCAGCGAGGTGAGCGCCTCCATGTCGTAGCGCTCGAAGGCCTCGACGTAGCGCTCGAGCAGGGCTCTGTCCTCCTCGTCCAGCTCGGCAGCCTCGCCCGCCGCTCCGAGGTCGGCGTCCTCGAGCGTCGCCCGCGCCCGCTGCAGCGCGCTGTTCACCGAGGCGACGGTCGTGTCGAGGAGCTCCGCCACCTCGGCGGCCTTCCAGCGCAGGACCTCGCAGAGGATGAGGACGGCGCGCTGGCGCGGCGGGAGCTGTTGCAGCGCGGCGACGAACGCGAGCCGCACGGTCTCGCGCCCGACGGCGACCTCCGCCGGGTCACCCTCCGGAAGGACGCGGCCGTCGGGGATCGGTTCGATCCACGTGACCTCCGGAAGAGTGCGCAGGTTGGCCGCCTCGGGCTCCTGCGCCGGCCCGAGGTCCATCGGGCGCGCTCGGCGGCTGCGGCCGGCGAGCAGGTCGAGGCAGACGTTCGTCGCAATGCGGTAGAGCCAGGAGCGAAGCTGGGCACGACCCTCGAAGCGCTCGTAGCCTCGCCAGGCGCGGATGAAGGTCTCCTGCACTGCGTCCTCGGCCTCGAAGGCCGAGCCGAGCATCCGGTAGCTGTAGGCGGTCAACTCGACCCGGTGCTCCTCGAATCGGCGCTCCAGGTCGGCAGCCGGCGGCTTGGTCGGCGTGGGCGACTCCGGCATGGGCATCCATGCTACGTGCTCGCCCGCTCCCTGCGCGGACGCTGAGGGCGCCGCCGGTAGGGGAGTAGACTCGGGCTGGGGGGATCGGCGCAGGATGAACCTCTTCCGCTTCATTCCCGGCTACACCGAGTACGTCTACGACGCTGGGAAGGAGCCCCTCCTCCTCATGCTGATGGGCTTCCTCGGGGCCTTTCTGCTCACCCGTGCATACACGCGGATCGCCCGGGTTCGGGGGTGGGGGAGCACCCACGTCGGCGACGTGCACATGCACCACGTCGTCGTCGGCATCGTGCTCATGACCATTGCCGGCGTGATCGGGCTCGGCTTTGCCCCCGGCGAGGTCTTCGAGGAGTGGCTCGCGATCCTGTTCGGCGTCGGAGCAGCGCTGACGCTCGACGAGTTCGCCATGGTGTTCCACCTGGACGACGTGTACTGGTCGCCCGAGGGCCGCGCCTCCGTCGACGCCGTGGTGACCGCCGCCGTCCTCCTCGCGCTCGGACTCACGGTTTCCTCCCCCTTCGGCGCCGACGAGAACGAGGGTACGGCGGCCGGTTTCTGGTTCGCGATCGGCCTCAACGTCGTCTTCGTGGCGGTGACGTTCCTGAAGGGGAAGCTCAAGCTCGCCCTTGCCGGGGTGGTCTTCCCGCCGTTCGCGTTCTTCGGCGCACTTCGGCTCGCGAAGCCTCGATCCTGGTGGGCGCGACGGTTCTACGATCCCGAAGGGAGCGGGCGGAAGGCGCGCAAGTACCAGCGTGCCCTCGCGCGCGAGACGAAGCGGCGGGAGCGCTGGCACGCCCGCCAGCTGGCTCTCTACGACCTGCTCGGCGGAGCGCCGAGCCGTGAGTCGCCGGGTGAGTCTCCCGGCGGACCGAAGATTGACCGCTAGCGGCCGCCTGCTCCTCGGGTCGGTCACGGCGACGCTGATCGCGGCTGCCGGCGCTTCCGCGCAAGACACAGTCAGCCCGGCGCAGGAGCTGGCGAGCCGCTACGCCCCGATCGTCGCGCTCAAGGAGCAGGAGGGGACGTGCGGAGAGACGACGGTCAAGGGTGAGCCGTGGCACCCG
>JBOHAB010000339.1:0-1835 GCA_050697655.1 Gaiellaceae bacterium
CCTGGTCCTGCTCGCCCAACCGTCCGGCGGCGCCACCCTCGCCCGAGTCGAAGCCTTCGGGCATGATCTCGCCCTTGTTGATCCAGACCTTGACGCCGATGCGGCCGAAGGTCGTCTTCGCCTCGGCGAAGCCGTAGTCGATGTCGGCGCGCAGGGTGTGGAGCGGGACGCGACCCTCGGAGTAGGTCTCCGAGCGCGACATCTCCGCGCCGCCCAGGCGGCCCCCGCAAGTGATCTTCACGCCTTTCGCGCCGGAGCGGATGGCGGAGGCGAGCGAGCGCTTCATCGCGCGACGGAAGCTGACGCGGTTCTGGAGCTGCTCGGCGATCGACTGGGCCACCAGCTTGGCGTCCAGCTCGGGCCGCTTGATCTCGTTGATGTTGATCTGGACGTTCTTGTGCGTCATCCCGTGGACCTCGCGCCTGAGCGCGTCCACCTCCGCACCGGACTTGCCGATCACGATCCCGGGCCGCGCCGTGTAGATGTCGATCGTGATCCGCTGCTTGTCCTTGCGGATGAGGATGTCGGAGAGACCCGCGTGACCGAGCTTGCCGTAGATGTGGTCGCGGATCTTGACGTCCTCGAGGATGTACGACGGGAACTCCTTCGTGCCCGTGTACCAGTTCGACTTCCAGTCGTGGATGACGCCGACGCGCAACCCGCCGGGATGGATCTTCTGACCCACTAGTTGTCCCCTTCCTCGGTCTCGGTCTCGGTCGTCTCGGTCTTCTTCTTGCGCCTGGTCGTCTTCGGCTTGGGCTTCGCCTCGGCGGCCTCGGGCTCGACGGCCTCCGGCTCCTCGGCGGCCTCGACCTCGGCGCCCGTCTCGTCGACGACGATCGGCTCTGGCTCCTCGGTCAGGGTGACAGGAGCGGGGCGCTCGATCGGCTCGGGAATCGCCTCGCCGCCGGGCTGGGCCAGCGCGATCGTGATGTGGCAGGTCCGCTTCTTGATCCGCCCCACCCGGCCGCGCGCGCGGGCGCGCCAGCGCTTCAGGGTCGGGCCGGCGCCCACATGGGCGGCGACGACGTAGAGGTCGTCGGCAACGAGCCCGTGGTTCGACTCGGCGTTCGCGGCTGCGGAGTCCAGGACCTTGCGGACGTCGCGCGCGGCATCGCGCGTCATGAACGCGAGGATCGTGCGTGCCTCCGGCACGGAGCGGCCGCGAATCTGGTCGACGATCAGCTGCGCCTTGCGAGGCGCAGCGCGAACGAAGCGTGCCTCGGCCCTGACCTCGGAGCGTGTCTCGGCGGTGGCCATTACGTGCGCTTCACCTCGGTCCGGCGGTCGCCCGAGTGCCCCCGGAAGATCCGCGTCGGAGCGAACTCGCCCAGCTTGTGGCCCACCATGGCCTCGGTGACGAAGATGGGCACGTGGTTCCTGCCGTTGTGGACCGCGATCGTGTGCCCGACCATCTCGGGGAAGACCGTGGAGGTCCGTGACCACGTTCGCAGCGGACGCTTCTGGCCGGACTCGTTCATCTCCTCGATGCGCTTCATCAGGCTCGCCTCGACGAAGGGGCCCTTTTTCGAAGACCTGGACACTTACCGCCTTTCCTTGCCGCGGCGGCGGCCGCGGACGATGAGCTTGTCGGATTCCTTGTGCTTGCGGCGCGTGCGCTTGCCGAGCGTGGGCACGCCCCAAGGGGTGACCGGATGGCGGCCGCCCTTCGACTTGCCCTCGCCGCCGCCGTGCGGGTGGTCGACGGGGTTCATGGCGGAGCCACGCACCGTGGGGCGCTTGCCGAGCCAGCGACTGCGGCCCGCCTTCCCACTCGAGACGTTCTCGTGGTCCGTGTTCCCTACCTGGCCGACCGTGGCGCGGCAGGCGAGAGG
>JBOHAB010000340.1:0-1823 GCA_050697655.1 Gaiellaceae bacterium
GTTGTGGGCGAGCGCGTGCAGCTGGCGGCCCGCCGCCCGTCCGAGCACGGTCACCAGCGCCGCCTCCGGGAACTCGGCGACCTCGCCGACCCTCGTGATCCCCAGCCGGTGTAGCCTGCCGGCGGTCACGGGGCCGACGCCCCAGAGCCGCTCGACCGGGAGCGGATGGAGGAAGGCGAGCTCGCGGCTCGGCGGCACGACGAGCAGGCCGTTGGGCTTGGCCACGCCGCTCGCCACCTTGGCGAGGAACTTCGTCCGCGCCACGCCGACGGTGATGGGCAAGCCGACGCGCTCACGCACCTCGCGACGGAGCCTCGCCGCGATCTCCGCGGCCGTGCCCGAGAGCCGTTCGAGCCCGCGCACGTCGAGGAAGGCCTCGTCGATCGAGAGGCCCTCGACGAGCGGCGTCGTGTCCTCGAAGACGCGGAACACGGCCTTGCTCGCCTCGGAGTAGGCCGACATGCGCGGCGGGACGACGACGGCGTCGGGGCAGAGCCGCAGGGCGCGGCGGCCGCCCATGGCGGTGCGCACGCCGTACGCCTTGGCCTCGTAGCTGGCGGCGAGCACGACCCCGCCGCCGACGATCACCGGCCGTCCGCGCAGGCGAGGGTCGTCGCGCTGCTCGACCGACGCGAAGAAGGCGTCCAGGTCGGCGTGCAGAATCGTCGCCACCGCGGGCACGAACATATGTTCCCATATGCGGGCCCAGACCGCAGCTTGCCGCTACAGCCAGAGCTCGTACGACTGGAGCACGAGCCAGGGGGCAAAGCCCTGGCGGCGGAGGAGCTTGAGGGCGGGGACGTTGTCCGCCTCGACAGAGAGGCCGACGATCTCGCCTGGGTGCTCCGCCCAGTAGTCCTGGAGGACGCGGGAGAGGAGGTACTGGCCCACGCCGCGGGACCGCTCATGGGCGACGACGCCGATCTGGTAGGCCCAGCGGTCGCTCGGGTCGAGGTTGAGAAAAGCGAGCGGCGCCCCTGCGCGCTCGGCGAGGTAGACGGAGCCTCTCGCCAGGCCGTTCCGCCAGGCGTCGTCCGGGAAGACGCCCTCGGGGAAGGTCGCGTGGTAGAGGACGAGGGCGGGCTCGAGGTCCTTCACCTGGCCGCGACGCACCTCGACTCCTTCGGGCCCCTCGACTGCCGCCCTGTGCTCCTCCGGGGAGAGGCGAAAGACGGCCTTCGCCGTCCCGCGCGGGTGGAAGCCCTTGTTTTCGAGCAGGAGACGGCCGGAGAGGTTGCGGGGCCCCACCGAGCCGACGACGGAGCGCCTGCCGTGCTCGACGGCGATCGCCACCGACGCGTCGAGCAGCTCGCTTCCGAGCTTCTGGCCGCGGTAGCCCGGAGCGATCAGCGGGCCGAACAGGTCTGCATGGGCGAAGGCCTTCGCCACCTCGACGCCGCCGAAGCCCACGACCGCCCCGTCCTCGACGTCGACGAGCAACGTGTTCTCCGGAGGCTCGTCCCAGTCGGATAGCTCGCTCTCGAGCTCGTCGCGCGTCGCCCACAGCGGGTTGCCGACCTGCTCCTCAGGCCTGCCGAACGCCCGGCGAGAGAGGTCGAGGACCGCCGGGATGTCGTCCCGGCCGAAGCTACGCAGGCTGTTGGCCACGAAGGAGTCGGGGTGCGCTGCGAGCGTAGTCGAGACCGGAGACCCAGGTGAGGACAAGCGCCACGAGCATCGCCCACCAGGCGACCGCATCGTCGAATGCCCCCGCGGCCGCGAGCCCGCCCAACCCGGCCGCCACGGCCTGGGCCCAGGTCTTGAGCTTGCCGAGGTCGCGGGCGCCGATGACCACGCCCCGCTCGAGCGCGGCAAGCCTGAGC
>JBOHAB010000341.1:0-1818 GCA_050697655.1 Gaiellaceae bacterium
CGGGAACGCCGATCCCCTGCTGCTCGAGCAGCGTCCGGACCTGCTGGACGGCGACGTCGGCGTCGACGACCGCACGGATCTGGATTTCCGAGCTGTATGCGAACGGATGCTCCTTGTTGACGCGGCTCAGCGTCTCCAGATCGGGCACGTTGACGAGACCGAACCCGCCCTTGTCCGCGAACCAGCCGTATGCTTCGAGGTGCTCGCGGTTGCGGTCGTACCACTCGCGCTCCGCGGCGAGCATGACCGGCAGCTCCTCCAGGGGAGCCGGGAACCTCGGTGTCGAGATGACGAGAAAGCGCATTCGCTCCACCTCCCTGTTGAGACGTCGGATGTGGACACGGTGCGCTTCGGCGGCCGGTTCCGCATCCGTGCCGGTACGGAACTTCGTCGGGCCGTGTACGGAAGTTCAGCCGAGGCCGTTCGCGAGGGCGTAGGCGGTCGCACCTGCCCGCGCGGTCCGTCCGGAGACGCCGATCTTCGCGTAGATGCTCGCGACGTGGGACTCCACGGTGCGCACGCTGAGCACCAGCTCGGCTGCAATCTCCTCGTTCGAGCGTCCCTGCGCCAGCAGGCGAAGCACGTCGAGCTCGCGCCGAGTGAGCGCATCGCGCCTGCGGCGCGCCTCAGCTCGTGCCGGCACGACGACTCCGAGATCGGCCAGCTCGCGATTCGCGGCCGTCTCCGCGTCACGCGCGTCTTCCTCCCGACCAAGCCTCCGGAGGGCCGCCGCGAGCTCGAGGCGCGCCACGGCGGCCTCGGCATGGACGCCGTTCTCACGGAGGAGGTCCGCGGCGTCTTCGAGCATGGCGAGAGCGAGCTCGGAGCGGGCGTCAGCCTCGCATCGGCCCCTCGCGAGAAGCGCGGCCCCGCGCAGCGGCGCGGTCCCGACAGAGTCCGCGATCTGCGCGAGCTCTTCGGCTGCCCGGAGCGCCTCGCGTGTTCGACCCAGCGCGAGGCGTGCACGGACAAGCAGCTCGAGTGCCGGGACGCGCAACAGTCGATCCTCGACTCCGACGCGGCGCAGGTAGCGCTCGACTTCATCGGCGGCGCGGTGGGTGTCGCCTCGTTCCAGCGCAAGCGCCGCGGCCACGATCGAGGCGGCCGAATGGCCTTGGGCCTTGGCCAGAAGGGCTTCCGCTTCCTCGAATCGTCTTTGGCGGCGCCGCAGCTCGGCAAGCCGCACCAGGCTGTCGGACGGATCTCGTCCCGCCTTCGTCAGGTCGCGACTCGCGGCGGCGAGTGCCCGCTCGGCCTCGTTCCAGTCGCCCCGCCAGACCAGCACCTCACCGTAGTAGTTCCGGCACCTGGTGAAGATCTCGGCATCGCCGAGTCGCGTGGCGATCTCCTCGACGCGGCGACACCACTCCTGCGCGCGATCGAAGTCGCGGACGCGTTTGCACGCGTCGATCAGGTGGCAGCAGATGAGCTCGACGAATCGCGCGTCCTGGACCTCGCCTGCCATCGCTGCCGTCGTCGCTTCGTCCAGGTGGCGCATTCCCTCCGCGACGTCCCCGGACGCGACGAGCACGAGGCCGTCGAGCGCGAGGAACAGCATCTCCCCGGGCAGAAAGTCAATTTCCCGCGCGATGGTGAGCCCTTCGGCTGTCAGGGCCCGGGCTGTGGTCGGATCGTGTGCGCCGCTGAGCGCAAAGCTCGCACGGAGATAAGTGAGCATCCCGTGCTCCATTCCGAGCGAGAGGTCCTCGAGCAGGTGACTCGCGCGCTCGAGCCAGCCAGAGGCCTCGGCGGGACCGCGGAACGATAGGCAGTCGACCGCGAGCTCGAGGGCGAGACGTGAGGCGCGACGATCGTCGC
>JBOHAB010000342.1:0-1817 GCA_050697655.1 Gaiellaceae bacterium
CGTCGGCGCCCAGTTCCTCGACTGGTTCCTGAAGGAGCAGCGCGAGGAGGTGGCGAGCATGTCCGACCTGCTCTCGATGGTGACGCGCGCGGCCGAGTCGAACCTCCTCCTCGCCGAGGAGTACCTTGCGCGCACCGCGATCGGCGACCAGGGCGACGATCCTTCCGCCCCGGGCGCCGCCGGCGGGGCCCTCTAGTCCGCTGGCTCGGGCCGCCAGCGGAATGCGACCCGACCCGGTTCCGTTCGGAAGATCATGCACGGGGTCGACGTCACCACTTTCGACCGGGCGCGCCGGCGAAGCGCCTACCGGCGGCTTGCGCGCGTCGTCCGCCGAGAGGCGTCGCCCGACTTGCTTCCGCTCGAGGAGGCAACGCGGCGCCTCCGTCCGTTCGAGCGGCGCTACGTCGGCCTCCGCCCCATCCCGCTCACGAACATCGTCGGCACGGACGGCCGCGGCGCAGATTTCGACCGCGACTTCCTGCCGCGCCGCCCGGACATCCGCCCGCGCTGGCGTCAGGTGGAGCGGGCCTACCCCGAAGGCGACTTTCCTCCCATCGTCGTCTACCAGCTCGGCGACGCCTACTTCGTCCTCGACGGTCATCACCGCGTGGCGATCGCCCGCCAGCGGGGAATGGAGACGATCGACGCCGAAGTGACCGAGCTACGCGCCCGCTGGCACATCCGGTCGGACACCGACATCGTCGAGCTCATCCACGCCGAGCAGCAGCGGATATTCATGGACGAGAGCGGCCTCGACCGGGTACGGCCCGAGCTCTGCATCAACTTCAGCCGTCCGGTTGGCTACGTCGAGCTGCTCGAGACGATCCAGCTTCACGGCTATCACGCGATACTGGCCGCGGGGAGGGCGCTCGAACCTACGGAGATCGCCGCCGACTGGCTCGAGCGGGTCTACGAGCCGACGGTCGCTGCGATCCGGCGCGAGGGGCTGAACCGCGTGTATCCGGACGCTACCGACGCCGATCTCTTTCTCTGTGTCTGGCACCGGCGCCGCGAGCTCATGCCGGACGTCGGCTGCCGGCCGCTGGAGGACGCCACCCAGCAGGTAGCCGAGGAGGCGCGGAGACGTCCTCGCCGGGATCGTCGACCTTCGGTTCTCAGGAACGGCCGCTGATCCTCAGGTTCAGCCGAGCGGGCCCTTGTAGCGGCGCTCGACCTCGTCCGCGAGGTCGTCGGACGCCGCGGTGCCGGTCTTCATCGCGGCGGCGAACGGTGAGCCGCCCACCTGGCCGAGCGCCTGCTCGAGCTTCGCGGCCGCCAGGCCGAGCTCGTCGAGATACCGGACGCTGGCGACCCGCGGGGGCGGCCTGATCGCCTCCTGGAGCTCGGCGGCTGCGACCTCCGCCTCGTCGATGCCCTCCGGTTCGTCGCTCAGGCGGAGCTCGACGAGCCGCGCACGGAGCTCGCCGATGTCGCCGCCGCCGGCGCTCTCTTCCGCAAGCTCGCACATCGCGGCGATCGCGACCGCGTCGCGGACGAGCACGCGGTCGGCGATCGGGAGCCCTCCCGCGTCGAGCGCCAGCCACGTACGCTCTCCACCAACCTCGTACGCGCACAGGTAGACGCGCGCGCCCGAGCCCGGCTCGGTGGGGATCACCGCGACCACCTCCTCGCGGTCCGCCGCATGCGCCCGCGCGGCCTCGCCTGCGGCGCTCAGCTCCTCCTCGAGGCTCACGGGGCGCAACAATAGCCCTGTGGCCGTGCAAGCCTCCGAGCGGAACCGCGCCGCGCGTGAGCTGTTCGCGCCGCTCGCCGGGACGTACGACCGCTACGCGCGCCTGCTCAGCTTCGGCCAGGAC
>JBOHAB010000343.1:0-1802 GCA_050697655.1 Gaiellaceae bacterium
GCAGACTGGGACGCGGCGACGGCCCTGCTCCTCAGGAGCACGGTCGAGCTCGCGACCGCGGCGCTCCCGGGGATGAAGGAGCGAGGCTGGGGCCGCATCCTCGCCGTCACGTCGGTCGCCGTGAAGCAGCCGGTCGACAACCTCATCCTCTCGAACAGCCTGCGGGCGGCCGTCACCGGCTACGCGAAGACGCTCGCGCGCGAAGTGGCGACCGATGGGATCACCGTGAACTCGATCCTCCCCGGATACACGGCGACCGAGCGCGTGACCGAGCTGAATCGGGCCAACGCCGAGCGCGAGGGCGTCGACGTCGCCGAGGTAGAGGCGCGGCTCGTGGGCTCGATTCCGCTGGGCCGGCTGGCGGAGCCCGAGGAGTTCGCGGCGCTGGCCGTCTTCCTCGCCTCCGAGCGCGCCGGCTACATCACGGGCGGCGCCTTCGCCGTCGACGGGGGCTGGGTGCGCGGCCTGCTGTGACGGACCTGCACGGGCGGGCCCGGTAGCTGCTCGAGCGCGAGCTCGTCCACTTCGAGCGGGATCACTTGCGCACCGAGGTGTTCGGCGAGATCGGCAAAGTCACCCCCCGGCGCGCCTGGGTCGTGCTCGCGGTTTGGCTCGTCCTGGCCGTGGCTCTCGTCCTGCTCGTCAGACAGGTGGGCGCCAACACGAGCGACAACCTCCAGCTTCCCGGCACGGACAGTCAGGCGGCGGCGGATCTCCTGGCGACGAAGTTCCCGCCGCAGCAGAACGGCTCGAGCCCCCTCGTCTTTCATGCCAGACAAGGCAAGGTCACCGGCTCGAGCAACAAGAAGGCGATCGAAGCTTCCCATTCGGCGCTCCTGCAGCTGCCCCAGGTCGCGCGCGACCGACCCCTTCAGCCAGGAGGGCAACATTCAAGTCGGCTTGACGGCCACACCGCGTTCATTCCGGTACTGCTCGACGTCGGCGGAGTCGGTGCTCGTGGCGGGCGAGCCGGCTGGGAGGCTGGGATGGAGATCGCTGTCGGCGGACCGGTCGGGTCCGAGCTCTCCGAGCCGAAGACCGAAAGCAGCGAGCTGATCGGCCTCCTGGCCGCCATGGTCATTCTCGATCCTCCAGGCGACGGTCGGCACGGACATGGACGCCTTCGTCGGCGGCCAGGCCGCGAGCTACGTCGATCTGGCCCAGGGATCTCGGATCGGCTGTCGCTCGTCATTCTCGTCGTGATCGCCCTCGGCTTCCTCGTGCTCCTCGCCGCGTATCGGTCGCTGCTCGTCTCGGCGCAGGCTGCGCTCGCAAACGTCCTGTCCGTCAGTGCGGCCTTCGGCGTCCTTACCGCCTGTTTCCAGTGGGGCTGGGGTGTGAGCCTCGTCGGGCTCGACACGGCCAGTGGAACGGTGCCGATCGCGAGCTACGTGCCGCTGATCATGTTCGCCGTGCTCTTCGGACTTTCCATGGACTACCAGGTGTTCTTGATCAGCCAGATCGCGCACCACCGCGAGCAGCACGGGGACGACCGGCAGGCCATCGCCTCCGGGCTGGCCTCGGGGCGCACGCGTGATCGCAGCGGCCGCGCTGATCACGATCGCGGTCTTCGGCAGCTTCGTCCTGAACAGCGACCGACCGTGAAGCAGTTCGGAGTCGGCCTCTCCGTCGGGGTCCCGCTGTGGGCGTTATTCCCGCGCTGTCTGTGCGTCCCTCAGGTAGCCGCGGGCGATCCGCAGAGCAGCCGTAGTCGGAGTGACGTGTTCTGCGTCGGCCGCGGCCAGGACCCGCCGCGTCGTCTCGCCGACCAGCCGCTCCACTCCGGCCAGGCAACGGGCTGG
>JBOHAB010000344.1:0-1790 GCA_050697655.1 Gaiellaceae bacterium
ACGATCGCATCCGTGTGCCCGGCCTCGACCACCGCCTCGTACGGCTCGTAGAGCCGGATCTCGGGCTGGAGCGAGTCGAACTCCGAGGGAAGGACGTACGGCGGATTGGAGACCACGAGGTCGAAGGGGCCGCGAAGTCCGTCGAGGAGGTCGCCGTGGTGCAGCTCGACCCGGGCAGCCATGCCCGTGCGGGCCCGGTTCTCGCGGGCCAGGTCGAGCGCGGCCGCGGAGCGGTCGACCGCGACCACTCGGGCGCCAGCGTGCTCGTCGGCGAGGGCGAGGGCGATCGCGCCTGAGCCCGTGCCCACGTCGAGGACCCGCGGCGCCTCGAGCCCGCGCAGATGAACGAGACAGCGCTCCACGACCACCTCGGTCTCGGGGCGCGGTACGAGCGCGCGCGCGTCCACGTTCAGCACGAGCCGCCGAAACCCCCACTCTCCGAGGACGTAGGCGAGCGGTTCGCGCGCCCGCCGCCGCCCGACCAGCTCCCGGAGCCGCAGCAGCTCCCCGGCCCCCAGAGCGCGGTCGGATGCGTAGAGCTCCGACCTGGAGACTCCGAGCACCTCGGCCACGAGCAGCTCGGCGTCCACGCGAGGCGAGGGCACGCCCGCTTCGTCGAGCTCCCGCGCGACTCCGTGGACGGCGTCGAGGGGGCTCACGCTGCAGCCGTCTCGAGCGCCCGCCGGCGCTCCTCCGCCGCGAGCGATTCGGTGAGCTCTTCGAGATCCCCACCGAGGATCGAGTCGAGCCGGTGGAGCGTGAGCTTGATGCGGTGGTCGGTGACCCGGTTCTCCGGGAAGTTGTAGGTACGGATCTTCTCCGCGCGATCGCCGCTTCCGATCTGCGAGCGCCGCTGCGCGGAAAGCTCCTCCTGCTGGCGGCGCAGCTCTGCCTCGAGCATCCGCGCGCGCAGGACGCGCATCGCCTTCTGCTTGTTCTGGAGCTGAGACTTCTCGTCTTGCATCGCGACGACGATCCCGGTCGGGACGTGCGTGATGCGCACCGCCGAGTCCGTCGTGTTCACGCTCTGGCCGCCGGGGCCGGTCGAGCGGTAGACATCGATCTTCAGGTCGTTCGGATCGAGCTCGACGTCGACCTCCTCGGCCTCGGGCATGACCGCGACGGTCGCCGTCGAGGTGTGGATGCGGCCCTGCGACTCCGTCTCAGGCACCCGCTGCACGCGGTGCGTCCCGCCCTCGAATTTGAAGACGGAGTAGGCGCCGTCGCCCTTGATCGCGAAGGTGACGTCCTTGAAGCCGCCGCCGTCGCTGGGGCCAGAGCCGAGCGGCTCCCACTTGTACCCGCGACGCTCCGCGTAGCGCGTGAGCATGCGGAAGAGGTCGCCGGCCCAGAGGGCTGCCTCGTCGCCGCCGGCTCCCTGCCGGATCTCCACGACCACGTCCTTCGCGTCGTTCGGGTCACGCTCGACGAGCGCCAGCTTTATTTCACTCTCGAGGCGTTCCGCCTCGAGAGTGAGCTCTGCGGCCAAGTCGGCAAGCTCGGGATCGTCATTAGCGTCGCCGAGATCCCGAACTACCTGCCGCCACTCCTGCGCAAGCCGGTGCGGGCCCTCCAGCTCCTTCAGGCGCCGACCGGCGTCGGCCGCAGCGTTGCGGTCCGAGTAGAGCGCCGGGTCGTTCATGCGCTCCTGCGCCTCGAGGTAGGAGCGCTCGAGCTCGTCGACCAGGCTCTCGATCTGGGCGGTCATGACCGCCTCAGGATAGCCCCGGAAAGCGCTGGAAAAACTACGCCATGACCTCGACCTTGCGCTCCTCCGGCGTCAGCCGGCC
>JBOHAB010000345.1:0-1769 GCA_050697655.1 Gaiellaceae bacterium
TCTCGGCCATCGTGGTGCTCCCTTCGTCGAACTCTTGGCAGAGCCGACGAGTCTGAGCGCCACGGTGGCCGGACTACACCCCGGCTCCGTCCGACGCCCAGCTACACCACGTTACGGGACGTGACCCAGCGATCGCCCTTGCGCCCGCCGCCTTCCCTCTGAAGGAAATCACTCGTTAACCCGTCATTAGCCGCGGATTTACGACCCCGAGAGACCCTCCACTGCAAGAGCGACCGAACAGCGGTCGCCCGAAACAGGAGGATGGACGATGAGAACCCCGACCCAGACTCACAGGCGGCCCCGACGCTGGGTCGCCACCACGCTCGCCGCGGCGTTCCTCACCGCTGCGCCCGCTGTGGACGCGCGGCCGGACCCGACCACGGGCGGTTCCGTTTCCGAGGAGCGACCTGTCGTTGTCGTCGAGCCGAGCGGGGGCTTCGACTGGGCCGACGCAGCCGTCGGCGCCGGCGCCGCCGCCGGGATCGTTCTGCTTGCGGGCGGCATGGCCACCGGGTTGAGCTACCGCCGCCGGCTTGCCAGTTCGTGACCAGCGGAGAGCTCTGATACCACGGTTGAGCAGGGCGCGCGGCCGGCGCTCTGCTCAAGCCCGACCTCTTCCGGAATGCGGTAACGCCGCCGTTAGCCGAGGGTTTGCCCCGGACTAGTGGACTCCGGCCATCTTCGTGTCCGACAGCGACCGAAGCGGTCGCAAGGCAAGGACGAGAGGAGAACGGGATGGCAACCATCGACGAAACCCCCGCCGTGGACGAGGAGAAGCTGATGGCGTTCGTTTTCAAGGCCGTCGAGGAGGTGGGGGCGACGGTGAACGCGGCGCTGGTTGCGATGGGCGATCGCCTGGGGCTGTATCGGGCGCTGGCGGGTGCCGGGCCGACGTCGTCCGAGGAGCTGGCGGAGCGTTGCGGCGTGGGCGAGCGCTACGTGCGTGAGTGGCTGAACGCCCAGGCGGCGGGCGGCTACGTCGAGTTCGACGCGGTGAGCGGCCGCTACACGCTCCCCGCCGAGCAGGCGGCTGCGCTCACCGACGAGGAGAGCCCGGCATATCTGCCGGGGTTCTTCCAGATCGCTTTGGGAACGCTGCACGACGCGCCGGACGTGATCGAGGCCGCCCGCAGCGGTGCCGGCCTCGGCTGGCACGAGCACACGCATGACGTGCACGAGGGCTGCGAGCGTTTCTTCCGGACCGGCTACAACGCGAACCTGGTCACCAGCTGGCTGCCCGCCCTGGACGGCGTCGTCGAAAAGCTCGAGCGTGGCGCTACGGTCGCCGATGTCGGCTGCGGCCACGGCGCCTCCACGATCCTGATGGCGCAGGCGTATCCGCGCTCGACGTTCGTCGGCTCCGACTACCACGAAGGCTCGATCGAGACCGCGCGGGCGCGCGCGGAGGCGGCGGGTGTGGCCGATCGCGTCCGTTTCGAGACTGCGCCCGCCGACGGCTTCTCGGGCGGCGGCTACGAGCTCGTGACCATGTTCGACTGCCTGCACGACATGGGCGATCCGGTCGGCGCCGCCGGCCACGTGTACGAGACGATCGCGCCCGACGGCGTGTGGATGATCGTCGAGCCGATGGCAGGCGACCGCATCGAAGAGAACCTCAACCCGATAGGACGCGCCTACTACGCCTTCTCGACGTTCCTCTGCACGCCCGCCTCGCTCTCGCAGGACGTCGGCCTCGCCCTCGGCGCGCAGGCCGGCGAGGCTCGCCTCCGCGACGTCGTCGCCGCCGGCGGATTCACCCGCTTCCGGCG
>JBOHAB010000346.1:0-1769 GCA_050697655.1 Gaiellaceae bacterium
CCGAACTTGGCGTTACGGTGAAGCACCATCCGGGTCCCTCCTCGAGACGTGAGTCCTGGCAGACCCACAGCCTCGAAGGAGGCCCGGATGTCCTCTCAGCCGTTCACAACCTGTGTAGGCGCGTCATCTAGTCCCTGTAGGGATCCTCGGCGTCCTGCCCGGCCATGGCCACACCGAGCGGGCGGAGCCTGTGCGCCACCTCGATCGACCCGGCGTGAGCCGCCAGGACGTCCGGCAGGCGCTTGTACACCTCGGGCGCCTCGTCCGCGGCGCCGCCGACGAGGACGATGCCTTTCTCGCGCAGGCGTGCCTGCACCGCGGGCCAGTCGACCGAGCCCGGCTTCACCTGCTCCCTGACCCGGACGGTGCGGCCGTCGATTCTTCGCTTCCGGTAGCGGAAGCGCCCGGCCGCCTGCGAGCGGCTCATCACCCGGCCGGCGCCGTGCACGGTCGAGAAGAGCGATTCCTCGGCCTCCCGGCCGGCGACGCCCGCGAGGATGACCGACTCGTCCCCCATCGTGCCGCCGACGAAGCCCTCCTGGCCCGGATATGCGGGCGTGCAGCCCTTGCGGACAACCCAGTACGTCCGCCCGAAGTGCTCCTCCCTCCAGGCGAAGTTGTGGTGGTTGTGCACCTCGTGCACGGCCTCGGCGCCGAGGATCTCGAGCACCTTGCGAACGACGACGTCCCGGCCGGCGTACGCGTAGGCACCGGCCACCTCCATCGCGGCGATGTAGGAGTCGGCCAGCTCCGAGCCCAGCTCGAAGAGGACCGGCGGCGAGTCCATGCCGCCCTCGGCAGGCTTTCCCTCGAAAGGCAGCCCCAGTGCGAGCGCGAGGAAGCCCGTAGCCGTCTTGTGCCCGAAGCCGCGCGAGCCGAAATGGACGCCGACCCAGATGCGGCCCCGCTCGTCCTCCATCAGGTTGACGTAGTGGTTGCCGGCCCCGACCGTGCCGAGCTGCGACTCGGCCAGCCGGGCAAGCTTGCGCTGTGGCGCAAAGTCGGCGTGCCGGATGCGGTCGAGCACGGGGTGGTCGGTGCGCTCTCGCGCCGGGACGCCCACGCCGAAGGAGACGCGCCTCGTGATCTCCTCCATGAGCCGCTCCACGCCGCCGAGCGCGTCGAGGTCGGCGCGGGTCAGCTCGGTGCGAGCGGCCTTGTTGCCGCAGCCGATGTCGAAGCCGACGCCGGACGGTGAGACATGGCCCTCGTAGGCGATGCCGCCGCCGATCGGCTGCGAGTAGCCGGGGTGGTGGTCGGCACAGAGCACGCCGAGCTCGGCGCCGCCGGCCTCCATGCAGCGGCGGAGCTGGGCCAGGCTTCGCTCGTCGACGGCTCCGAACGTCTTGACCTTCATGGTTGTTGCAGCTCTTCAGTGTTGCGAACTCGGCGGGCCGGAGCGCCCCTCGCGAGGAGGCGCTCCGACACGGTGCAGTCCTACCAGTACAGCTGGAACTTGCCGCCGTTGTAGACCCAGTAGACGACGAAGCCGACGACTACCAGGCTTGCGATCAAGAAGGGCATTACGCACCTCCTAGTAGTTAGGCTCGGCCTGCGCCCGCTGCGCCCGCACGACCGCCAGCCGCGGCCGGCGCCGCGGGACGCGCGGTCCGGCGCGGACGCGGACATGCAGGCGAGCCAGCTTCCGGGCCCGCACGGAGACCTCGGGCGCGCCGGGAAGCGGGGCCTCCCGAACGCTCCGAGCCTCCAGATGAAGCAGGTGAAGCTCGTGCATGACTCCTCCTTCCAGGGATGGATGGGTCGGGACA
>JBOHAB010000347.1:0-1757 GCA_050697655.1 Gaiellaceae bacterium
GGTCGAGATAGGCGTGGTTGTTGTTTCCTCGCGTAATCGTGAACTCCGCGCCCGCGATGCCGTTCGTGTCGTGCCAGCCGAACGGCGAAGCGAGCCCGTCCGCGGGATCCGCGACGAGCTGGCGAGGCGCGTCATTCGGACTCTCGTCCGGGAGCCGGAAGACGCGGTAGCTCGACCCGTCGAAGACGCGGTCGGGTGGAACCGGGTAGACGGTCGCCGCCTGCGCCGTGAGGTTCGTGCGCGCGAGCGTCTGCGCGAGGTCGCCGAGGTCGTCGTGGTCGGTCCAGTCGTCGGCTGCGAGAAGCTCGCCTGTTGCAGCGTCGACGGTCGCGTTCCACAGGTGCTCGGCGGAGGAGTCGTCGATGGTCAGCTGCCAGGCAAGCCGAAGCCCGTCCTCGGTTGACTGCCAACCCAGCCGGGCCGGGATCGCGGCGTCGGAGATCCCACCCCTGGAAAGGAGCACCTCGTCGGCGCTCCCGCTCAGCACGCGGAGCCCGATGGGCTCGCCCAGGTCGAGACCGTCGGCCGCCGCCTCGACCGCGCCCGCGGCCCCGAGGTCCTCCGCCGCCGAGTCTGCGGCGAGACTCTTGACGAGGCTCCCGCCGACGAAGACGACTCGTCCGTCGGCAGCGACGTTCACCGTTGCGTGGCCTCCGAAGACCTCGAGGCCCCGGAAGCGTTGGCTCAAGTTGACGTGGGTGATGCCGCTCGACGCGCTTCGGTAGCTGCTCGTAACGAAGAGGTCGGCGACGTCGGCGTTCGTCACGCCGAGCTCGCCCGCGTTCCCCCTCACATGGCTGAGCGCGATGCCGAGCGCATCGGCGTCCGTCGCCGACGAAAGCTCGGTTCCGCCGTCCGGCGACGACATGGAGCTCGGCGCGAGCGCGAGCGCCACGAGCGCGGCGACGAGGACCAGAAGCAGTCCTGGTGGCCTACGAGACATATTTCCCCCCTTTGCTGCCCCGACTGCCAACGGGGCTCTTGGAACTGACAGCGGCGGCAGTCTCTCAGGCGCCGTTGCCGCTGTCAAAAAGGGCGATCCCCTGACAAGAGAGGGGGAGCGCCTCGTCGGCGCCCCCCGTTGTCCCTTCGGTCTCGGTAGTGCTCTAGCGGAAGCTGAAGAAGGCGCGATGCTGGACGCCGTCCTTGCGCGTGAGCACGAACTCACGGCAGGTGCCCGCCCACTCCTTCACCGTCTTCCAGTTGTAGTGGAACCGTCCCTTGCCGCCCATCTTCACCTGGTTGGGGCCCGTACCCCAGTTGTCCGTCACCTCGGGGAGGGCGCGAGGCGTGATGAAGGGTGGGTTGGCGCTGACCACGCGCAACGTGGTGCAGTCGACCTGGCGGGAGAAGGGCGAGTTGCTCGCGAGGATGTTGCGATCCTCGTAGCCCTCCGCGAGGAACTTCAACTGCACCGCGCTGCCCGCCTTCACCCGGTCCAGGCCGCCGTACGGCTCGTCCACACCCCCCACGAAACCACGCCGACAGTCCGGATGGGTATCGAACGCCTCGGAGTTGTCGTTGCGGTCCTCCGACGTGCCCTGCACGGCGCTGAAGCCCAGTCCGCGCCGGGAGAACGACGCCCAGAGCGTGCACGTGTCCTCACTGTCCGAGAGCTCGTCGCCCGCCGTGATGATCGCCCGGCTGGAGGTGACGAGACCCGGGAAGCAGCCCTGCAGCTTCAGGCCTTCGGTCACGTACTGGATGGCGCGGTTGTTGCCGCCCGTGTTCCAGGCCTCGTAGACCTCAGGGTTGAA
>JBOHAB010000348.1:0-1736 GCA_050697655.1 Gaiellaceae bacterium
GCCCGCGAGGAACTCCTCGACGTCATGGCGCGCGGCGAGGACGATCGGGCGCGCGTCCGGCTGGAAGGTCTGCACGAGCACGCGCCCCGGCGCGTCGCGGCCGCTGCGTCCCGCCAGCTGCGTCACAAGCTGGAACGTCCGCTCCTCGGCGCGAAAGTCGGGAAGGCCGAGCGCCGTGTCCGCGTCGACGACGGCGGCGAGTGCGACGCCGCGAAAGTGGTGCCCTTTCGCCACCATCTGCGTCCCCAGGAGAACCCCACGCTCGCAGGCGGCGAAGCCCGCCAGCACCTCGTTCAGCTTGCCCGGGTGACGGGCTGCGTCCGCGTCGAGGCGAAAGCGCTCGAGCTCGGAAAACCGGTCGGCGAGCACCGCCTCGAGCTTCTCGGTGCCCGCGCCGAGCCTGGCCACCTCGGCCGCGCCACAGGCGGGGCAGAGCTCCGGCGCCGCCTCCCGGCGTCCGCAGTGGTGGCAATGGAGCATGCCGTCCGCATGGAGCGTGAGCGGGACATCGCAGTCGCGGCAGCGAAGCGTGAGCCCGCAGGCTCGGCAGTGGAGCGCGGGTGCGACCCCGCGCCGGTTGAGGAGCAGGATCGCCTTGCCGCCGCCGTCGGCGAGCTTCCCCAGCTCCGCGAGGAGGGGTGCCGAGAGGGGGTAGCCCGCCTCCCGCCGCAGATCGACGATCCGAACCGGCGGAAGCGGGCCCGCGAGCCGACCGCCGAGGTTCAGGCGCTCCAGACGCTCCCAGCTCTCTGGCCTGGGGGTGGCGCTGCCGAAGACGGCGACGGCGCCCTCGAGCACCGCGCGCTTGGCCGCCACCGTGCGCGCGTCGTAGCGAGGATCCGACTCCTGCTTGTAGGAGGAATCGTGCTCCTCGTCGACGCAGACGAGGCCGAGCGCGGGGACCGGCGCGAACACCGCAGAGCGGGCTCCGACCACGATCGGCGCCTCTCCGGAGGCGATCCGCTCGCGTTCGTCACGCCGCTCCGCCTCCGTCAACCCCGAGTGGAGAACGGCGACGCGCGCCCCGAAGCGGGCGCGGAAGCGGCCGAGCGCCTGCGGCGTGAGCGCGATCTCCGGCACGAGCACGATCGCCCCGCGCCCGCGTGCGAGCGCCTCCGCGCAGGCCCTCAGGTAGACCTCGGTCTTGCCGCTGCCCGTCGCGCCGTAGAGCAGGAATGCTCCCTCCCCTGCCTCGAGGGCGGCGCCGATTCGCACGAGCGCCGCAGCCTGGGTCCCGCTCGGCTCGGCGGGCGCCTCTTCCCCGGGGAGCTCCTCTTCGCGGCGCCGCCGGCGTGCGCCGGCCCGCCGTGCCCGCGAGGCAGGAGCCACGAGGCCGAGCGCGCGCGCGGGCGTGGAGCCGTAGTACTCCGCGATCCAGAGGGCGAGGTCGACGAGCGGCCCCGGGACGGCGCCGAGGACGCCCTCGACGGCGACCGGCTCGACCGCCGGCGGCGCCTCGTTCTCGAGCCCGACGACGACCCCCCGGCGAGTCGACCGACCGAAGCGCACGGAGACGACCGCGCCCTTCTCGAGGCCGTCCGCGAGGTAGGTAAAGGGCCGCGAGACCGCGCGGGCCGAAACGAGCGGCACGACTGAGGCAAACCGGGCCACGGTAAGATCATCGCGGACATGGCGGCTGGGCACTCCGTCGACGACTATCTCGAGACGATCTACTTCCTGGCGTTCCCGATCGGGGAATACAAGCCGGAGACGAAGGGCGCGCCCACGCTTGCCGT
>JBOHAB010000349.1:0-1728 GCA_050697655.1 Gaiellaceae bacterium
CCGCGTAGGCGAGCGCCTGAAGCGACTCGTTGAGCGCGCCGAGCTCCCGCACGATCCGCTGGAGCTGGTCGTTCGTGTCCAGGCGCCGGTTGAGCGCGTGCATCTCGTCGCAGAGCCGGTCGAGGCGCTCGAGGATGGCGTCGAGCTGGCGGTCGTCCAGGGGCTTGCGCTCAGCCATTCGGGTTGATCTTAGTCAGGTCGGCCAGGTTCGCCGCCACGACCACGTCGGCGACTCCCAGCTGGGCGCTGAGTCGCTCCTCGGCTCCTGCGCCCGTCTCGAGGAAGTCGACTCGCCGCTCGGCGCCGAGGTGGGCCAAGGCGACGCGGGCCAGCGGCTCGGGCGCGTCCGTGTAGACGCCGATGCGGACGCCGGCGGCGGCCAGGGCGCGAAGCGCCGCGTTGGCCTCGGCGCTGGGCCGGAGGTAGACGGGAGCGTGATCTTCGGCGAAACGCTCGAGCGCGTGGCGCCAGTCGCCGACTCCGTGCTTCGCCCAACGGTCGAGCTCCTCGGCGGCCGCGGCGCGGTCGGCCGGCAGCGCGTCTGGGTCGAGGGGCGAGATGGAGGCGAAGCGCCGAGCGGCATCGGCGAGGAAGTCCTGCCAGAGCCGGCGCGTGTCGCCGAGGGCGTCCAGGTCGACGGCGACCGCCTTCATGCGCGCGAGCCGAGCAGGCGCGAGCAGATGAGGACGCCGGCGACGACCCCCAGCGTGTCGATCAGCCAGTCGACCGGCGAGCCTTGCCGACCCGAGACGAAGGCCTGGTGGACCTCGTCGGTGACGGCGTAGGCCGAGCCGAGCAGAACCGCGAGTGGCTCCCGCCTGAGCGCGCGGTAGAGCAGCGCGCCGAGCACGCCGAACTCGACGGCGTGGGCGAGCTTCCGCAGGACGAGATCCCAGGTGCCGAGCCCGGTGCCGAGGCTCGGGATCGAGGAGAACGTAAAGATCAAGGCCGCCCAGAGGACGACTGGAAGCCAGAGGTTGAGCCGGGTCGCAGCCACGGGCGCCCAGCCTAGCCCAGGTGTATCCTCATGCCGACCAGACAGGCGAGCGGCTAAGGGAAGCCGGTGCGAGTCCGGCACGGTCCCGCCGCTGTGAGGGGAGACGCTCCTCGCCGAAGTGCCACTGGCCCTCGGGCCGGGAAGGCGGCGAAGGAGGGAGCCCCGAGTCAGAAGACCTGACGCTCGCCGAGACCCGTTCCCCTCGCGGAAGGAGGAAACGTGCTCAACCGTCCTCTCGCAGCCGCCCTGGCTCTCCTGCTCGCCCTCGTCCTCGGCGCGTGCGGCGGCGACGGCGACGGCACGGCCGCGGCGCCGGCGACTTCGTCGGCGGCCGTCGAGACCGCGCCGGCGTCGGAGTTCCCCGTGATCGTCGAGGCGGACAACGGATCGGTGACGCTCGCGGAGGAGCCGGACGAGATCATCTCCCTCTCGGCGACCGCTACCGAAACGCTCTTCGCCATCGGCGCGGGCGAGCAGGTGCTCGCCGTCGACGACCAGTCCAACTACCCGGCGGAAGCGCCGGTCAGCGACCTCTCGGGCTTCCAGCCGAACGTCGAGGCGATCGCGGGTTACGAGCCCGACCTCGTGATCGCCGCCTACGACCCGGGCGGGCTCGTGGACGGGCTCGAGAAGCTCGACATCCCCGTCCTCCTGCAGGACGCGGCGCCGGACCTGGAGGCGGCGTACGAGCAGATCGAGACCCTCGGGGCCGCCACCGGCAACATCGACGG
>JBOHAB010000350.1:0-1723 GCA_050697655.1 Gaiellaceae bacterium
CCCGTGAAGCGCTACCACGTCACGACCTTCGGGTGCCAGATGAACGCGCACGACTCCGAGCGGATCAAGGGCCTGCTCGAGTCGCTCGGCCTGGGCGAGGCGCTCACGCAGGAGGAGGCCGACGTGATCGTCTTCAACACCTGCACGGTGCGCGAGAAGCCCGATCAGCGCTTCGCCGCCCATCTCGCGCAGGCGGCGGCCTTGAAGCGAGCCGACCCCGACCGCGTGATCGCCGTCGGTGGCTGCTACGCGGAGGCCCAGCGCGAGCGCATCTTCGAGCTCTATCCGTACGTCGACGTCGCCTTCGGCCCAGGTTCGATCCCGCATCTCGCCGACTGGATCGGCGCCGGCGGCCTGGGTGTCTCCCGCGGGAGCTTCGCCGAATGGCGGCACTTCGCCGGCGACCTCCCGGCGCGGCGCGAGCGCGCCTTCCAGGCCTGGGTGCAGATTTCCATGGGCTGCAACTCCGTCTGCTCGTACTGCATCGTGCCGGCCGTCCGGGGCCGGGAGCAGAGCCGCCGTCCGGGCGAGATCGTCGCCGAGGTGAGCGGGCTCGCCGCCGACGGGGTCCGCGAGGTGACGCTGCTCGGCCAGAACGTCAACTCCTGGGGGAGAGACCTGCTGCCCGGCCTGCGCACCGAGTTTGGGGAGCTGCTGCGCGGGGTGGACGCCGTGCCCGGAATCGAGCGGATTCGCTTCACGAGCCCGCACCCGAAGGACTTCCGCGCGCCCGTCATCGAGGCGATGGCCGACTGCGCGGCCGTGTGCGAGCACACGCACCTGCCGCTTCAGTCCGGCTCCACTCGGGTGCTGAAGCGCATGCGCCGGACGTACGGGCGGGACCGCTACCTCGTGCTCGTCGAGCGTTTGCGCGACGCGATCCCCGACCTCGCGCTGACGACTGACATCATCGTGGGCTTCCCGGGCGAGACCGAGGACGACTTCCGCGAGACCCTCGAGGTCGTGGAGGAGGTCCGCTTCGACGGCGCGTACACGTTCGTCTACAGCCCGCGGCAAGGCACCGAGGCTGCGGCGATGACCGATCAGGTGCCGGAGGAGGTCAAGCGGGAGCGCATCGAGCGCCTGATCGAGGTCGTCCAACGGATCGCGCGCGGGCGCAACGAGGAGCGCGTCGGCAGGGTGGAGGAGGTGCTGATCGAAGGGCCGAGCCGCACGGAGCCGACCCTCTGGCGTGGGCGGACGCGCCGGAACACCACGGTCAACTTCCGAGGAGCCGCCGAGCCCGGCCAGCTCGTCCCGGTCATGATCGAGAGCGCGACGTCGACCACGCTGGCGGGCACGGCCGTGACCGTCGCGCTCGCCGACACACTTTCGTGACCGTTTCGCGTACCACGCGTGCGCCACGCCGCGTTAGGCTCGAAGCGGAGGGAGGCCCGCGGCCGGCCCCCCCGCCGTGACGGACGCTGACGCTTCGGGGCTCGGCCTTCGGAGCCGGGAGAGGCACGACCGTGACGAGCACGTGCTTGCGATCTTCGGGCCGACCGCGTCCGGGAAGAGCGCAGTCGCGGAGACGCTCGCGGCGCGCATTCCCGCCGAGATCGTCTCCGCCGACGCGATGCAGGTCTACCGGGGCCTGCCGATCCTGACGAACCAGCCCGAGCTGCCCACACGGCTGGTCGGCATCTGGCCTCTCGACCACGAGGGCTCCGTGGGCGAGTTCCAGCGTCTCGCGCACGCTGCGATCGACGTGGCTCTCGCCGGC
>JBOHAB010000351.1:0-1717 GCA_050697655.1 Gaiellaceae bacterium
AGCGTCTGCGGGTGCATGCCCACGAGCTCCGCGGCGACGCTGATCATGTAGCGGGGATGCTCGCTAGGCGTCATCGTCCTCCTCCCCGCTGCGGTAGGAGATCGACCAGGCCGAGCTCAGTCAGGATCAGCACGACGCCGGCCGCACCTGCGACGGCGCCCGTGACCTGGAGCAGCCGCGACGGGCGCCTCGACTTGGCGACGAGCTGTTCCGTCGTCTCGGGCTCCGGCGCCACGCGGGCGCCCTCGCGTTCGAGGTTCTCATGGAGCGACAGCATCACGCCCTCAGCTTCTCCCTCACGTCTCGGGCCGACGCCTTGCCGAGGGCCTCGATCGCCTCGCGCTCGGCCTTGGTCAGCTTGGTGGGGACGTCGAGGCGGACGCGGGCAAGCAGGTCGCCCTTGCCGCCGCCGTTCAGCTTCGGCGCGCCCTTGCCGCGCACGCGCAGCAGCTTCCCGTCCGGCGAGCCCGCCGGAACCTTCAGCGAGATGCGCCCGTCGGGAGTCGGCACCTCCACGTCGGCGCCGAGCGCGGCCTCCGCATACGTCACGGGCACCTCGATCTCGAGGTCGGCGCCGCGGCGCTTGAAGAGGGGCGAGGGCGTCACCCGCGTCGTCACGATCAGGTCGCCGGCCGGACCGCCGCCGTAGCCGGCTTCGCCCTTGCCCTTGAGGCGGATCTGCGTGCCGTCCTTGACCCCGGCGGGGATCTTGACCGTGTACCGCTTCGTCCGGCGCTCGCGCCCCGTGCCGTGGCACGTGTGGCAGGGCCTCTCGATCACCGTCCCGTTGCCCCGGCAGCGCGGGCACGGCCGTGAGAAGGCGAAGAAGCCCTCGTCCTCGGACGTCACGCCTCGGCCGCGGCACTCGGGGCAGATGACCGGCTGGGTGCCGGGCTCGGCGCCGGAGCCCTTGCAGGTCGAGCAGGTCGTCTCCAGCTCGACCGGGATCTTCGTGGTCAGGCCGTTCAGGGAGTCCTCGAAGGAGAGATTGAGCATGACGCCGAGGTCGGCGCCGCGCTGCCCTCGCTCCCGAGCCCGCCCCTGCCCGCCCCCCGCGCGGCCGAAGAGCCCGCCGAAGAGGTCGCCGAGATCACCCAGGTCGCCAACGTCTCCGGTCCAGGTGAACCCACCGGGCCCGCCCGCCCGGGCGCCCTCGAACAGGCGCGGCCCGAGCTGGTCGTACTGCTGGCGCTTCTCCGGGTCGGAGAGGACGTCGTAGGCGTCCTGCAGCTCCTTGAAGCGCTCCTCGGCAGACGCGTCGCCCGGGTTCGAGTCCGGGTGGTGCTTGCGGGCGAGCTTGCGGTAGGCCTTCTTGATCTCGTCCTGCGAGGCCGACTTGGGGACGCCCAGGACCTCGTAGAGGTCCCTCACGCCGCGGGCCCCTGGGAGACGACGACGCGCGCGGGCCTGAGCACCCGGTCGCCGAGCCGGTATCCCTTCTGAATCACCTGGAGGATGGCGCCGTCGCCCGCGTCCGAAGGCTGGGTCAACAGCGCCTCGTGGACGTGCGGGTCGAACTCGCCCTCGGTGTCGATCTCCACCAGCCCCTCCTTGGCGAGGGCGTTGCGGAGCTCGCGGTGGACGAGCCTGACGCCTTCCTCGAGCTTCGCCTCCTCGTGCTCCTCGGCGGCGACGAGCGCCCGCTCGAGGTCGTCCACGACCGGCAGGAGCTCCTTCACTAGCCGCTCGTGGGCCCGCGCGACCAGGGCCTCCTGGT
>JBOHAB010000352.1:0-1673 GCA_050697655.1 Gaiellaceae bacterium
TTACTCATGAAGCGGGCGTGTAGACGGACATGATCTGCTCGATCATCGCCTCTCGCGAGGGAAAACGCCGTTCGTCGTAGCAGCCGATCGGGTGCTCGAGCACGTTGTACAGGCACTTGTTGCAGTAGGTGCACGGCCTCGGCGGCAAGTCGTGGCCGGCCCGGAAGAGCTCGACGAGGTCGTTGTTGGCGACGAGCCCGCGCGCGATCGAGACGGCGTCGCAGTCGCCGCGCTCGAGCGCGGCGGCGATCAGCGAGGCCTGCTGGAAGCCGCCGGTGACGATCACGGGAATCCCGACAGCCTGCTTGACGGCGCGGGCGTCGGGCAGGCAGCGTCCCGGAACCTCGGCGGGATCCCGCTCCCAGCGGGCCTTCATCACCCGGTTCGCGGGCCAGAGCCGGAAGAGGAGGTAGTTCCGGAACGTGCTCTTCCCGCTCGAGAGCATGACGTCGTAGGTCCGCACCATGTCCTCGATCGAGAACTCGCCGGCGGGATTCTCCGGATGCGGGAACGTGCTGCCGGAGGAGACGTGGATCGCGTCGGTTCCCGCCTGCTCGAGCCAGCGGCAGACCTGCACCGAGTCCTCGATCGTGTTCCCCTTCCCGAGCCAGGGGAGGAACGCGTCGGCGTGCTCCGTCGTCGAGACCTTCACCTGGAGGTGGAAGTCGTCGCCGACCTCGGCGCGGATCGCCTCGACCGTCTCGAGGAGGAGGCGCGCGCGATTCTCGAGCGAGCCGCCGTAGGAGTCCTCGCGGTCGTTGATCGCCGAGGACAGGAACTGGGTGAACAGGTAGCCGTTGGCGCCGTGGATCTCGACGCCGTCGAGCCCGGCCTCGCGGGCGCGTCGCGCACCCGCCGCGAACGAGCGCTTGATCGCCTCCAGGTCGGCTCTGGTCGCGCGCTCGGCCTCGAAGCCGTGCAGGGGGTCGGGCTTGTGCGTGGAGGAGAGCCCCTTGCCGAACGCCACCGTCGGCAAGTCCCGCTGCCGGCCGGCGTGCGCGAGCTGGACGATGTAGCGGCAGTCGTGCTCGTGCACGCGCTCCCCCAGCTCGCGCCAGAAGGGGATGCGCTCGTCGGTCTCGATCCCCGCGAACTCCGGGACGATCTTGCCTCGCTCGTCGACCGCGGTCCACGAGGAGAGGATCGCCCCGACGCCGCCCCGGGCGAACTTCAGCTCCCAGTTGATCCGGGTCTGGGTGCCGGTGCCGTCGTAGGCGTCGAGGCGGCCGGCGATGTTCGACCGGAGGATGCGGTTCTTTACCTCGAGGTTGCGGAAGCGAAGCGGCTCGAAGATCGCGTCTGCGGTCACTTCACCTCGGCCGGCAGAGGCGCTCCCTTGTAGACCGACATGATGTGCCGGAGCATCTCGTCGCGTGAGCGATACCGGCTCTCCTCGTAGCAGCCGAGCGGGGTCTCGATGAAGTTGATCAGGCACTTGTTGCAGTACGTGCAGGGCTGCGGCGCCCGGGCGAGCCCCTCCGCGAACAGGTTCGGCAGGTCAGGGTTGGCGATCAGAGGCCGTCCGATGGTGACCCCGTCGACCGAGCCGTCCTCGATCGCCCGGGAGATCACCGAGGCGGTCTGGAACCCGCCGGCGCAGAGCACGGGTACGTCGACTACCTGCTTGATCGCCCGTGCCAGGCTCAGGTTGATCCCCTCGATACCGAGCTGCT
>JBOHAB010000353.1:0-1653 GCA_050697655.1 Gaiellaceae bacterium
CTTGGCGTTACGGTGAAGCACCATCCGGGTCCCTCCTCGAGACGTGAGTCCTGGCAGACCCACAGCCTCGAAGGAGGCCCGGATGTCCTCTCAGCCGTTCACAACCTGTGTAGGCGCGTCAGCTAGCTCCTAGACACAGTCCTTCAAGCCTTGCGCCTCCGGTAAGGACTCGAGCTTCTTCAGGGTGTTGTTTTCGATCTGGCGGATGCGCTCGCGGGTCACGCCGAAGGCACGCCCGACCTCCTCGAGCGTCCGCGGCTGCTCGCCCTTGAGGCCGAAGCGGAGCTCGATCACCTTGCGCTCGCGGATGGGCAGCGACTCGAGCGCCTTGTCGATGTCCTCGCGGCGAAGATTGAGCGAAGCCGAGTCGAACGGGGACTCGGCGGCGTCGTCCTGGACGAAGTCGCCGAGCTCGGACTCCTCCTCCTCGCCGATCGGCTTCTCGAGCGAGACCGGAAGCTGGGCCATGCGGAGGATCTCGCGAACCTCCTCGGTGGTCATCTCGAGCTCCTCGGCGATCTCGTCCGGCAACGGCTCGCGGCCGAGGCGCTGGACCAGCTGGCGCTCGATGTGGACCACCTTGTTCAGCTTCTCGACCATGTGCACGGGGATGCGGATCGTTCGCGCCTTGTCGGCGATCGCCCGCGTCACCGCCTGCCGGATCCACCAGGTGGCGTACGTCGAGAACTTGAAGCCCTTGCGGTAGTCGAACTTCTCGACCGCGCGGATGAGCCCGAGCGAGCCCTCCTGGATCAGGTCGAGAAAGGAGAGGCCGCGGCCGAGGTAGCCCTTCGCGATCGAGACGACCAGGCGGAGGTTCGCCTCGATCATCTCCGTCTTGGCGGCCATGTCCCCACGTTCGATGCGCTTGGCGAGCGTGACCTCCTGGTCGGCCGTGAGCAGCGGCACCTTCCCGATCTCGCGCAGGTAGAGGCGAAGCGAGTCCAGCGACGGCTCGACGGTGAGGTCGAGCTTCGGAACCTTCTCCTCCTCGGCGAGCGCCGGTTCCTCGTGCGGCGGCGTCTTGTGCTCGAGCCCTTCCATCAGCTCGATGCCGTGATCGATCAGGTAGGTGTAGAAGTCCTCGACCTGTTCCTTGGTGAGGTCGACTTCCTCGAGCCCAGCGACGATCTCGTCGTAGGTGAGGAACCCCTTGTCCTGTCCGTCCGCAACGAGCTTCTGCAGCTCCTCGACCTCGGGCAGGGAAACGTCGACCTGAAGCATTGACCCGCCTTTCCCGTGCAACGTCGCCGACTGGAACGAAAGAGAGCCGGCGAGATGATGCCGTCCGCCGGCTCTGCAGGAACTTCGGCCCGGGATTCTACAACTCCTGTGGAAAAGTGGTAGACGAGTTTCTCCGAGGTCAAGGGGTCGCCGTCACCGAGCCGACCACCTCGCCCCGGCTCGAGTGGAGCGGCCGCTCGGCCAGCTCGGGGATTCCGAGCACGGCGCCGGCCGCCGCGTAGGCCGCTCGGTGGGCGCCGTCCTCGACCTTGAGGGCCAGGCCCCGCCCGTCCGCGAGGCCAACGCAGAGGACGCCTTCCGCGCCGCGCTTGGCGACCGCGCCGGGAAGAGCCCGCATCGAGATGGTGTCGACCGCCCGACGCCCGCCCACGAGCTCCGGGTGGGCAGTCATCGCCGCGACGACAGGCG
>JBOHAB010000354.1:0-1644 GCA_050697655.1 Gaiellaceae bacterium
TCTCGCTGGCGTGCTCCTGCGCCGCCAGGGGGTTCACCTGCCCGATCGCCTCCCGCCTGCGCTCGAGCCGGGCGAGCTGCCCCTGCAGCTCGACTGCTTCGTCCTCCGTCAACGGCTCCGCCTCGGCGCCCTCCGGCACCCGGCGTCCGATCTCCTCGCGTTCGGCCTCCAGGCGCGCGTGCTCGATCCCGATCGCCGAGAGACGCTCCCCGGCCTCGGCGGCGGCGCGCCGGAGCTCGGCCTCGAGACCGCCGAGGCGCCGCAGCTCCTCGCCGAGCTCCGCGGCGCGACTGCCGCCCGCGTCGACGCGCGCCCGGAGCGGAGGCTCCAGGAGCACGGCCCGCTTCCCGGCCGCATGGAGCAGGGCCGCCGCCCACTCCGCCAGCGCCGCGAGCCGCCGCAGGGTCTCCTCCCGGGTCGAAGCAGTCGGCGCGGCCGCCGCGGCCGAGCTCGAATCCACCGCGAACCAGCTCTCGCCGCCGGAGAGCGCGACTAGCGCGTCCCGCCGCTCCGCGTGTGCCCGTTCCAGCTTCGCCAACGCGTCCGGCAGCTCGACCCGCTCCGGCGCCCACGCTCCCGCGGCGGCGAGCGCCCGCTCGTAGCTCGGCGGCTTCGGCGTGGGAGCGAGCCGCGGCCGGTCTGCGTCGGCGCGGAGCGAGGCGGCGGTCTCCTCGGCACGCTCCCGCCGCAGCTCCAGCCGCTCGACCGCGCTCCGCAGACGGTAGAGAGCGGCAGTCGCCTGCTCGTGGCGACCCGCCGCCTCGGCGAGCCCGTCCTCCGTCCGACGCCGCTCGGCCAGGATTCCCTCGAGGCGCCCGTCGCGGCGGCGGCGCTCCTGGGCTGCCTCGGTTCGCCGCTCCTCGACCTCCGCGAGCCGCCGCTCGAGCGCTTCCAGCTCCGCCGCGGCGAGGCGCGCCTTCAGACGGTCGATCTCGACGCCGAGCTTCTCCGCCCGCTCGGCCGCGCTCGCCTGCAACGCCAAGGGACGCAGGCGTTTTCGCACCTCGTCCTCGAGGTCGCGCGCCCGCTCCACCTGGGCCTGCACCCGCGTGAGCTTCAGCTCGGCGCGGTGGCGCCGGCGCTTGAACTTGCCGAGCCCGGCCGCCTCCTCGACCAGCGCACGGCGCTCGTCGGCCTTCGAGACGAGGATCTCCTCGACCCGGCCTTGGGAGATGATCGAGTGCCGCTCACCCGCCAGGCCGACGTCAGCCAGCAGCTCGACGATGTCGGTGCGACGGACGCGCGCCCGGTTGACGAGGTACTCGCCGTCGCCCTCCCGGTGCGCGCGCCGGACGACGGAGAGCTCGGCGACGTCGAGCGGCCCGTCACCGTCCTCGATGTCGAAGAGCAGCTCGACCTCGCACCAGTCGGCCGCCGGCCGCTCCTTCGAGCCGGCGTAGAGCACGTCGTCCGGCTTCTCAGCCCGAAGCTCGCTCGGGCTCAGGCTCCCGGCAGCCCAGACGATCGCATCGGCGATGTTCGACTTCCCGGAGCCGTTGGGGCCGACGACCACGGCGACACCCGGCTCGAGGCGCACCTCGACCGGATCCGGGAACGACTTGAACCCGCGGATCTTGACCGCGCTCAGGAACAGACGGCCGACTCCAAGAAGGAGGGGGCTCGCGGGGGAACCACGGGTTCCCC
>JBOHAB010000355.1:0-1637 GCA_050697655.1 Gaiellaceae bacterium
GAACGAGAAAGGGGTCGCTCGCGCGGGCCCTCGTCCTCGTTCAGTCCTGGATCAGGTCGTTCCAGTTAGTTCTTCACGACCGCGCAGACGACCCACGGCCGAACGATCACGTCGCCCTCGCCGGTGTAGAAGCCCTGGACGATCCAGCCGTTGGGCTTGAGGGAAAGGGCCTCGTCGCCGGGGATCGGCGAGTACCACTTGGCAGCAGAGTTGTCGCCCTGCTTCGTCAGCGCTCCCAGATCGGTGGCGCCGGGGTAGGGCCCGTCCGCCTCGAGCTTGCTTACGCCCTGAAGAGACCGCTCGGCGGAGTCGGCGAGATCGGCCCGCGTCAAGGGTGCCGTTGTCGATGTCCCGCGAGCGGATCGAGTCGTCCCTGATCTTTCCGCTGCCGATCTGGGGTGACCGCCGTGGCTGTGCCGCCGAGCGCCACGAAGAGCGCAAGCAGAGCCACGAGCAGCGCAGGCGAAGGGAGTCGGATGGACTTCACGTCAATTCCTCCTGCTTCGATCGAATCGCCGGCGGAGGGAGCCGCAGCCGGCGCCGATCAGCTTCCGTTGGATAAGAGCCCTCAACTACTGACCCTATTCAGGGTGCTCGTTCGTCAAGAGGACAGGTGCTGGTCCGCCTTCGAGAGCGGCGAGGGGAACCTCGGCAGCGCACGCGTGCCGCCGAGCCACTCGCTCAGGCGCCCGGCCTCGCTCTCCAGCGCCGCGCAGCCTTCCGAGCCGACGTCTTCGAGCAGCTGCAGGAAGATGCAGCCGTCGTCGTCGCTCTGGCGCCAGCCGCCGACGATCCGCCCGTCCCACCAAGCGGTCGGCCCGGCGTTGCCGCTCGCATCGAAGAGCTGCGCCTTGTGCGGGCCGAGGTACCACTCACGCTCCTGCCAGCCCATGGTCGTCGGGTCGAGCGGCGGCAGGAGCGCAGCCCAGGGCTCGACGCGCTCGGTCGGCTCCAGGTCGTCCGGGAGGACGTAGCCGGTCTGCCCGTCGAGCTCGACCTCGACTGCCTCGAGGTCGGCCAAGGCGCGACGAACGGCCGCGACGGTCGATCCCAGCCACCACTTGAGATCGCCCGCCGTCCCCGGCCCGAACGTGCGCAGCCAGCCCTCGACCAGCCCTGCCACGCCCGCGGCTTCCTCCCGAGGCTCTATCTCCTCGCCCAGCCACGCGCTCGTGGCCGCCCAGCGCGGGCGGGAGATCGTCCAGGCCCCGTCGTTCGAGGCCCGCACGACCCGGCCCGCGGCCGACAGCGTCGTCAGTACGCGAGGGCCGACGGGCATCCGTCCGCCCCAGGACTTCCCGGCGCCGTAGACGATCGCGCCCTCGAGCAGCGGAATCTCCTTGCGGAGCTCCGACGACGTCGCTTCCCGGCCGTCGGCGAGGGCCGCGAGCACCCGCTCGGAGGCTTCGGCCAGCCAGCGCTCGCCGTCTCGCTGCAGGCCGGCGCTCTCGACGTCGCGGATCAGCCTCTTCCGCTCGGCGTTGGCGACGCGGTTGCTCGCGCCCGCCTGGGCGAGGGCCAAGGTCTCGCGCGGGAAGACGAAGAGGGTGCGGCGCATGGCCAGGTGCTTGACCAGCGTCCGGTCGCCGTACAGAGCTCGGTCGAGATCCGCCACGGTGATGCCGTCGACCCGAGCC
>JBOHAB010000356.1:0-1621 GCA_050697655.1 Gaiellaceae bacterium
CGAGCCCGACTCGCCCGCGGCTCTGCGTGCGGAGGATCTCCTCAACCCGCAGTTCGCTCCGGGGCGCCCGCCCTTCGTAGCGCCGCTCGAGGCCCCGCCGGAGCTCGAGGGGCTTTCGCCGGAGGAGCAGCTCGCCGAGCTCGAGCGCCAGGCCGAAGCCGGCGGCGTCGCCGAGCGCCTCGTCTACGGGATCGCCCTCCAGCGCGTCGGCCGGCCCGTATCGGCCAGCGCAGCCTTCGGGAGCGCCCTCGAGGCCGACCCGGGCAGCCTCCCGGCGAAGGTCGCCGACGCGATCGGCCGCTTCGACAAGGACGACCCGTCGCAGGCGTTCTCGCGGCTCGGGCCGCTCGCCGACGCCGACGAAGACGGCGTCGTCCGCTACCACCTCGGGCTGGCGCTCTCCTGGCTCGGCCAGGTGGAAGAGGCGATTCGTCAGCTCCGTTTGGCTCGTGAAGCCGATCCGGACGGGTTTTACGGGAGGGAAGCCGAGCGCCTCCTCGACCGTCTAGAAGACGTCCAGTAAGCACAGTCCCCCAAAAGGGGCATGCCGAACGTCCGACCGCCGTGCAAGAGTCGCGGCGCTTGTGCAGGAGATTTGCGGCAGAACGACCGTTGACAAGCCACCGGCCCCAACTACGTTGAGGAGACGGGATTAAGGATCTCGTGGAGAGGAAAGGGAGCGAAGTGGGCGTCATCCTCGACCATGAGGACGCCAGAGCACTCGTTCGGCAAGGCCGAGAGGCCGGTTTTCTCACGCACGAGGAGATCGCGCTCGCTCTCGGCGACGAGCTCGAGCCCGTCCAGCTGGACGAGTTCTACTCGGCGCTCGAGGAGCTCCACATCGAGGTCGTGGACGAGGAAGAAGGCGCGGCCGTCCTCGTGATCGAGCCCGAGGCGCGCGAGATCTCGACGGACGCCCTGCAGCTCTTCCTCAAGGACATCGGGAAGGTTCCCCTGCTCACCGCAGCGCAGGAGGTCGAGCTCGCGAAGCTGATCGAGCGTGGCGAGCACCGTGCCAAGCAGAAGATGGTCGAGTCGAACCTCCGGCTCGTCGTCTCGATCGCCAAGAACTACCGCAACCAGGGCCTGCCGTTCCTCGACCTGATCCAGGAGGGGACGATCGGGCTGGTGCGCGCGGCGGAGAAGTTCGACTACCGCAAGGGCTTCAAGTTCTCGACGTACGCGACCTGGTGGATTCGCCAGGCGGTGGCCCGCGCGCTCGCCGACAAGGCGCGCACGGTCCGCATGCCCGTTCACGTCGTCGAGAAGCTGAACAAGATCGGCAGGATCGAGCGCAAGCTGCTCGGCGAGCTCGGCAGGGAGCCGTCCACCGATGAGATCGCCGAGGAGCTAGAGCTCGAGGCCGACGAGATCGAGCACATCAGGCGGAGCGCGCAGGCGCCGATCTCGCTCGAGAAGCCGGTCGGCGACGAGGAAGAGTCCGAGTTCGGTCACTTCCTCGCCGACGAGAGCGCACCGGCGCCGGACGAGGCGGCCGAGACCACGCTCCGCCGGGAGACTCTCAGCCGCGTCCTCGAGACGCTCTCGCTCCGCGAACGGCGCGTCCTCGAGATGCGCTACGGCCTCCACGGCCAGCAGCCATGCACCCTCGACGAGGTGG
>JBOHAB010000357.1:0-1613 GCA_050697655.1 Gaiellaceae bacterium
CGTCTACCCGGTTCCACCCGACCGCGTCTTCGACGGGTCGAGCTACCGCGTCTTCCGGCTCCCGGACGAGAGTCCGAATGACGCGCCTCGCCAGCTCGTCGCGGATCCGGCGGACGGGCTCGCTTCGCCGTTCGGCTGGCACGACACGAACGGCATCGCGGGCGCGGAGTTCACGATTACGCGAGGAAACAACAACCACGCCTATCTCGACCAGGACGACGACGAGCAGCAGGACTTCGGCGGGAGCCCCGACGGCGGCGCCGGGCTCGACTTCGACTTCCCGGTCGACTTCTCACAGCACGCGCAGGCGTACCGGGACGCGGTCGCCACGAACCTGTTCTACGGCTGCAACATCATCCACGACGTGCTCTACCGGTACGGCTTCGACGAGGCGTCGGGGAACTTCCAGGCCAACAATTATGGCCGGGGCGGCCAGGAGGGCGACTATGTTCGCTGCGAGGCCGCCGACGGGAGCGGCACGAACAACGCCAACTTCTCCACCCCGGACGAGGACCCGGGCGAGGAGCCAGGGACGCCGCGGATGCAGATGTTCCTGTGGCCGGGCAACCAGCTCGGGCGTCAGAACCAGGTGGTCGTCGACGGCGTCGGCGAGTTCGGGGCCGGCTGGTCGCGCTTCGGGCCACCCGCTTCCCCGGCCGGCGTCAGCGGCCCCATCGTCCTCGTCGACGACGGCGTCGCCACGGGACCAGTAGGGACGGTGAACGACGGCTGCGAGCCGTACGGGCCGCTGCCTGCGGGAGCGATCGCGGTCGTCGACCGCGCGAACGAGCCGCCCGAGCCTCCTGAGGACCCGCCGCCGGTCTGCGAGTTCCTCGACCAGGTCCACAACGCCGAGGCGGCAGGCGCGGTCGCTGTGGTCATCGCCAACAACACGGGCAGCAGCAATCCGCCGACGCTCGACGGAGACATGACCGCCGCCCCGCCCGGGATCCCCGCCGTCAGCGTCAGCACTGCCGACGGCGTGGCCCTCAAGGCGGCTCTGCCCGGGACGGGAACAGTGCGGAAGCACCCCGCGCACCCGGGTATCCGGGACGGCGACTTCGACACCGGGATCATCTTCCACGAGTACGGCCACGGCGTCTCGAATCGGCTCACGGGCGGGCCCACGGAGAACTGCCTGGGCGGAAGCGAGCGCGGCAGCGAGGGCTGGAGCGACTACTACGCCATCTCGCTGCTCCTCAACCCGGAGCTGGACGATCCGGAGGGCACGCGCGGTCTCGTGCCGTACGTCCTCTTCGAGTCCGACCGCACTCAGGACGGGCTTCGGCCACGGCCCTACTCTCGCAACATGGAGCTCCAGCCCTTCACGTACGACAGCATCAAGACGAACGGCTGGCTGAACGGTACGTCGCTGGCGATCCCGCACGGCGTCGGCCACGGCTGGGCAGCCGTGCTCTGGGACGTGACGTGGGACCTGATCGACAAGCACGGCTTCAACCCTGAGGTCTACGAGGCCTGGAACACGGGCGGCAACAACCGCGCCATCCAGTACGTGACCGAAGGCCTGAAGCTGCAGGGCTGCTTCCCGGGTCTCGTCACCTCCAGCCGGGCGATCATCGCGGCGGGCGACGAGCTCTCGGACAGTGAGGACA
>JBOHAB010000358.1:0-1603 GCA_050697655.1 Gaiellaceae bacterium
TCAGAATCATCGAGCGTGCGCGCGCGTTCGAGATCACCGTCGACCGCGACGGCAGGGCGAACGGCGTGCGCTATCTCAAGAACGGCAAGGCGCGCTTCCAGCCGGCGAAGGCGGTCTTGCTGGCCGGATACACGTACGAGAACACACGTCTGCTGCTCCTGTCCACATCAGCCGCGTACCCGAACGGGCTTTCCAACAACCACGGTCAGGTCGGGCGGCACTATCTGGCGCACGTCCGCGCGGGCGCCAACGGCGTCATCCCCGGGCGGAAGTTGAACCGTTTCTCCGGAACCGCGAGCCAGTGGTCGGCGGTCGACGACTGGGACAGCGACTTCTTCGACCACACGGGCCTGGGCTTCACCGGCGGCGGCACGATGTCTGCGACGATGGAAGCCAAGCCGATCGGCGCTGCGCGGACGACGCCGCCTTCGCTTCCACGCTGGGGCTCGGCCTGGAAGGCCTGGCTGAAGGAAAACGCGATCTCGGTCGCATCGGCGGCGACGCAGATCAACGTCGCTCCCTACGAGGACATCTTCCTCGACCTCGACCCGGTCGCGAAGGACCCGGACGGCTTCCCAGTTGTCCGCGTCACGAACGACCTGAAGGAAAACGAGCGCCGTGCTGCCCTGTTCGTGCAGGGCAAGTGCATGGACTGGCTACGCGAGGCAGGAGCGTCCGAGGTCTGGCCCGTCGCGCCGAGCTCGCCCTCGGTTCAGACGCACGCCTACGGCGGCACGCGCATGGGCGACGACCCCGACGTCGACGTCACCGACCGCTGGTGTTTCTCCCACGAGGTGCCGAACCTCGGTGTCCTGGGCGCGTCGAACTTCCCGACGTCCGGCGGAAGGAACCCCACGGAGACGGTGATGGCCCTCGCCTGGCGAACGGCGGAGCACCTCGTCGCGGAATGGGATGCGCTGGTGGCCTGAGGACCACTCGAGCTCTCGCTTAACGCTGCCGCAACATCCCACGACGAGGGCGGGCCGTAGCCCTGGGTATGAGCCCATTCCGAACATACTCAGCGCTCGTTGTCCTCGCAGCCGCTGCCGCGCTCGCGCTCGCCGCGTGCGGGAGTGACGATTCCTCCGACTCGAGCCCCGCGGGCGGCGGTGGTGAGACCGTCTCGGTCGCATCCGTCGACGGTGTCGGGGACGTCCTCGTCGATCCCCAGGGAGCCGCTCTCTACTCGCCGGACCAGGAGGCGGGAGGCAAGGTCCTCTGCACCGACGCGTGCACCTCGATCTGGGTGCCGTTGACGCTCGGCGCCGGCGACCAGCCCATCGGCTCCTCCGAGGTGAGCCCGGACCTCGGCGTCGTGAGGCGCCCTGACGGCGCGCAGCAGGTGACCTACAAGGAGAAGCCGCTCTACACGTTCGTGGAGGACCCGGAGCCGGGGACGGTGACCGGAGACGGCTTCACCGACGACTTCGAAGGGACGACCTTTACGTGGCACGTCGCCGCCGTGGGGCCGGTGTCCGGCGGCTCGACCGGCACGGACGGAGGCTACGGCTATTGAGAGGCGTGATTACGGCGCACCCTTGGGCCTGGAGGAGGCTGAGAGTGCCCCCGGCACGGATCGAACGTGCGCACGCGGTTTAGGAAG
>JBOHAB010000359.1:0-1532 GCA_050697655.1 Gaiellaceae bacterium
CTCTTCGAGCGCTAGAACACGTTTCAGGATGACGCCTCCTCGTCGGGGTGCGATGGTCGTTCCGAGCAAGGACGCAGGGAGCGTTCGTAGCCGGAGGCTACGGGCGCGAGTGAGGACGCCGTCCTCGGGGCGAGCTGCGCGGCCCGACGGAACAGGGCTTCATTCTGAGACGTGTTCTACGTCAGCGGCGGAAGACGGCCGGCCGGCTGCGGTTCAGGCCGTCGTCGGCAGCGAGGATCCGCACGACCCTCGCGCCGACGGCACGCCGGATCGTGGCTATCCCCGCGGAGCGTGTCACGACGAACTTCCCGCCGGCCGCCCAGGTTCGGCGCCCGTACCAGACGTGCACCCGAGCGCGCTCGCTGAGCGCGAGACGAAGCTCGATGACGCCTTTCGCCCTTCGGAAAGAGAGCACCCGGACGCGAGGCCGCCGCGTGTCGAGCTCCACCAGCCGGTCGAGCCCCCGCTTTCCCAGGGAAGTGGTGGCGAGAACGGCCACGCGGACGGTACCGTCCGCGGGCCGCGACCCTCGCGCGAGCCCATTCCACCGCAACACGTGGGCTCCTGCCCCTTGCGACCGGTCGAGCAGGGTGCGGAGGACGTCACCGCTGCGCATGACCCTGACCCGCACGGCAGCCGCTCGGGTGAGCGTGTAACCGATCTCGACGGACTCGGCGCGGCCGTCGCCGTTCGGGGAGAACACCGCCGGCGAGGCGAAGACGCCGCCCAGCGTCCGGTCGACGACTACGCGGACCGAGCGCGAGACCTCCTCGACCCCGGCCTCCGCCGACACGGCGATGCGGTAGCGGCCGTCTGGAACCGGCGCCCCACCGCCCGTTCGCCCGTTCCACGTCAGGCTGCGTGTCCCCGCGGATCGCGTGGCGCTCCCGAGGAGCGTCCGAACGCTGTTCCCGGTCGCCACGCTCAGCACCCTGACGCGCAGCAGAGCGCGGCGCGTGAGCCGGAACCTGACTGTCGCCCGCTCGCCCTTCCAGTCGCCGTTCGGCGTCACGGCATGCGGGGAGGCGCTCAGGCCGGTGACGGCGAGCGGCGGCGGCCCAGGCACGGGCAAGGTCGAGGGCCTGACGGCGGCGCCGGCGCTGATCGTGTACGTGTAGAAGGCGATCGGGACGGCGCTCGCATCCCAGGTCCAGTCGACCGCGCGCCCGCTGCCGCTGTCTCGAGCGACCACGCCGCCTCCAGCGTCCTTTATCTCAACCGTCCAGCGACGGGCTTCCGAAAGCCGCGCGGTGAAGCGAACGAGGCCGCCGACACTCCCTGCGGTCTCCGGGTTCCAGAGCTTGGGCAGGCCGATCTGCCTTGCCCTCCGGGAGATCTCCCCCAACTGGCCGTAGATCCTGCGTCCGGGGCAGCTCGTGTAGCTCGTGTCGCGGTGACCCGAGACCGCGCGCAGCCTGACCGATCTCCCCGCCGACCAGCGCGAGCTGCCTGCAGAGATCGCGTCCCACGCCCCGCGCGGGTTGACATGCCCGACGTCGAGGCGCCAGGCCAGAAGCTTCTGCAGGGCCGAT
>JBOHAB010000360.1:0-1516 GCA_050697655.1 Gaiellaceae bacterium
GCAAGGTGGCGACCGAGCAGAGCTACATCGGCGAGCTCGTGGACGGCACGAAGAACGACATGCACAACTGCAACTTCTTCGACGTCGACGCCGAGGGCAAGTTCTCCCGGGTCATCATCTGGATGGCGGGAACGAATCCGCTGAAATAGCGGGCCTCTAGCCCCAGCCGAGCTCGCCGATCCGGTCCTCGTCGATCCCGAAGTGGTGCGCGATCTCGTGCACGACGGTGATCCGGATCTCCTCCTCGAGCACCTCGGGGTCGTCGCCGAACTCCTCCTCGAGCGGGATCCGGTAGATCGCGATCTTGTCGGGGAGGACGCCCGCGTAGCTCTCGACGCCGCGCTCGGTCAGGGGGATGCCGAGGTAGAGGCCGAAGAGG
Source organism: Gaiellaceae bacterium (assembly GCA_050697655.1). Classification (GTDB taxonomy): domain Bacteria; phylum Actinomycetota; class Thermoleophilia; order Gaiellales; family Gaiellaceae; genus JAIBJN01. The sequence goes on from JBOHAB010000360.1 coordinate 380, forward strand.
TCGGGCTCCTCGGCGTTCTCGTCCTCGACCACGATCTCGACGTTCGACATCGCCTCCCGGAGCTGGGGCGGCAGCGAGTCGAGCGCGGCGCGCACGTGGTCTTCGAAAGACACTACGGGATGATGAGGGCCATCAGCGCCTTCTGGGCGTGCAGGCGGTTCTCGGCCTGGTCCCAGACGGCCGAGCGCTCGCCGTAGAGCACGTCTTCCGCGATCTCCTCGCCGTAGTGGGCCGGGAGGCAGTGGAGGACGATCGCACGGTCGGAGGCGAGGGCGACGAGGCCCGCGTCGATGCCGTAGCCGGCGAGGTCGGCGAGCCGCTTCTCGCGTTCCTCGTCCTGGCCCATGCTCGTCCAGACGTCCGTGTAGAGAACGTCGGCGCCGGTTGCGGCCGCGCGGGCGTCGCCGGTCAGCTCCACCGCGGTCCCGTTTGCTTGGGCGGCGGCCAGGGCCCAGCCGACGACCTCCGCCGAGGGCTCGTATCCGGGCGGCGTCGCGGCCACGAAGTCCATGCCGAGCTTCGCGGAGGCGACCATCAGCGAGTGGCAGACGTTGTTCCCGTCGCCGAGGTACGCGACCCGGACGCCCTCGAAGCCGCCGAGGCGTTCGTGGATCGTCATCACGTCGGCGAGCGCCTGGCAGGGGTGGAAGTCGTCCGTGAGTCCGTTGATGACGGGAATGTCGGCGTGGTCGGCGAGCTCGTCCACGTCCGCCTGCGCGAACGTCCTGATCATGATCCCGTCGAGATAGCGCGAGAGGACGACCGCCGTGTCCTTGATCGTCTCCCCGCGGCCGAGCTGCAGGTCGCCCGCGGCCAGGTAGAGGCCGGTGCCGCCGAGCTGTGCGATCCCGACCTCGAAGCTGACCCGCGTGCGCGTGGACGGCTTCTGGAAGATCATCCCGAGGCTCCGGCCTTCGAGGTGGCGGTGCGGCTCGCGCTTGACGTGGCGCGCCTTCAGGTCGTCCGCGAGGTCGAGGACGAGCGTGAGCTCCTCGGGCGCCCAATCATTCACGCGGAGGAAGTCGCGCCCCTGCAGATGGGCTGGAATCACGCACCCATCCTAACGTGGAGGCAACTCGACAGTCTAACACTTAGGTTTTATCATGGTATCTGTTTCAATCAAGGAAAGGAAGGTCG
>JBOHAB010000361.1:0-1504 GCA_050697655.1 Gaiellaceae bacterium
TTCCGCCAGGCGGCGCGTGAAGAAAGGGAACCACTCGGGGCCGAAGGGGGTCGCCACGAGCACCTTGTAGCCTCGGGCGGCGAGGTCGAGCTGGAGCTGAGGCCGCACGCCGTACAGCATCTGGAGCTCGAAGCGGTCGCGGCCGACTCCCTCCCGCTCGGCGAAGGCGAGGGCGTGCTCGATCATCCGCTCGTCGTGCGTGGCGATCGCCGTGTAGCCGCCGCCGGTGAGGGAGCGCTGGACCAGCCGGAGGTAGACGTCGTCGACGTCCTCCTTCTTCGGGTACGCGACCGACTCCGGCTCGAGGTAGGCGCCCTTCACGAGCCTGAGGTTGGGCTGCAGCGACAGGAGGCTCTCGAGGTCGTCCTGCGTCCGGTAGAGGTAGGACTGGAGCACCGTCCCCACGTTGTCGTGCCCTGCCTCGCGGAGGCGCCGGTAGATGCGCAGGGTCGGGTCGACGAGGGCGGAGTACTCCATGTCGATGCGGATGAAGTTGCCGAGCTCGGCCGCGCGGTCGACGAGTCGCTCGACGTTCTCGTAGGCGAGCTCTTCGTCGATGTCGAGGCCCAGGTGCGTGAGCTTCAGCGCCACGTTTGTCCGCAGCTCCTCCGCGTGCAGCCGTGCCAGGATCGCCAGGTACTTCTCGACGACCGTGCGCGCCTCGGCCTCGTCGCGGACGTCTTCGCCCAGAAGGGTCGTGTTCGCGTAGAGGCCGCGCCCGTTCAGCTCCCGGAGGACGTCGACGCAGGCGTCGAGATCCTCGCCCGCGACGAAGCGCGACGCACCGAGGCGCAGGCCGTGCTTCGAGGCGAAGCCACGCACGTGCGCGTTGCCGGAGGACGCGAGGATCGCCTTGCGGAGGGCGCCGTTCACCGCCTCGCCGATCGCCACGATCAGCTGAGGCCGCGGAGGGCTACGAGCGTCTCGCGGGCCGTCTCGACGCCGAGCGGGACGTAGCGGGCGAGCAAGCGCTCGTTCGGCGAGTGGACGTTCGCGCCGGGGAGCGCGAAGCCCGAGAGGACGGTGGGGATGCCCCGGTCGGAGAGCGCGGGGACGAGCGGGATCGTTCCGCCCGAGCGAAGAAGGAGCGGACGGCGGCCGAGGACGCGCTCGAATGCGTCCTGGGCGAGGCGGACGGCAGGCGCGTCCGGAGGGATGAGCCCCGGCGGGGAGGACGACCGCCGCTCGACCTCCAGCTCGGCGCCCTCGGGCACCGCCGCGCGAAGAACGCGCTCGAACGCCGCGACGATCTCCTCGACCTCCTGCCCGGGCGCGAGCCGAATGGAGACATTGGCCTCGGCGACGACCGGCAGCACCGTCTTCTGCATCATCGGCTCGCCGCCGTGGATCCCGTTGACGTCCACCGCCGGCGCCGCAAACGTGCGCAGGTAGAAGTCGTCGGCGGCGTCCGCGTCGAGAGGCCTCGCGCCGGCGGCGGCAAGCACTGCAGCTCCCGGGTCGAGCTCCTGCCACGACCCCAACTCCTCCTCACTGGGAGGAATCG